>NZ_JQSG02000006.1:0-371250 GCF_000754095.2 Acidihalobacter prosperus
CCGCCCGAGACGTTCGGGTTGCTCGCCTGCGCCGTGGTCGAGGTGCCCGCCGTGACGTTGGCCGAGTCCAGTGCCGCGATGTAGGCCGCGAGGTTGTACTGCGAGACCGGGGCGCCCTGGGACAGGTTGTTGCCGTTGCCCGCCAAGGCGCCAAACTGCGACTTGACGCCATAGGCCGCGCCCGCGTTCGGGCCGCTGCCCGCAAGTCCTAGAAACCCGGTGTCGTATAGCAGCGAGGCAGCGGCCGAGAAACCCGCCCCCGCGAGCGCGCCACCGGCGAAATCGGCAGTGAGCCCGGCGGCTTGCATAGCAGTGGTGGTGGCACCAGCTATCGCGGTACCTGAGACTGCGCTGCTCGTCAACGCCGCTGCCGCCAATCCCCCCGTCACCGCGCCCAGGGCGACGGCGAAGAGCGCCGTGGAAAACAGCGACAATCCGCTCTGCGACTGGCTGTACCGGTACACCTGCCAGGAACTGGTATCCAGCCCGATCGGGTCGGCGCCCTGGTGGATGTACTCGACCCCGGCCGGGATCGTCAGTGCCGCCCAGTAGTGCCCCTTGTAGATCATCGAGGACACCCCGCCCTCGGTCGTCGTATCCGACCACAGCTGCGCTTGCTGCTTAGCCTGGGCCAAGGCCGCCGCCTGAGCCGCCGCCTGCGCCTGTTTCTGAGCAGCGCTGACCTGCACGATGGGTCCTGCAGCGATCGGCGCCGGGGCGGGAGGCACCGTGCCGGTCGTCATCGGCGTCCCGCTCACCGGATTGCACAGCGGCAGCTTGTAGCCGGTGGTGAACCCGCCCGGCGCCTCGCCCGACGGCAGCACCAGCGTCCAGATCGGCTTCGCGTCGTAGGTCACCGTCTCCGTGGTTTTCTTGGTAAGCCCGAAAGAACCGGTACTGGACTGCGTGCTCACGTGCGGCGTCACGTCCATCGTCGCGATCAGCCCGCGCTGCGCGTTGAATTTGCGCAGCACCATGCCCACCGCCGCGTAGAAGCCGTTCACGCCGGCATTCACGAAGGCGTAGGGGTCGCTCACCGTCGGGTTGCCGGCATTGCCCGGCACGAACTGCCAGAACGGGTTGTTCTTGTCGTAGCCGTAGGACAGGATGATGCCGTCCTCCGGCGCGAACGGCATCTGTTCGACCAGCACCTGCCCGTTGACCCGGATGGCCCGGTCGATCCAGATCCGGCCCACGGAGGTCTGCGGGTCGTAGAAGGCCATGACCACCGGCGCGGCGCCCATGGACTCGAAGTCGATGCGGCCGTTGAGGTCCTTCTCGGGCACCTTGAGCAGGATCGCCCCGGTCAGGTTGTCGACGTAGGCGATGCCGGCATCCATTGCTGCGAGGCTGTGCTGGCCCTGCAGGGTATTGTCGATGTGTCTGGCGACCGCGCCCCACTGGTTGTAGATCGGCGCAGAGTCGTCCATGCGCTGCTGCGTGTTGGTCACCTGGCACTGGCCGAAGTAGTCGATCCCGTCGTGAAACGCTGGCGGCGCCGCGTAGGATGCCACCGGCAGCGCCAGCATGGACAACAGCGCCGCGCCCGTCAGCGTGCCGGCAGCCGTGCGGTAAAGGGTCTTCGTGATGGCATTCAAGGTCTATCTCCTGTTTCGATTTCGATGCGCAATACCGCGCCGACGGATAACCGTCGGCGCGTGTGCTTGTGCTTATTGACCGCCGTACCAGCCGCTTGCGGTATCGGTGTCGGCGCAAACGGTGACCGACTGGGCCGGCTGCCAGCTCCAGCCGTAATTCCACGCATACACCGCGTTGTACCAAACGCCGTTATCGGCCATGTAACCCTGCCAGGTGCCGCCAGCCGTCACCGGGATGGCCGCCGTATTGTTCGGGCAGGTGAGCGAGCCGTTGTACCAGGTGCCGCCCGGCCCCCACTGGCCGCTGAGCAGCACCACGTCGCCAAAAGGACGGTAGTACGCTTGGTTGCCGCCAGAGCAGACCGTATGGTGGTTGTGTATATTTCCGGCTTGCGTACAGGTTCGCGGGGTGTTTTGACCGACCTGCGCCCATCCGCCCACGACCGGGCTACTGCTGTTCGGGGCATAGCCATTGGCGTTATAAATCATGCCGGCGAGGGCCAGGCCCGGCGCCAACAGCGCGCCGCCGAGCATCAGCATGACGATGCGTCGAACCTGACGAATGACGTGAATCTGCTTCATTTCCCTATCTCCTATGATTACTGGATCACAATCGGCGCGACCTGAACGTACGCGCTCGCTGGCAGATGGTTGACCGTGTCGTTCAGGTAGCTGTAAATCTGGTTGCCGGTCGGGAACGGATTGATGATGGCCGGACCCGAAGGCTGATAACCGCCGGTCAATGCCACGCTCTTGCTGAACGGCTGTGTCGGCGACACGACGTGCCGCGTAAAGCTGTTGGAGAACGTCGCGTTGCCGGTAGCATCGACGGTGTACTGGTCAACCTGCTGGTTGAGCAGAAACCCGTACACGCCCTGTTCGCGGAACTGTCCGCCGGCTCCGCGCGAGATGAAGAAGAACATCCCGCCCGGGTTGATGACCCGCTGTTGGATGTCGACCGCCGTCTGCGCGACGGAGGTGTTGTTCGGACCCGGGTTATAGACTGGCGCGACCGTCTTGCCATACAGCAGGACCGCGCTGGATGCGCCGTATTGCTGTTCCAGTGGCGCGATCACGTTCTTGGCGAGCAGATCGACGGGCGTCTGCTGGTCGTAGGTGAGCGAGCCGACGTTCTGGCTGTTGTTCGGGTCAGGCACCCAGGCGCCCGGCTGATACTGCGTGCAGGCCCCACCGGCGGTCGCGCCGCAGTTGATGAGCGCCTGCTGATTGGCGACCGTGCCGACCTGGTACATGTCGTACTGACCATACTGGCCGAGCGGCCCGCCGTTCTGCAGATACGAGACCGTGTGCCAGATCTGACCCTGAACCGTGAGAAACGACTGCGTGGCGCCGGCGCCGGAGGACTGCACCTCGAGTTCAGCCCATTCCAGATCGCCGGGGTTCGGCAGGGTCCAATTGGCGGGCAGGCCCTGCGAGACCGCGCCCTGTTCGTAGACGGCGTAGATGATCTTGGTGACGCCCGAGTTGTAGGCGGCGCCCAGGCAGTTGTAGCTGGCGTCCGGGTTGATGAAACAGGTATCGTTGACGAACCCCTTGACCGGCTGCCCGCCGCCTACGATCGTGACCGGCACGGTATAGGTGAACACGGCCTGCTTCACGTCGGCCATCGGCTGTCCCGACTGCATGAGTCCGGCGACCTGTTGCGCGAACTGCGCCATGTCATAGTTCAGCATCGTGCCGATCTGGTTGGAAGCATCGGTCGGGCTGCTGTAGGTCGGGCTTGCAGGCGCCTGAATCGGGGTGAGCAGCGCGCCGAGGTTGGCGATCGCGTTACCGCCGCCGGAGGCGGTGTCGACGCCATGGGTATTGACGCTACGGCTGGTGATGCCGGATAGGGTGGCCTGTCCGCCCTGGGGATTGGCGACTTCGGTGATGGTGGCGATTTTTGGGTGCAGCAAACCGACGCTGGCGGCATAGACAGGCGTCAGCGCAAAACACCCGGCCAGGGCGATTGCTCCGGCGAACAGGGTCGTCTTCTGAGTCTTCTTCTTCATGGTGGCCTCCTAGCTCAGGTAAACGCCCTTTGGGAGCGTTTGCGTGAACCGGCTGCCGCTTGTTAGCGACTCGCCTCACGGAGATGCCACACGTAAAGAAAATGATAAGTCGGTTGTTTTAAGAGGTCAACTCTTATGGAGATTGGTTAGCGGGAGTTCCCTCCCATTCATCCCAACGATCTAATGGGTCGGATAGCGTGTTGGTGAGATGATTCTCCAAAGTGTGGCGCACCACCATTTCCGATACACCAAAAGCCTCAGCCAGATCGTATAAGTCGTCCGGGTCTGTAATTCTTTGGGCTAATTCCGCCCGCGGAAAAAGTAACTCCGCAGCAAAAGCGCGTTGAAATTTCTGCCTATAAGTCCGGCTGTCGGTCACAACTCCCCATCCTGTTTCCGGTGTTCGGAGCATGTCATCTGCGATCAGCCGCGCCACGGCAAAGCGACGACCTGTCTCATGATTTTTGCCAATCAGCACCTTCTCTGTCTCGGGATGAAACAGGGTGATTGGTTCCTTTTTCGAGGCTTCCAAACCGGAAATCGATCTCACCGAAATACCGTAAATCTGAGCTAGATCTTCATTGGAGAGTCTGCCGTTGGGCTTGCCTATGACGGAGCGGAGAGCCTGCGCTTGCCTGACCGCCAGAACCCACGCAGGCTGATTGTTGTCGATAGTTATATGCTCAGGTCTGTAAGCATCCCGCGGACATCGGACCACGCCAAAGTCGTGCAAGTGATTCCGCAGATGATCCAGAAAGTACCAAGCGTCCTGGCCACCACCCGCGATCTCCTGCTGACTGTCTTTATCGACCAGACTGCATATTTGCAAAAAAATGCCCCGCGACTTTTCTGTTGCTTCATCGGGGCTAAATCCCATGCGAGCCTCAATGCTCCTCCAAAGCAGAGTTTCTCCATCTTTCTGCTCGTCCAAAAGTTCGCGATATATTCTCTGATATTCAGTATCGTGCAATTCTTTTCCAGCAAGCCGAGCATCTACCTGCCGCAAAAAATCCCATACTTGTTTCTGAAAGTCCTGCAGGGGCAGAATGAGTGGCACATTTGCCGTGTAGCGAATGGGATCGCGAGATTCCACTTCTGCTGTCCATGGGCGTAGCACGATCCGGGCACCATCTGAATATATCCGAATGGGAGGCCATACATACCCGTCACCGACATTAGCTATATTGTGCGCGCAATCCCAGTGTACATTTTCCGATGGAGTGGATTCATACGAAAGTCGATAGTAGTTCCAAGCGAACCAGGTTGCCAGAGGATAGACCGATACAAAAACGTCATCCTGGACTTCGATTCTGCCGTCTTCCGTTCGCCGTTCATTTCTGCTCAGACATATCCCATCAATCGCAGAGCGCCCGGAGGAAATGCGCAAGTCCGCTAAAGTCGCGGCAGACTCCGTATCCAGATGGGCTTTCAAGCCCTCCGCTTCCCTCCATTCCAGATGGAAGAGATCGTTCATCGCCGAATTCTCCATTCTTTTTGAAGAAAGGATATCATTGAGCGTTGATATGAACTCAACGGGTAACCGTGATACACCCCCTCATTTGAGTTTTCCAGCTTGGCCTCGTACACGATTCCATCACTATCTACCGCCCAGACACGACGAGGGAATCCATTCTCGGGATGCCTCGCATCGAACAGTCCTCTCTTGAGACCATCAAGCAGCAACTGCGATGCTTCATTTTTCAATATCTTACGAAACTTGTCACACCAAGTTTTAACGGGTGAGGCACAGGCCGGAGGAGTTAGTCCATAGTCCAAAGGATACCGCTTGTGCAGTGGGTTTCCTCTGTAGCTCACATTTAAGTTAAATGCGTGCCCTACATTTCCGCCCGGAGATGCTAACGGTACACCAATATTAGGCACGGTTCTCCGTTTCTTCACATATTTATCCGTCAAAGATGCATGCAGCGCGCGGTACGCTCTGTCCCGCTAAGGGGTGCTTCACGAGTTAGTTAGTAACGGCATTCAGCCACCAAAACAGTGTCATTCTGAACCGCGTAGACTAGGCGATGTTCTTCGTCAATGCGCCTCGACCAAAAGCCAGATAGGTTATGTTTCAGTGGTTCGGGCTTACCGAGTCCATCAAACGGGGACCGCTGTATATCCTTCAAGAGCGTATTGATTCGTTTAAGCGTGGCCCGATCCTTCGCCTGCCAGAACAGGTAGTCTTGCCAAGCGTGATCTGAGAATTTAATCGGCATCGACCAGTTCTCTGAACTGGCCTCCGTTTGTGGCAAGCTGCTCGATGGATTCCATCAGCCGTTTCGCATTCTTGGGACTGCGCATCAGATAGGCGGTTTCTTCAAGCGCGTTGAAGTCTTGCAGCGACATCATGACGACAGGTTCACCTGCTTGGCGCGTGATCAAGACAGGAGCGCGATCATTGGTGACCTTATTCATGATTTCCGACAAATGCTGGCGAGTGTGGCTGTAAGTCACTGCGTCCATAAGACCTCCTTTTATTGTACTTATATTAGTACAATGATAATCGGGTCACAAGCAGACAAGAGAGCGCCACACATTCGCCAATCAGGCTTCATGGCGCTTCGTTGGACTGCCCGCAGACACCAATCCCGCCTCCCGCAAGGTGGCATAGCCGTCCAGCATATGCGCCTGCGTTTGCATCCAGCGTTCCATCAACATGGGATCAAGCCGGTGCCTTTGCAACCAAGCGTAGAACTCTTTTTGGTGTTCGCTGATAAAGGCATAGGCAACGAGAGATTCGAGCCCACCGTAATCAGTAAACGTATCCGCATATATATGCGGTGTCCCCAAAATAGCGCTTTTCTGTGCGCTCATTTTCGTTCCTTTTCGTTGGCTGTTTGCGAATCAAGCTCCGCCCTGAAGTGCCTGCGTAATCGTCGCCGCCCCCTGCTGGGTCATGGCCGTGGCAGAAGCCGGCGTCGAGCCGGGCGCAGGCGGCACACCGCCAAAGCCCGACGTGTTTTCGGTCTTGACCTTGCCGCTGATGCCCAACTGCCCCGCCCAGTCCGCGGATACCGGCAACAGCCGCTGATGCCCCTGTCGCACCAGCGTCACGCCGTCGGCCGATACGGCCTTGACCTTCCAGCTTCCAAGCTGGCTGCCAGGTGCCACCTGGATAACGCCCTGCGAGGTTTTGACCCAGGCGATTCGGCCGGTTGCGGTCCGGGTGATGCCTACGAGCTTCGGCGCGGTCGCCGCCTGCGGCGCCTGAGCCTGAGCGGTTTGCGGCTGAGCCACCGATTTCCCGTTCTTGCCAAGGGCCGCCCGCAGAGCCGTTACCTGCTGCTGCAACGCCGCCACGGACGCCTCCAGCGCCTTGAGCTTGCCGCCTGACGGCTTTGAGATGCCGTGGACGCCGGCGATCTGTTCCCGATAGTGGGCGATCTCGTACTGCGCTTGAACCAGTTTCTGTTCAGCCTGCGCGGCCTTGGCCTGCTCGATGATCTTTTCATAGGACTGCGTTTGTCCGGTGAATGGATCAATCGGGTTGCTCGCGACACCCTGAGCCAGGGCGACGGACGGAAGCAGGAGCGAAAGCGGCAGAACGACGGATTTCATGGCCTGTTTTGTATTCACTTTCAAGTACCTCTTCATTGTTGAAGTTCAGACACCCACGCCAGAAGGGTCATAGGAAGCACGCATAGCGGCGCGCAGCGATATTTTTTGACTGGCCCATAGCATGTTGATCGAGTCGTTCAGTAACGACATGCCATATTCACGATCATCCCGCATGGCGTTGGCGATCTGCCGTACCTTGTTTTGCTGGATGAGCCGGCTGATGGTGTCGTTGCAGAACAGGATTTCGGATGCCAGGTGCAGCTTCTTCTTGTCGTGACTCGGGATCAGCACCTGACTGACGATACCGACAAGCGCGGTAGCGAGCGTGGCTCTGCGCTGCTCGCCTTCCTCGCCGTCGTAGAACTGCAAAATGGCGCCAATCGTATCCTCGCAGGAATTGGTGTGCATGGTGCCGATGACCAGATGTCCGGAAGTCGCGGCATGCAGTGCGGCGCTGACGGTTTCGCGGTTGAGAATCTCGCCGATGGCGATAATGTCCGGACGATGACGTAGCGCGGCTTCCACGCCCGCAGCGAAGCTGGGCGAGTTCTCGGGGACCTCGCTTTGCGAGATGACGCATTTATCCCGCTTGTGAACATACTCGATCGGCTGCTCGATGGTCTGTATATGCAGCGGTATCCGCCGGTTGATCCAGTCGAGCAAAGCAGCCATGGTCGTCGTTTTGCCCGCGCCGGTCGGTCCCGTAATCAGGACGAGGCCTTTGCCTCGCCCCAGCATCTTGGTGATGTTCGGCGGGGCTCCGATCGTCTCGAGCGGCGGGACATCGAGCGGCTGTCTGCGGATGGCGATACGCAGCGTGTGGGCTGAACCGCCGGTCTCGTAAACGCTGCAGCGCAATCGGGCCTGGCCGAATGTGCAGGCCATTTCCAGCGTGTTTCGATTCTCCCGCATGCGTTGCCGCCAGTTTTCCCCACCCAAATCCGGAGACGCGATGAAATGCTCGATTTCATCCAGAGTGAGCGGCGCCGACTTTGAAGCTTCGAATCCGCCCGCGCCGCGATATAGGATGGGCTCGCCGGGCGAAAGATTCGCGTCGGTGAAATGGAACCCCTCGTCAAGGTAGCGTTGCAGCAGGTCTCCGATGTCTCGCATGAGACGATCCTCTAATCCTGTCCGACCACGGTGGCCGTCAGCGGAATGCCGCCAGGCGCCCAAGCGACGATGGCGGCGGTATAGGGCGGGGGTTGCAGTGCGGCGTTATTGTTCGACGGATTGCGGACGTTGACGCCCTGCCCCGTGGCATTCGGGCCGTTGCAGACGCCGACCGGATATCCCCAGGGGTCGGTCACGGCGCTTTGAGACAGCCCGAGCGAAGACATGAAGCCGCCCAGCACCGTGGCCGGCTGGCAATCCCAAAACACGACCCCGGTATTGGTCACCGGCGTGCCCAGCTGGCCCGGGAACGGGTCGCCACTGAAATTCCAGCCGCAGTTACCGTTGCCGCTGTTGCAGATGGGACTGTTGCTGTCGAAACTCTGCGCGTTGGTCTGATCGAGCGCATCCGACTGCGAAAAGTAATCGGTGGATGGATTCCGCGCGTTCGATGTCAGATATCGGGAGGTGAAAAACTGCCCATAATCGTCCGCCAGAGTGCGCAGCTGATCCATCGCCTGCCGGTAATAGGCCTGCTCGATGGGTAGCCCGCTGACGACGACGCCCTGATCGCCGGTGGCCAGCGTGAGCTGCCCGGTCGCCGGGTCGAAGGTGGTGCCGGGAGACAGTTGATTCTTGCCATCCGACGACACGATCGCGATCACATGGTAGTAAACGGTCGCACCGCCAGGCCCATTAGGCTTGCTCAACGCGTTGCTGACGAAATAGCGGAAATACTTGTTGTAGCCATCCACTTCCAGACGCTCGACATTCAGTCCCTGCGACTGGGCAATCAGCTGCAGTTCGCTCGCGGTCTGCGCGCCGTCAGCCTGGCTGGCAGGCACCGCAGACGGCGGCGCGTTATTCGAGGGGGCGGGCGTGATGCAAGCCCCAGGCGCCGCGCAGAAATACTGCCCGGATAGCGATGAGTCCACCATCAAGGCATTCTCGCGATAGGCGTTCTTGATGGCGTTGGCCGCTTCCAGCAACCGGGTATGCGTGGCTTCCCGTTGCCCGAAATCCAGCATGGAGTCGAAGATCGGATAACTCATGGCCGTGATCAGCGCAACCAGCCCTATCGCGATCAGGACCTCGATCAAGGTAAAGCCATGCTGGCGTTCAGAGCATCGCATCGAGCGCCTCCGGGTCGTAGGAATGGCGCAGGGCCTCGTCGCGCTCAATCACCTCGTCCCTGACCAGTTTGGTCAGCATGTCATTGAGCGCGACCATGCCGTACTCCCGGCCGGCACTGATCTCGCTGAGGATTTGATGATCCGTGCCCTTGCGGATGCAGTTGGCGATGCCGCCGTCAAGCGTCATCAGTTCGTAGGCCAGCACACGTCCGTCGCCGCCCTTGCGCGGCATCAGCACCTGGCGCAGCACCAGGCGCAGGCCGGAGGCCAGCTGCTGGCGGATCAGCGTATGCTGCGCTTCGGGGAAGAAGGCCAACAGACGGGACACCGTTTCCTGGGCGCCGCGCGTGTGCAGGGTCATGAAGACCAGGTGCCCGGTCTCCGCCGCTTGCAGGGCGAGGCGTGCCGATTCGGCGTCGCGCACCTCGCCGACGGCGATGACGTTAGGCGCCTCGCGCAATGCCGCGCGCAGGCCCGATGTGAATGAGTCGGTGTCGTGCCCCACCTCGCGCTGGATGAACTGAGACAGGCCGCCTTCGCGCGTAGGCATTTCCTTCGGAAACAGGATTTCGACCGGGTCTTCGATGGTCACTGTGGTGGTCGAACGCAAGCGCGCGCGCTCATGCATCATGGCGGACAGCGTGGTCGTCTTGCCGGACCCCGTTTCTCCGGCCACGATGATAAGACCGTGAGAGAACTGACAGATGCGCCGGAGCAGGTTCGTCGGCAGGCCGAGACCGTCGAGTTCCGGCGGCTCGGTTTCGAGCCGGCGCAGCACAGCTCCGCCTCCGCCCATCGACTTGAGCACGTTGACGCGAAAGCGCAGGCCAGAGACCGTTACGCCATGGTCCTGGTCGACATCGGCGCTCCAGTCGACCTTGCCGCCGACCAGGTACTCGATGTCATCCTCGCGCACGAGCGGCGAGGCCTCCATGACCTTGAGTCCCATGCCGGAGAGTTTGACGACGGGGCGGCTGTTGACCCGCAGATAAAGATCCGACCAGGTCGGCGGTTCCGCCTGCAGCCAGTTTTCCATCCAGGTGACGAATCCACTCACGCAAAAACTCCTTTGTCGGTCTCGAACATCCTCAACCCGCCGCGATCGGCTCGATGGCGGTTTGTGACAGCAGTCCACCCCAGGGCGTCGCGGTGCGCAGCAACAGGCTGTAAGGCGCCCCCTGATCGCTCGCGCCGCAGGCCGCCGCGTTGCAAATCTGATAGGGCAGCCCCCAGGGATTGAGTCGTCCCGCCGGCGCACCCAGGGCGATGGGCAGGCCGGATTGGGCCAGATTGGTCCAGGTATCCGCGCAGACGAAATTGGCATTGTCCCCGTAGGGTCCGCAGCCCGTGGGTTGGAACCAGTCGTTGGCGATATCGCCGGTGTTCGCCAGCCAGGCGGCGTACGCCGAAACGAGCTGCGCGGACAACCGCGCCAGCGCACGGTTCGCTTCGACCCATAGCGCGCGCTCGATGGGGCGCCCGTCGACTGCGGCGCTGACCAGCGCGTACTGCGCGGCGTACTGGGTGCGTTGCGAGCCCGTGGCGTCGGGCTTGGGTATCCATAGCGTGATCGATCGGTAGTCGTATCCGTTCGGCGTCGTCTGGCGTGGGCCGACGGAGACCACCACGCCATGTCGTTCCGGGATGCCGGCCGCCTGCATCAGGCAGTCGCCGACCGGCAGCGAGCAATTCGGTATCGAGGGTTGGGTGCTGCCGTCCATGAGTTGCGGATGGGCGGCATACCACGCGGCGAGCAACGTCGCCGCGCGGTTGACATAATCCTGATCGCGCCGCTGGGTGGCCGCCTCGCCGACCCCGCCCAGCTCCGCGGTATAGGCGCCGATGAAGAGGGAGGCGACGCCCGCCAGCAGCACGACGAACAGCAACAGCGCCAGACCGCCCTGACGCCGGGGCGGCGCTGATGGGGACGGTCCGGCGCGGTACGGCATCAGCTGTTACCCGCAAACACGTAGCCGAAGGTGTTCACGCCGCCGGAAGCGGTACCGAGGTAGCAGTTGCCGGCCACCGTGTTCGAGCCGCTGGTGGTGGTCGCCGCTCCGCCCGAACAGGACTTGAACGCCTGGGCCGCGATTTTCTGCGGCACGTTGTTCGCCTGCACCGCGTACTGCACGCTACTGCCGTTTGGCAGGAAGGAGCCCGGCACGATCGAGATCGTCACCTGCGGGCCGATCTGGGTGAATTCCACGTTACCGCTGGCATCCACCGACTTGGTCTGCATGTAGGGACCATTCCAGGTGCTCGACACGTCGGCGCCACAGGAATTGGCCGTATTGCCGGCGACCGCGGCTTTATCGAACAACAGGTCCGTCTGGAACGGGTAGCACGAGGTGTCGAGGTCGAAGCGGTCTGCAGCCGACGCGATGGACGCCATGGTGTTGTACAACACCTGTCCCTTCGACTTGCTCAGGTTGAAGAATGCGACCACACCGGCCGTAATGACCGCAAGGACGCCCAGCGCGATCAAAATCTCAATCAGGGTAAAACCGCCCTGGCGGCGGCGATTCGTTGGCTGTTTCAGTTTCATCGTCCATCTCCTTGATGGTTTTTCAACGGTTGTCATGCGTGCGACAGCAGCGTAGCCAGCTCGGGGAATACCGTGACCCCGAAGATGCCGAGCACCATCAACGCGGTCATCAACATGAACATCAGGTTCGCCCAGGTCTCGAAACGCTTCGAAAACATCTCCATGTCCTCGGCCATGATGCGGGCGTAGACCCGAAGGTCTTCCACCGTCGCATCCGGATCGTTGGCGCCCAGGGCGCCGATGATCGTGGCGGACAGGAACTCCGGAAATTCCGCGAGCCTGGCCGCATCCGACGGATTGCCGCCGCCTTCGAGACCGGCTGCAAGGCGGTTGAACGCCTCGCGCAGCTGTTCGCCGCGACAGCTCGTGGCCACCCGCCGCGCCGCTTCGGATCGCCGGATGGCCGCTTCGTACAGCAACGCAAAAGAAGTCAACGCCTGCGCCGCGTCGGCGCGTGCCAGCAACTCTCGCAGCACCGGCGCACGGCGCCAGACCTCGCGCATCCGTCCGCTGAACAACACGACCACGACGATCACGAGCAGCGTCCAGTACAACACCGAAAATGCGACCGGATATTGCTGAATAACCGCGTCCAGCGCGTATATTTGCGAAATTCCATGCGGTGGCTTGAAGCCGGCCTTCTGGAAGAACGTGGCAAACCGCGGAATCAGAAACAGGAAGCTCGACCAGATCATCAGTGCGCCGATGGCGCCGTAAATGATCGGCTGGGTCAGGATGCCTTTGATCTTGCCGCCGAGGGTCGCCAGCTGTTGATGCTTGTCCGACAGCCCCTGAAAAGCTTCCGGCAGATTGCCCGCCTCGCTCATGGCCCGAACCAGCGCGATATCTTCCTCATCGAATCCCGCCTGATGCAGGGCCTCGTCCATGCGCGCGCCGGCAGTCACGGCGGCGCCGGCCGCTGACAGCGCCACCTTGAGCACCGGGTCGCTGACAAAGGAGCCCGCCTGCGCCAGCGCATCCTGCGGCTTGGCGCCCTGCGACATCCGCCGGGACAGGGAACGATAGATCTGGGCCAGTTCCCGCGAGGGAAACCGTCGGTGCTGCCAGAGGCTGATCGTCTCGTACCACGACACGCGGGCATCGACCAGGCGTTGCCCGCGGGCGGTCAGGCGCTCGGCCAGTTCGTCGGGTGATTCGCCGATCATGGTTTCTTCCGCCATGCCGCGGCGGCCGTAATCGACATCGGCGCGAAACACGTAACGCATTATTCGTCGGCTCCCGTCTTGGGTTTGAGTACGCGCATGACCTCGGCGTAATCGGTGACGCCTTGCGCCATGCGCTCGAGCCCGCTGCGAAAGAGTCCGGGGCGGGTCGTCTTGCGGATCTCGGCCGCGCTGGCAGTGCCAAGATCCATGTCGGCCGTCGGCTCGAAAAACTCGTAGGCGAGAATGCGTCCGGCGTATCCGGTATCGCCGCAGCGCGGACAGCCCTCTTTTGAGGCCCGCTTGATCTGTGTCTTCGGCAGTCCCGCGCGTTCGATGACGCGCAGCACTTCATCGCGGGTCTCGGGCTGAGCGCAGTGCGCGCAGACCTTTCTGAGCAGTCGCTGGGACAAGATGCCGAGAATCAGGTCGCCGCCGGCCGTCATGTCGATACGGTCGCCGGCGCGGGTCCGTTCCGTGCGCATGCGTAAAATCGCCGATGCGGCGTCCGTCGCGTGATAGGTGGACAGGGTCATGTGCCCGGTATTGGCCGCGACCAGCGCTCGGGACAGGGCATCCGCATTGCGAATCTCGCCCCAGTAGATGATCTGCGGCGCCGAGCGCAGCAGGGAGTCCGTGATTTTTCGGGCAGCCCCCTCGATTTCCTCCGGGTTGCTCTTGGCGACTGGGATTTCGTGCTGTTCCCACGAAGCCACGCGCACCTCGACCGGATGCTCGACGGTTTGAATCGATCTCGCCAACGGATCGGTCGAGTACAGCAGCGAGATGGCCGTCGTGTTCTTGCCGGAGCTGGTTGGCCCTACGACCAGCAGCAATCCATAAGGCGACTCAATGGCCTGACGCAGCTTCCTGCGCGTCTCGCCATCGAAGCCCAGCAGATCGATGTCCGCGACATCCGCCTGCAGGTCGAAGGGTCGCAGCACGGCGGCGCGGCCGAAGAAGGTCTGCTTGAGTTCCACCCGGAACTCGAAACGGCCCTCCAGGTTTTCGGGAATCAGTCCGCTCAACGAACCGGGTACCGAAAGATCGCCTTCCGCTGCGCGGATATCGCCCGCGATGAGGGTAATCAGGCGGCCGAACGGGCCATCCAGCGTGCCCGACGGGCTGCGTTCAAGCGGCAGCGCATGCAGGTGACGGCGAATGCCCTCGACCTGAATGAACACCTGCCCGGCCATGGGACCCGGTTCTAGGTAGATATTCTCGACGCCGGCGCCCTGGTAGACCGACTCCGTCAGCAGGTGTCCCATCGCGGCGCGCCAATCCTTCTTTTCGAGAGCGGCCAGGAAGTCCTCCCGTGGATTGCTGTAATGCCGGTAATACAGGCCGGAGATGGTCTTGGGCGTCGCCAGCACGAAACGCGCGCGGCTGTCGGCGATGCGTACCTCGCGCGCATGCGCCGGGTCCGCGATCGCGTAATACACCGCGCCGCTCATGTCGCGATGCACCGGGACCGCATGCTGGCCCGCCCGTTCGATGACGGCGTCCTTGAGATCGCCGGTGATCTCGATTTCCGGCACGCGGGTCCAGGGCAACCAGGGATACCCCGAAGACAGCGCCAGCGCGGCCGCGATGCGTTCCGCAGGCAGCAGGCGCATTTCCCTGACGGCCTGCGGCTCGGGTATGCAGCCGGCGGCCGCCGTGGCGCGGGCGAAGCGCAGATGCGCATCGCTCATGCCGACCGCGCGCAGCGCCTGCAGAATCGGCATCTGCTCCTTCGGACGCCACCAGCCTTCCGGCGCATCCTCGAAAGCGTCAGTCAGCAACGAGTCATCGGCCATAGATAGTCACCGTTACGTCGAAGTATCCCTGGGCGATATCCAGCCCCGTGATGCGCGCGGGGTAGCGGTCGAAAACGGCGAGCAGCCTGCGCAGCCCGGACAAGGTGGTCCAGTTGCCGGTCACCCGAAAGGCCAGCCGCTTGAGCCCTGGAATGGAAGCGGGCTTGGCCGCCGAAGCGAGGTCTTCCAGCCCGTTGCCGTCGTTCTTCGTGTAACCCGAGACCGTCGCCTGACTGATGGTGGCAAAGTCGGCTGGCGCCGCACGGCGCAGTGCGGAGAGCGCAAGCGCGGCGTTGGTCTCGACATCATCGACAGCGGGCGAAGCCGGCAGCTTGCGCTGGGTCATCAGCACGAGTCGGGCGGCTGAGCGCAGATCTCTTGCCGCATCCGCCGCGTAATGGTCGGCTGTGCGTCCGGCCGCGCTCGAGAAATGCCAAACCAGGAACGCCAACACCAGCATCAGCGCCGACGCCGACCAGCCCCATTGTCGGTTCCGCACCAGACTCGGCTTTTTCATGGCATCAGACTCCCGTGACGGTAGATCAGCGCGAACCGCCCTTCCCCGGCCCTGGCGAGCCGGTACAGCCGCCAGCCGCGGGGCGGACGCTTCGCGAGTCCCGCTCGAATCGCGGACGCAGGTGTCCACTGGCCCGGCGCAATGGGGGAGAGCGCGTGCAGCGGCAGCATGACGACGATTTCGCGGCCCTTTTGCGTCAGGCTGACGCTGCTGCCCGGCTGATAGACCGCTTTGGCCGCCGCAATCAGGCTGTCGGGCCGAATACCGCCCTGCCGGGCCAGGGCCTCGGCATGCGTGCGGTCCCAGGCAATGACGCGGATCTTGGCGGCGTCCAGCCTGGTAGCGGCAAGGCGCGCGCGATGTCCGTGCAGGGCTTCCGCTGACATTTCAATACCCAGATTGACGACGCTCAGAGCCAACAAGGCCGTGGATGCGAGCAGCGCCGCGCGGCGGTACTGACGAACCGGGATGCCCCGCCACTCGGGTTCCACCGGAAAGTCCCGCGAAGGCGGCGCGTTTTCAAGCAGCGCCCAGAGGTCGGCGAACGACTCGGCGCCCGCGTCCGATACGCCCGATTGCTGCACCAGGCGTGCCTGAGTGATTTCGATGTCTTCGCCGCTTGCAAGCGTCCAGCCGGTGACCGTCTGATCGCGCCGGTAGATGGCGAGCGCCGTATAGCCCCCCGGCAGTTCGGCTTGCAGTACGGAAGGCGCAGGCAGGTCCTTGAGGCGGTCACGCAGCGCAAGCGCAAGCGGACGGGACGGATGGCCGTTGATCGTCTCGTTGCCCTGGCGGGTGAACACCGCCCACTCGCCGCTGGTGAATTGCGCGACGCGCTCCTTGAGCAATTCCCGTCCCAGACGCCCCAAGCCCTTCGTCGAACGTCCGCCGGACGGCGCAAGCACGTCATATTCACAGACCCGCCACAGCACGCAGTGCGCCGGCGGCTGCGATATTTCTTCCGGCTGCCCCGATGCGTCGAGGCCCCAGTAGCGCCAGATATCGCCTGTCTGAACCGCCAAACAGTTCGGAGTGGCTTCTGATTTCCGCCCGAAAGCAGGCCGCGCGAGTTTCAGCTTCATCAGAGGGATTCTCCGACCAGCGGGTTGATGTCGGGCGCCGGCACGACCTTAGTGCGCACCAGGATCACCAGCTGGGTGCGCTCGTTACCCTGGCCGTAGGCGCCGAACAGCGCGCCGAGTACGGGAATGCGCGACAGGCCCGGGATGCCGCTGGTCTGCTGATTGGCCGATTGCGAAATCGAGCCCCCGAGAATGACGGTCTGACCACTGCGCATCAGCATGCGGACGAAGGCCTGGCGCTGCTGCAGCTCGGGACCATTCATCTGCTGCCCGTCGACCGTGAAGGTCTCGAACTTCTCGATGGTGGACAACTGGGGCACCACGGCCATCTGTACCCAGCCATGCCCCAGCACCTGCGGGATGAAGGACAGCGCGATGCCGTTGTTGGCGTAGCTGAGCGAAGCGCCCGTCGTGGATGTGCCGGACAATCCCGTCACGTTGCTCTGGATGTCGCCCACGTAGGGCACCTGAGTACCCGAGTTGATGGTCGCGGGCGTACCGTTGGAGGCCACCAGCCAGGGCTTGGTAATCACCTTGACCGTCGTCACCTGCTGGAGGGCCTTGATCACGCCATTCAGGTTCGTGCCCGTCTTGGTCAGCGAGAACGCGCTGGCCGAAGCGCCGGAGATCAGCTGGCCGATGGTCGGCTGCGTGGCGGACAAGGATGCGCTGAGCGTATTCGACAGCACCTTGTTCCACTGGATGCCGGTGGTCAGGCCGTGGTTGAGCTGCACCTCGAGAATCGCGGCATGGATCTCGACCTTGGTATTGGCGGCCCGACTGTAGGCGTCGATGTAATGCGTGACGCGCTCAAGACCGCCGGCGCCGGAGGTCACTGATACCAGGCCGGTGGCCGCGTCGAGGCTGACCGAGCCGTTGGGTCCGGCGAGGGACTGAAGGGTCTTGAGAAAACCGGAAGTCTGCGAGCCGCCGGTCACCGAAAACGAGGCGCCGTTCATACCGCCCGAACTGCCGCCGGATGTGCCCATCATGCCTCCGGTACTGCCCATTCCACCCATGGACGAGCTGCCCATGGACGAGCCGCCGATGGATGAACCGCCCATTCCGCCCATCGAGGACCCGCCGCCGGAGCCGGAAATGGAAGACGACGAAGACACGTCGAGATCGGCGCTCTGCGCGGACAGCAGTCCGGTCGGCACCCGGAACAGATAAGTCGCGCGTTTGGCGATGACGACTTGCCGGCGACCCGGACGTATGACGGCCACATCGCCGCCGGCCATGGCGACCTGACGGATGGCGCTGTTGCGCCCGACTTGTTCCAGGTCGATGTCGACACCCTGTCCCGGTTGCGTGTCGCTTTCGAAGGAGAGCGACCAGCCCGCCGGCAGAATGCTGCGCAGCGCCTGTTTCAGAGGCAGGCCGGAAGCCCGCACGCTGACCGCATCGGCCGGCGCCAGGTAACGGACCGGCTTCGGCGCGACATAGGGTGCGTTTTCCGTGGACAGGGCCGGCGGCGCCTTGGCCGATTCTGCTGCCTGTTGCTTGAGCCGGGCCTGGGCTGCGCTGATACGACTGAGCGCGGGCGTGGTGGCGCAACCGCCGAGTAGCGCAGCGCCTATAGCCAGCGTCAGCACCTTGGGTAACATCGTCTTCATGCGACTCTCCTTATTCGGCGGCGCCGGCTTCGACGACGGCGACGTGATTGGCCCGATACAGCACGATGCGCACCCGGTAGCGGTCCACTATCTGGCGCAGCGTGTTGTCGAGGGTCTTGCCGGTGTAGCGCGCGGGATATTGCAGCGCGTAGTCGTTCGGGTCGCGCCACACCATCGACCAGCCCTGCCGCTTGAGGAACGCAGCGAGATCATGGGAAAGCAGATCCCCCGCGTGGGTGCGGAACACGAACGAAGTCGGAGGTTTGGGCGTCAGGTTGACCGCGGTCATCGGCGTGGATTTGAGCGGTGCGGTCGGCGCCTGCGGGCGGCCATGGCCGGGCGCAGCCTTGACCGGCGGATGAACCCTCTCGATCGGTGGATGGACGATTTTGACCGGCTTCGGCACGCGAACCTGATAACGCGCCGCGACCAGGGCGGCCTTGGCGTTGGCGCCCGGCGTCCAGCCGAGATTCGAGACCGGTGCCGCGCCATGCGCGGTCAGCCAGCCGGCCACGACGGCCGCGCGGGCGGCCCCGATCTTCGCGTTGGCCGTCATGCTGCCGCTCGCGGTCGTCTGCCCGCTCACCCGAATCCATGCGACCTGATGCGCGGCATCAAGGCGCGCGTCGAGCGCCGCCAGTCGTTGCTGATCGGCTGGCGTGAGCGCCGCGCCATGGCGGAAGGTCAGCGTCAGCTGATCCGTATGCCAGGCATACCGGGGTTTGGCGAAGCGCGCCTGATGTTCCGCCGCAAGGATGACGCCGACGCTCTTGGGCGCGACCGCGAAGACCGGTCCTTTCGAGGTATACAGGGTCCACTGGGTGGCTACCTTATCCGCGGTCCAGTAGGCGCCCTGCTTGTGAAATGGCACGTTCTTTCCGTCGCCCTTGGCTTCCAGCAGCCTTGCGTCGGCGGGCAATGCGAACCAGGTGTCGTGTTCGCCGCTGACGATCTGCGCTTTCGGGCCATGATCGCTGACGACGTGATACCCGAATACATAACCGGGTATGGCGCCGGCCGGCACTTTCGGCTGGGTCGCGGCGCAGCCGCCGAGCAGAGGAATGAGCCCCGCGGCCGCCAGGCTGCCCAGCCCGCGATGGATTACAGCGGTTCTTTTCATCATCGATTCTCCGAAGGCATGAGGATGGTTTTGTTGACGAGCACGTCGATGGCGGTCCCCGGCGGGATGACCGCGGTCGGCTGCATATTCATGTAGGGCGACAGCACCTTGCCGGCGCTGTTGGCGAAGACCTGCGCGCCTGCCTGCGCCGGCGACTGGAAGGTGCTGCCCGTGGGCGAGGTGACGGATTGCTGGGGACCTGCAGCGGCAACGCCCTGATCGAGCATCGCCACAAGCAGGGATGACCCCAGCATCGTCCAGAAATGATTGTCGACATGACCCTTGACGCCGGATGCGCCCTGTTCGCCCACGGCCTGCGAATTGCCGAGCACGATTTCTCGGCCATCCGGGAAGATCACCCGCTGGAAAGCGACCAGCACGCGGGTTTGTCCATTCGTGATCGAGGTGTCGTAACTGCCGACGAGGCGGGAACCGGCGGGCACGGCGAGGTGCCCGTTGCGCCCCCAGACGGGATTGGTCACCTGCGCGATGACCGTGCCCGGCAACTGCGTGTTGACGGCGGTGACCGTGGTGGCCGGCAGGACCACACCCGGGTAAAGCACGGCGCCCTGGAGCGGTGGCAGGACCTTGCTGATCGCCCCGTAACCGCCGTTGACCTGGGCCTCCGTCTGGGATTGCTTGAGATAGGCCTGATTGCCGTTGGCGCTGTGCGTCCGATGCCCCGCCAGTGCGGCTATCTCGCTGGCAGACGGCATCCGCGCAGGCCCCTGTAGCTGTCCGTTCGGGGCGCCGCCGCCCGCCCCCGCGTTGTACTCCGGCACGACACCGGTATTACCGGAGCCGTTTCGGCCGGTCTGGTAATCCCCGGTGAGCGCGGTCAGTGGACTGGCCGCGATGTTGCCCCGCTTGGCGGCATCATGCACATGCTCTGGCGTCGGCGTGGCGTCGGTGACGGCGTTGCCGCCCGAAGCCGAAGACGATCCGGCAGGCTTGCCGCCCCCGTGTTCGGCCTCGATCTGATTCAGGCTGTCGAGGATGCTTTTCAGCTCGGACTTGTGCGGGCTGGCCTGCGGATTGACGCCGGGCGCCTGCGCGACCGTCTGCGGCGCTGCAGGCTGTACGGGATGGTTCTTGGTGAAGAACGCCACATACAGCGCCGCGGCGACGGCAAAGCCCCCCATGAGCATGGGCAGCGTCCGCGTCGGCAGACCTCGCCCGGGTTCCTGCGTGTCGCGGGGCGGTGGCGGCGGGGCTTCTTTCTGTTCGCTCTTGCGCCAGAGGGCCATGGTTTATTGCCCCCAGACGAAACTGGACGACGTTTCAGCCGCCGGCGTCTGCGAACCGCCGCCCGACGCCTTGGCGCCTTGGCGCCAGGCAACGACGCTCCGCCCGTTCGCGCGCAGCTCGACGGCAGCGGGCGCTCCCTGCACGACGATCCAGGGGCCGCGTCGGTTGTAGTTGACGATGCCCCACTGACCGCCCTGCCATCCGAACACCACAGGCGCCGGGGCATCCTGCGGCAGGCGCAACCAGATGAAATCCGGCGTCGAGAACACTTCTGTCGGCGCGAATCGGGCGCGCCCCTTCACGCGCCAGGCGAAATTCATCTGGCTGACGTTCACGTCGGCCAAAGCGTCGGCGGAATCGCCGGACGGCGATGCTGGCGAGGACGTTCCATCTGCCGTGTGCGCGTCGGCAGACAGCGAAGGGTTCAGGGCCGCGCTTTGTTCGTTGGCCGGATTCAGCAGGACCAACGGATTTTCGGGCGTGAATTTGACGCCCTGATACCAGGCGCCCTTGTTTCGCGACACCAGCATCATCTGATAGGTGTGCGCGGAGGTGATCAGTGTCGCGGAAGTCTCGATGCCCGGCCTGACCGGTTTGATGAGAATGTTCCCGGTACCCTGCACGTAGGAGGTAATCCATTGCACGGTGTCTCCCAACTGCAAAGACACCAGATGCTCGCCCCGCGGCAGCTGGATATCGGTGCCCATCCCGGGTCTCAGGTAGAGCGTGTAGGTCTGATTGGGGTTATATACGAAGCGAACCAGGCGTGCGGACAAGGCGGACGGATAAGGCACGCCGTCCGCCTGCGCGATCGGCAACGCGCCGGACGCGGTGGTAAGCCCGAGAAGCAGAAACAGCGCGGTGCGTTTCATCAGTTGCCCTCTGCGAAATTGGTGATCAGAATGCCCAGCGGGTTATGCAGCGCGTCGGCCACCGTCTTGGGCGGATTGAAGGTGTAGCTGAGCGTGAGCGAGATCCCACGCGAACGTCCGGTCAGCTCGTCGGTCACCACGGCCGAGACGTAGGCGGTGTCGTGAGGCAGCGGGATGACTTTCTTGACCGATACGGAGACGCGCGCCGACGGATTTTCCGCCAGCGTCTTGACCGGATTGTGCTGATTCAGGAAGGTTTCTATCTGCGACACGGCGGCGCCGTGCGTCATGAAGAAGGCCTGCTCGATGTTCGCCCGGCTGATGCCGGGCATGACCTCATAGAGATCGGTGACGAATCTTCCGAGCCAGTAGACAATGGCCGCTTTCGGTGGCTTGCCGGTTGCGTTGACCGGCCCGGATGAAAGTACCTGCCCGAGATCGTTGACCCGCACCACGTACGGCTCGATTTTATGTAGCGGCACCAATGCCACGAGCGCGGCAGCTTCCGCCAGAGCGACCGCAAGAGCGACGAACATGCCGATAAAAAACCGATCGCGAGCCAGCAGCGGCGCCGCGTAACGCTCGTAGAAGGCCTGCCAGCCGAATGGGTCGAGTTGTTGCTTGTGCTTGTTGTCCATGGGCACCATGATCGGCCCATGAACACGCGGTTTTTTTCCTAAATAACTGCGTTAGGGGGGGCTTTTCACGCTTTTGCGAGCTGACCTTTGCCCAATGCCCGCGCGCGAGCGATGATTGATACCAAGTCGAGGACTTGCAAAGATTGATGGCTGACGGACTGCCCTCGTATTCGGAGGACCAATATGCCATTCAGGATCGAAGCCGATTTCCCGCTTGAAAGCGACTGGCTGCCGCCGGATGCCTTCACCCAGGTGTACGTGAGCGCAACCGAAGCGATCGATGTGGCGCTCGAAGGCGTCGAAGACCCGGCCTTTCAGGAAGTCCGCGTCGTGGATGCCGAAACTGGCGTCGTGGTCTGGCGTTCGACCGACGAGGCTGATTGATGGCCAGAGACCGCGCTTCCGATCTTACAGATGAACAGCAGCGCCGGATCGACGAGATTCTGCAGTCCGCTCCTGAACTATCCATCGACCAGCGAAACCAGGCCAGACATCACGCCGGAGAGTTTCATCCAGAACATCTTCCGGGTGCTCGTTTGTCGCGGGTTGATATCTGGACCAGCGACTGGCGCGTGTTCACACTGTCCGGGAATGCTTTTATACCCAAAGGCGCCAAAGGCACGCTGTATTTCGAGAACCCGCCGCCCGGAAAGCCCCAGGCCCTTTACGGCGTCATCAGGGACTGCCGGCCAGGCATCCGCCGCGATGATATCGAGGGCGCGAGGTTCATCGCGTGGTTCGTCTGCGTTTGACGGAGGCGGAGGTGGAGGCGGCGGCCGCACGGCCACGCTCCCCGCGAAGGTGCGGTGACCACGCAGTATCCGCCGCCATGAGCAGTCTAGCCGTTATGCCGCCCGTGGCATTGAGCAGATCATTCGTTAGCGCGAAAGCCTCTGCGTTCAGGACGAGTGATGCGAAGTTCGTCTATTTGGATTTCAACATCCCTGACAGCTGACCTATTTCCTTGCCCGCGCCGAAATCTCCCGCATGCGCGGCGCCGGCCGAAAGCTGACGCACCAGAGATGGGAGTTTCCACGAGAACCAGACCACAGCCGCGCCTGTCAACCCCAGGCCCAGCAAGGGTGACCAATTGACATGAAAATGGTGCTGACTGTAGTAAAACAAAGGTGTCGTGTTGGCTATTGGCGCAATGGCATCGCTCACCACGTAGCCTGCAATGCCCAGCACCGCGGGTCCGACGATCTGGTACATGAGGGCGTCCCATAAAAATCCGAGCCAAGAGTCGAAGGCCAGCTTCTGTGTCCAGTCGAACACCAGCATGGGAATCACGAGCGGACCCAGACCGATGGCGATGGCGAGCAAAAACATCGAGACGATGGACCAGAAAAAATAAAACAGACCGGCCACAATCATCAAAACAGCAACCACAAATATGGCAGCTTGATAAAGCCACATTTCTATCAACGTCGAAACGCCCTCGTCCATGACAACATGCCAGAGGGAGACGTTCGTCACGGGCGCAATGAACATGCTGTGTATCAGCCCGTCGCCGGTCGAAAACAGTACGCAGGAAGGGTCGCCGTAGTTGCCCTGATTCGACACACCCACCAACCCGCCCCCGATTTCCTGGAAGATGCGGATCAATGCGTGGGCGATTGGATAATAGTTTCGAAAGATCAATATCACCGCACCCAGCGTGACGAAGGTGCGTATCATACTTGACGGTTCCAGATAGGCCCCGCCCACGTCGGTCAGCATCCCGAAGCCGTACCACATCAGCGCGATAATCAGAAACGCGCGCAGCATGATGTTCCCGTAGTAAATGGCATGGCCGGCCATGGCGTTTCCGGCGGCCTGCATGTCCTGAGAAAAACCCTCCATGCCGAAAAACACATTACCGGAATACGTGTTCGCCAGGCCGCTACCGACCTGGCAATTGTACTTCGGCACGACCACATTCATCGTCGGCGCGGTGGTTTTGGTATTGGCATGAAACAGATTAAACGGATTAAACAGACTCGCCTGCGCGGTCAGCGGCGCCAGCGCGAGGCAGGCGAGCAAAAGCAGGCCGGCGAATCCGCTGCGATGCCGTGTGCTCATGGTGTACCCCCTGTGGGTTTTGGCATGTTGTTGAACATGTTGCGCAGGTAATCACTGGTGCTGCGACCGGCCTGTCCCGGATTCTGGACTCCGCTGAAAGCCTGATTCAGATTGTTTGCGGCCTGGCCTGCGGCTTTTTCCTTTTTCGCCTTCTGCAGCGCGGCATGGGATGAGTTCATCGCGGCTTCCGAAGTGAGTTTAAGCAGCGCCGCGTTCTGCGCGGTCAACGTATGGACCTGTGTATTGAGCAAATCCATGTTTCCGGCCATCCCCTTGATATGACCGATGCTCCGACCGGCGGCTTGCACGCTGTTCGCCATGGCATTCGTACGCGCCAGGTTCCGCTTGGCCGATTCGTAACCCGCGGCCGCATACCCCGCATTGCTGTTGGCCATCTGCTGTTCCTGCTGAATGTACTGCTGCGGCGTGAGGCCGGATGCGTTGTAGGCCTGATACTGCGACATCACGCTCTGATTCGTAACGCCCAGCTGTTGGTCGAACGCCTGCAGATCGCGGTAATAGGCGATAGCGTTGTTCAGCTGCGGCGAGTTCTGTCTGCCCACCTGATACATCAGCGTGTTGATTTCACTCTGCGACAGATTTTGCAGATTGATGTCGATGCCGTACTTCTGCAGCGCGTAGTTCTGCAACTGATTTTCGATGATGCGAATACTGTTCTGCGCGGACACGGTGTTCCGGGCGAAATTCCAGGGATCGAATACCGTGCTGCCGGAGGCGGCCGCATGCGCAATACCCGGGGTTCCGACCAGAACCGCAAGTCCGACCACGAGATCAATCGCGCCGCGTCTGCCTTTCCACCATTTCGTCGACATATCTCATCCTCCATTCCGGATGTCCGCTGTTCATCCAGCGTTCGAACACTTCGTCGGCCTCCGCATCGGCGCGCAGCAGCGCAATGCCTTCTGCCGGGATATCCACGCGCAGCACGCGCGTACGTCCGTCACGCACGAGTACGGTTTCGCCTTTGGGGCGGGCTTCGCCGATGATCTTCATCTGCTCGTGGGTCAATCTCAGCCCATCGGAATAGACGGACTCGAACGAGGCGATATCCGGATTGGGCAGCAGGAAGCGATTTGGCGCCGAAGCAAATCCGGTGAACGTCCTGGATTCGGCGATTTCCTTGAGCGACTGCGTGGACAGAATCAGCACGCCGTTGAGCTTGCGCAGGGTGCGCAGCCAGTCGTCGAGCTTGCGTGCGAAGGCCGGATCGTCGAGCGCGAACCAGCCTTCTTCGATATGGATGTAGACCGGAGCGCCGTCGAGCTGCTTGCCGATACGGTGGAAGGCAAGATCCATGAACGCACGCGCCGCGCGCGGGAAGCGCAAGACCTCGTCCATCGCGATCCCCACGAAGGCGCCCAGGGTCATGCCGTCAGTCTCGTGGTCGAAATAGCCGGCGTAACGGCCATCACCGATCCATTGCGCCAGGCGATCGCCGAGCCTGGCCGGCAGCAGTGCCTTGAGCGAGCGCAGGCGTCGGTCGCCGGGTTCGAGCGACTGGATGCGCCGGCAGGCCGTGGCAATCTCGTTCACGTCAACCGGCTCGAGTTCTCCGCCGTCGGGAGACAACAGCTGCACCACGAAATCCGTAGCCCAGCGCCAGTCATCGTCGCCCTCGAGTCCCGCGAAGGGATTGATGCGCATCTTGCCGCTGTCGCCGAGATAGTGGCCGCCCGCCAGCAGGATCATTTTGCGCAGCGACCGATCCTTGTCGAACACGAACACCCGACTGCGTGGGTACTGCGTCCAGCGCAGGCACATCCAGCCGCCGAGCACGCTTTTACCCATGCCGGTAGGCCCCAGGATAATGCCGTGGCCGACATCGCCGAGATGCGGCTCCAGCCAGTAGGGTTCCATGGATCGCGTGGCGAAGGTGCAAAGCGCCGGCTGCCGGCTGCCACTCATCTTGCTCAGATGCCGGGCAATCGAACTGCCCCGCGCTGGACCACGAATGGGCGCCATGTCGGCTATGGCGGCGCCCGATAGATAACTCCAACGCACGGGTTCGGCCCACTGTCCCGGCAAGGTGCCGGCCCAGGCCGAGATCTGGTGCATGCGTTCGCGCAGCACGGCGAATTCCGCGACATGGAACAACCGCGAGGCATCCGAGACCGCGCGTTCGAGCTTTTCCGCGGATTCCGCTCGCAGCACCAGCACGGGGAATGCATGTCCCGCGGAGGGCGAATTCGATAAATCGAGCAGAGCGGCGTCGGCCTCCTTGGCCTGCACGTCCTTGTCGGAATCCACCTGATCGGTTTCCACCTTCATCAGGCCTTCCTTCACGTAGCCGCCAAGACCCTTGCGCCAGTTGAGCAGGTGGCGCCGGCGCTCCTTGACCGCGCCGCGTGCGGCTTCGGTATCGAGATAGCGCGTAGCGAGCGAGAACACGCATTCACAGTCGATATCCAGAATCCGGTCAAACACGCCCGGGCCGATGGACTCCGGCCAGGCGTCAGGCACCGTCTTGATGGTCAGCGCCGCGGCATGCACCGTGCGCGTCGGTCCCGCGAAGTACATCGCGGAGGCATTCTGGTCTAGCGTACATTCGCCCAGGGTTTCATCCAGTGCCTGCAGCGCCGAGCGGGTGCGTAGCGGATGGTACGGTTCGCTGGGCGAGGCCAGCGCGTTCAGCCAGCCAAGCAGACGTTCTTCGGTCAGGCGATTGAAGCCCGCCGCGGGGAATAACGAGCCGACGCGCTCGAAGAGCGATTCGGCCTCCGAAACCCGGTCCATCAAGCGGCGGGCATCGTTTTCGAACGCGGCCTGACCCGCCAGGACATTGAGCAGCCATGGGCCGATGCCCGAGAGCAGTCCGCTGGCGCCTTCCTGTGCGATGCGTGCGACCAACGTTTCCGCAGGGGTCGGCGGCGACACCATGATCCAGAAGGCGCGGTGAGCGACATAATGGCTCTTTTTGTTCCAGGCGGCGCGCGCCGCGGCATCCACGCGGCGAGTCACCGGGTCGGAAAAGTCTCCACCCGCCCATCCGGATGACCGATCGCGGCGTACCGTCCACCAGGTCTTGATGCGATTGCCGGCGAATCCGTTGATCGCGCGTTCCAGATGCCGGGAATCGCCGGCCTGCTCTGCCGCGCCGCGGCCTTCGGAGTCGAGTCCGTGGAAACTCCATCCGGCCAGCAGGCCGCCATCCTTGCACAACACGATGCCTGGCGTCAGCGGCGCCACCCAGGGCAGCAGTTCCGACAACGCGCGGGTGGCCTTGAGCGTCTTGACGCGATCCTTTGCGGCAATCACAGCCATCCTCCCGGCCGGCGGTTTCGGCTGTCCGGGTGTGCCCAGGGTTCATAGCGATGGCCCTGCTTGGCATAGCGCAGATAGACCTTGAACATGTCAGGGTCCGCGCGATGAGCCATGCCAAGCAACCTGTGAATGCCGATGGCGGCCAGAACCCACCAATAGATATGCCCGACGACCACCAGCATGACGGCGAGCGTGAGGTTCCCGACCGCAAGCGGGTAGTCCACGCCCCACAGGACGCGACCGCCGATCAGGGCGCGCCGAATCATTGTTTTGCGCTCGCCTTCGCTCACGAATCAGCCGCCACTCTGGATGTAATTACAGGCCGCCGACCCCGAACCTGTCGCGTTGAACAGCCCGGCCCACTGGGTCGCCATCAGGATCAGCGAACCGCCAAACAGTATCTTGATGACGCTGCCGAACACGCCCTTGAGTTCGCCGAACATGAGCAGCGCGCCGAAAATGGCGATCGCAATGATCACGGCCGCGCGTCCGAAGGTGCCGGACAGAAATCCCGCGATACCGCCGAGCAGCCCGGTGAAACTGCTGAAATTGCCGCTGAATCCGCCGCAACCCATGCTGAAGGCCTGCGAGGGTTCGGACAGCGACATCAAGGTAAAGCCCGTGAGCCATACGACGGAGGGACGGGATGCCAGCGCCCACATCCCCCTTTGACAGGCGTCAACCGTTTTTCGATACATCGCTCGTTCTCCTTGGATAGGCATTTGCCAGAACGATGTTCCGCCGGCGGCACACCGCAAAGATGACGAAATAACCGCGTCACAGGCCCTTTTTCTCAATTTGCTTTGGCAATGCCCGCCTCGAAGCGGTTTTCCAGCACGAATCCGGTATCGTCCAGACCTTCCACGGCGGCCACCGCGACAACCTGCTTCTTGCGCAGGCACACCACGCCACCGACGGAAGCCGCGATCGCGGAGCGAATGGCCGACTGCGGCCAGGAGCGCGCCTCTTCGGCTTGCCCCACCAACGAAGCCAGGCGGAGCAGCGCGCCGGCGGGCGATCCCGCGTGGATGGTGGAAAAGGACCCGCCGTGTCCTGTGTTGAACGCCTGCAGCAGATCGTAGGCCTCGCGTCCCCGGATCTCGCCGAGCACGATCCGGTCGGGACGCTGGCGCAGCGCCTCGCGCAACAACGCACTCATGTCGGCCCCGCCACGCGACTCGAAGCGTACCCGGTTGGGATTCGGCACCGTCAGTTCAGGGGTGTCCTCGATGACGATCAATCGGTCCGTCGGCGCCAATTCCGCCAACAAGGCATTGATGAAGGTCGTTTTGCCCGATCCCGTCGCGCCCGCGACGAGGACGTTTCGCGATTCTTCCAGCAGGCGCAGGGTTTCCTGGCGCACGATCTCGCCGTACATCGCCAGCGAAGCCTGCATCGGTACGTGGCGTCGAATACACAGCGTCGGTCCTTCGACCGCCGCCGGTTCCAGCACCGCGCCGACCCGCAGATGCCGTCCGACGCGGGCATCCACAATCGGGCACTGATCGCCGGCATCGATGCCGGCCAGCCTGCCGAGCGCGACAATGGCCGTTTCCACAGCATCCTTGGGCAGGGTGCAGTCGACGCGCCGCATGCCGGCCCTGTCCTCGACCCAGATATCGTCATGCCGGTTGATCATGACTTCGGTCACTTCGCCCGCGAACAGGTGACTCAAGGGCATCAACAAGGCGGACAAAAGCCGTTTTGCCTCGCGCGATTCCAGGGTTTCGCCCGGCTGTGCCGTCAAGGCGTCTTCCAGTCCACCGGCAAGCTGATCGGGGTTCGGGTGCGTCATCGAAATACCTATTTCTGAACGTCTGATTTCCAGCATCGCACCGTTGTCACCCCATGTTTTCGCTGAATAACGGTTGTGAGCGCGGTTATTTGGGTCCGTGGCGGGTTGGCGCGCCCCTCATGCTGCCTGCATGCAGAACTGGATATCCCATCTCCCCGACGGACTGGCCGACGACCCGCTGTTGCGCACGGCGTTGACGCATCGTTCCGCCGGCGAGCCTCACAACGAACGACTCGAATTTCTGGGGGATGCGGTACTGGAACTGGTCGTGTCCGAATGGCTGTACCGCAAGCCCTCGCAGCTGACCGAAGGCGGCATGAGCAGGCTCCGCACCCGTCTCGTGGAACGGGATGCGTTGTGCCGGGTCGCGCAGAACATGGATCTCGCCGGACGGATCGCGCTTTCCGGCGCTCACGCGCACCCGGAGACGCCCTCGCCCCGGGTGCTGGCCGGCGCGGTGGAAGCCATCATCGGCGCGGTCTTCGAATATGCCGGGTGGGAAGCGGCGAAATCCTTCGTCATCGCCCTGCTTGCCGATGCCATGCAGCATCTGCCGGAGAACCCCGAAGACGCCAAGGACGCGAAAACGAAACTGCAGGAATGTCTGGCGCGACGCCATAAGACGGGACCGCACTATCGCACGGTGTCGACGCGCGGCGGCCAGTTCATCGTGCATTGCACGGCCGGCGGCGTCGGCGGTGTGGGCATGGGGAGTAGTCGGCAAGAAGCCGAGTTCAGCGCCGCGGCGCAGTGCCTGGAAAAGCTTGCCGGGTGATCGGTTTGCCTGTTTTTAAATTGTGGTTATAATCCTTCTGCGGTGTTGAAACCGCTATAACATGTTGGTTAATAAGGAGATCAAATAATGAAGAAAGCGCTTTTCCCCAGCGTCGCCTTGCTGGCTGTTGCCCTGGCCGGACCCGCCTATGCTTACGGCTTTTCGGATTTCTTTGGGGCTGTGCCCAACACGATTCAAGATGCGCATTCCGGCATCAATATCGGCATCGGACAGCTTTCGCAGCATTATCAGGAAACCTACAACGGTGCCTCGCTGGATTCTGAATCCGGCACGATCGACGGTCATGAGATTGGTGTTGGTGGCCAATGGAGTCATTTCGGTTTTCAGACGGATTACAGCCTGTTTTCCGGAAACACCCATTACAACGGCGCGGTGCAGAATATCCAAACGGGCACCATCACCCCGGTTCAGTCGCAGACGGGAAACAAGATCATCGACTTTGATCTCAAGTTCGATTACGGATTCTCTCCGTTGCCCGGACTTGCCGTCATGCCGGATGTGTTTTGGGGTCGCCATGCGTGGTATCGAACGCTGGGCGGGGTCGGCGGCTATCAGGAAGATTATTACAATGGTTACGATGGCGTCGGTCTGGATGTCGATTACAATCTCGGCCGCGGATTCGTGCTATCGGGAAATGTACAGTCGGGCAACACCTTCGGCGCGTACGACAATATTTATATCGGCTCCGGCACCCAGGTTGATCTTGGGAGCCATAGCTGGACTCAGGAAGGCGTCAAATTGTCTTGGATTCCGAGTAACAACTGGAATGTGTTTGTGAGCTATTCGCAAACGAAGTTTGGCTACGGCGCTTCTTCGTTGAGCACTGTGCAGACTTCGGCGGGAACCTTGTCGCTGCTTGAGCCGAACAGCACGACGCGCCAGGATGTCCTGATGCTGGGTGTTCGGGTGTTTTGATGTTGCTGGCAACCTCAAAGCGGGCTATTTTGGCCCGTTTTGAGGCATCAAAAAATCGGTACTTTGAAGCGACCTCAAAAACTGCTCTTTTTTCAATGGATTGGGAGAAGGGTTCCCCCCGTGTATGCGGGGATGAGAGGATGGGCCTGACGCATGACCCGATCGAGCTTGCGTTCCCCCCGTGTATGCGGGGATGAGAGGAATACACGGCAATGCGGTATTACAACCCGCGCTAGTTCCCCCCGTGTATGCGGGGATGAGGGAAATCTTGCGTTCATTCAACTGTCTGATAGAGTTTGAGAAACTTTTGACACTGGATGCCAATCATGTCCACCGCGGCCATTCAGCCCGGTCACGCCTTCAGGGACAACCGTTCGGTGGGTCCCTTGGCCGCGTTTGGGCTGACGCAGGCGCGACAGATACCACTCTTTCTGCCTCACCGATGGGATGATCTGCGGCGAGCCATAACACAATTAGATTTCAAGCGCGGCGATGTTGGGCAGATGGTTCTCGTGCATGGTGTATTGAGCCGAGCGCCGGTGCTCAACACTCGCCCCTACCCTCGCCTGATCGGTCAGATGCTGGATGACGACGGACGCGCGCTTGAATTCACCCTTTACGGTACGGCGGCTGATCTCGAGACGCTGCGGCTCACTTTGCCGTCAGGCTGCCGGGTGCATCTATTCGGCAAACTCGACTTCGCTGGGCGCGCATTGCGCCTCAAGGGCGCTCAGCCAGTTTCTCCTGAGTGGGTCGGCAAGCTTCGTCCCGTCTACTCTGGCAAGCAGGGTTTGGAGCCGGATGTCGTTCGCCGGTATGTGCTGAACCGACTCAAGGCGCAGGTGCCCGATGCCGCTAACTGGCTTCGCGATCAACTGGGCGAGTCGGAGATCAACGAATGGCACATGGTGTCCGGCCTTCCCATGCGGGTTCCTCTTGAGCGGGTGCTTTGGCTGGCCCATCGTCCGCGAACGCCGGACGAGGGGCGCGCGGCGCAGCAAGTGCTGGAGAGACTCGCCGCCTGGCATGCCCTGCGCGATCTGCGCGCCACGCAACATCTTGGCGTGGCCCGGTGGCATCATCCCGCCCCCTGGGAACCGCAAGCTAGGGCGCTCGGCTTCGCGCTCACGAAGGACCAGCGCACTGCCGTTGGGGAAATCCACAAGGATCTTTCCAGACTCAGGCCCATGCGCCGTCTGCTATCCGGCGACGTGGGTACCGGCAAAACGGCCGTTTTCGCGCTGGCGGCCATCTCCTCCGTGCGTGGCGGTGGGCGCGTGGCTATCCTGCTGCCGAACGAGCGACTGGCCGAGCAGGTACACGAGCGCATCATCGGCTGGTGGCCTGATGTCGCCGCTGTCTGCGTGACCGGCACAACTGAAAGTACGAGCGATTTGACGCATGCGCCATTACTGGTCGGCACGACCGCTCTGTTGCATCGCGAAACAGGCACATTCGATCTGGTCGTGGTCGACGAACAGCACAAGTTTTCCCGTGAACAGCGGGAGAAGCTCGTCGGCGACGGCACGCATCTGCTGGAAGCATCGGCAACCTGCATTCCGCGCTCCCAGGCGCTGATTCGCTTTGGCGCGCTAACGGTTTCGAAATTGCGGGACGGACCGGTCAAGAAGACCATTCATACCCGTCTCTGGCAAGCCAGCGAGCAGACCAAACTATTTCAACAGATCCGCGAAACCTGCGCATCCGGCAGTCAGGTCATCGTCGTCTACCCGCGCAAGGCCGGCGCCAAGGAACCCGGCACCGGGCGTGATCGCAAATCGGCCGAGGACATGTTTCATCTGTGGGAGCGTCATTTCCCGGGACAAGTCATGCTCTCGCATGGCGGTCTGGATCAGGACGAAAACCGAGCGGCCATGGAGACGATGAAGTCTGGCAAAGCCCGCATCCTGGTAGCCACCACGCTCGTCGAGGTAGGCATCGATCTACCGGGTGTTAGACGCCTTGTGGTGATGAACCCGGAAACGCTAGGGCTGACCCAGTTGCACCAGTTACGCGGCCGCGTGGCGCGCAACGGCGGCGAAGGCTGGTTCGATTTGTATCTATCCCGTCCGATGAAGGAAAAGACCTTGCGGCGCCTCGATGTCATAACGCGCACGACCGACGGCTTCGAGATTGCGGAAGCGGATCTGAGGCAGCGCGGCCATGGCAATCTTGCCGCCGATTCGAACCGGCAATCGGGAGACGACGGCGTGTTTCTCTTCGGGCGGCATGTCGGCTTCGATACCCTGGAAGCGGTTGCCGCGAAAATCGCTTGACGCACAGTTCAGCCGAAAAGCTCATTGTGCGAGCCAAGCCGTGCAAGTCGAAGGGCATCTGATTGACATCCTCCCCGGCATGAATGCCGGAGATTCCTATGGTGCTCAGGCGCGGCACCCTGCCGCCCCTGAGTCGCTTCGGTCATGAGATCAGCATCGAGCGTGGCGCGAATCGGCCCTTGGTCTCCCGCTTGTAGTCACGCTTGAACGCGGTGGCGCGATCAATCGTCCGCATGCAATTTCGTCATCAGGTCATCGACGCTGGCGAAGCGCTTGCCCTTCCCGGCCTCAAGCTCCGCAATTGCCTTGCGCGTGGTTGCGTTGGGAGCTTTCACGTCGAAGGGCATCCGGCGTTCATCAGCGAAGCTCATGGCAACTCTCAGGCTCGATCACGAGCCAATTAATGTAGTCGCAATACGACTACGTTGCAAAAACTGTAAACCGTCCAACGACACGCCCACCCTCACGCAAGCCTGGCCCGAACTCTGAACGGCGCCGGATGACATCTATAACCCACGCATTCATCAGGACAGGCCTCAGACGAAGCCTGCGCGCTGTTGGTGTTCTGCATAGGCGGCTTCGTGCTCCTTACGGAATGTCGATTTGTACGTTGCCACGTGTCGGCTCATGCGCGTCTACTCGCCGATTCGTTCTGATGATCTTCGCTGTGTTCGACACGCACGAACGACGTTTCAGCAAACCGTTTCGAAACGGTTTGCCTTGATACCCATACTGTTGATTTTTTTGAAAATTTCGCGCGCGCTCTTTAATAATTGAAACCGTTTCAACTGTTTCTTTGGTTTTAAGAATCAGGTCATGGGTTGGATACAGGGGTTCCAAGGGGGTGAGCGAAGCGAATCCCCCTTGGCGCCGAGCGAAGCGAGGCGGAGGGTTTTGGTTTTGACTTTGACTTTGACTTTGAATTTGACTTTGGTTTTTTTTTAACTTCTTAGGGTTAATAACTTATCGCGCGCCCGCGCACGCGCGCGCGTATCTCGCCAAGTTTCGAGATATTTAGGTATCGGGATATTTCGATATGTCGATTATTCGGTGTCTTGATGTTCATGAAGCCTGATCGGCTTGCGTTTTCCCGCAAATCGGCATGCTGGTCACGGAAATCGCGAAAAAGCCCCGGATTTGAGGTTATTCCGGCATCCGGGCGGTCATCTGCCGGTTTACAACGGTACGACCCACTGAGCGAAACCCTGACCTGGAGGTGCTTTCATGGCCGTGTCGACCTTTATGCGCAAACTCTGGACCGTTGATTTGTCGCAAGACGCCCGCTTGCTGGGCGCCTATCTTGCCACCGGGCCGCATACGGACCGGCTGAACGCGCCGCGCGTGCCACCCTGGTACGCCATCGGCGATCTCGGCCTCGACGAAAACCGCTACCGGGAGGCGCTCTCGGAACTCATATCCGCAGGACTGGTGCGCTATTGCCCGCAGACGCACCGCAATCACCTGGTCGGCATGCTCCGGCGAGCGGCGAATCCCAACGTGGCGACGGGCCGCATGCGGCTTTGGCGGGATCTGCCCGTAAGCTCGGTGGTACGGGGCAGCCTTGCCCTCGAACTGCTGGACCTCGATCGCGAGCGACTCGACGAGGTGGCCGTGCAAGCGCTGGAGAAGGCGGCGACACCCGCCCCCATCGTTCCGCCGCCATCGGGCGGCAAGACACCGGAAAAGACGGATCGGTCGGCACAGCAAGACGCTGAACAGCCGGCCGCGCCGACGGCATCGGCGCAACCCGATGCTTCGTACGCATCGTCAGTTCGGCAACCGGCCGCCGAACAACCGGGCGCGGACAGCCCCGCCCCGCGTGAACGCGACAACTCTCTACCGGCTGAAGCGGTTGCCGAGACAACGGTCGCCGTCGATGCGTCTGCGCCACCGACGGCTAGTGGCGCCAAGGGCGCGGACGAAAAGCCGTACCGGGACCCGCTGCGGCGCTACAACAGCGTCACGGTCGACGAGCCTGATCGAGCGGTACTGGCGCAGGATGTTCGTCGCCGCGCCTCTGGTATTGACCAGGATGCCCCGAAACCCGCTGCCACGCATGCCAGCAACCTGTTACGCCGTCTGATGCCGGAGGCCGCGGCCGAGTCGCCCGCTGGCAGCAACCCCGCCAGCGCGTCCCAGCCTGCCGCTACGCCGGCGCGAGCCGAACCCGAAACCGTGCAGTCTCGCGATGTCAGCCGAACCGAACACGCGGCGAGGCCGGAAACGAACCTCACGGACGCGCAACAAAAACCGACGACGACACCCGTGCAGGAATCCGTTCAAGCGCCGGAAGACTTTGTGCTGGAATCGCCGTCAACCGCCCCATCCACCTCTCGTGAAAAACCCAAGAGTCCGGCCAGCCTGACCTGGGAAGCCTACGCCGCCGCCTACGCCCAACGTTACGGCGCAGAACCCGTGCGCAACGCCAAGACGAACGGCCAGTGCGCGCATCTGGTATCGCGAATCGGCGCGGATGAAGCCCCGCAGGTCGCCCGATGGTACGTCGGGCAAGGCGGATTCTATGCGCAGCGCTGTCACCCAATGGATTTGCTCGTGAAGGATGCGGAAACGCTGCGAACCCGCTGGGCCACCAACCGTCCGGTCGATCCGGCTGGACGCCGGCGCAGCGACGACGAAGTGGCCGGCACGCTGGCGAACAAAGGCATACGCGCAGGACAAATGAGCCAACGATCGGAAGCCGCGTTGGCCGCGCTGTTCGCCGAACAGATGGACGAAATGCTGGCCCGCGAAGGGATCTCGCTCGGCGCGGCCGCGCCCTGAGTTGCGTTATCCGGGTTCCGTGCGGTAATGGCGACAGGAGGTTTTTTGAATGAATGGAAAACAGGACTTCGAGCGCTTTGCCGCCATCTGGTTCGGAACTCAGGACGCCTATGGGCGCACGCCAACGGCGGTCGAGGTGAAGCTCGCTTTTGCCGCGTTGTCGCGTTGGTCCATCGACGAGGTCACGCGGGGTATAGAGCGCCATTTCGGCAATCCGGACGGCGGCCGTTTCCCGCCCAAGCCGGCGGACATCATCCGCATGATCATGGGCGGCGGCACCGAAGATCTCGCCCTGCGGGCCTGGAGCGCGGTGGAACGCACCATCCGCAGCATCGGTCCGTATCGGTCCATCTGCGGCGGCGACCCCATCGCGTTGTGCGTGATCCGCGACATGGGAGGCTGGATCAGGTTGTGCGCTAACCAGAGCGAGCGCGAACTGGATTTTTCCGCGCGCGAGTTCGTCAAGCGCTACGCCGCCTATGTCGCCCACGGCGGCGCCGTCGAGCCGCCGGATCATTTGCCCGGCATTCAGGAGCGAGATGCGATCGCCAGTTGTTTTCCGGATCTGTGCGATGCGCCCGTGCCGATGCTGGAAGCGAGCGCTCCAGCAGATCCTGCCAGGCTCTCCGCTGACCGGGATGTTCGAACGCTGGAGGCTGGGCATTGAGATGCAAATCCGAAACTTTTCAAGCCAGGTTGCGCACATGGCGGCAACCGAACCAATGCGCAACGCTTGTTATTTGGCCGGAAGGCAGTCCGACCCGCGTCGAAACGGCCAGAGTCGGTTCGGGGCGCTGGCGAACATCGGTTTCCCGTGCCGGGGAAGACGCCTGTCTCGATTGGCTGGATACCAGCGAACTTTCGGCCTTCGCGCGGCATCGCAAGCTGGTCGCGGCCTTGGTGTTCAGATTGCCCGAGCCGGATGCCTGACGCTGGCATGGTTCGGCTTGACGATGGGTGGAGGTTCCGGCTTCGCGCAGGGCGCGCCGCTTGCGCCGCCCAGGCTCGGCCGAATGACGGCCCGATCGTTCTTGACGTGCGCGCGCGCCGAGCAGCGCATGGAGCATGTCCCCGCGCAGGTACTCGCCGGCATCGCGCGTGTCGAAGGCGGCAAGCCCGGTACCGTGCGGGTGGATGCCAACGGAACGCGCGATTTCGGGATCATGCAGGTCAACAGCGTGTGGCTTCCGCGCCTGTACCGGCGGTTCGGCATCACGCGCAGCGCGCTGCGTGACAACGTGTGCGCCAACGTGCTCGCGGCCTCCTATGTGCTGTCGCGCGATTACCGGCGCTATGGCGACTGGTGGCAAGCCGTCGAAGCGTATCACGCAGGCTATGCCCTCGGTGCCGGCGTGCAGTACGCGACGCGCGTCATGCGATTTGCGATAAACCACGGGTTCGATGCCAGCGGTCAGATCCTGCTGGCCGATGCCGGCGACTGAATTTTGAGTGAGAAGGAGAATTCTTCGATGAACGATATTGACGACGATGAAATCGGCAAGGCGGTCATCATGGCCGATGCGTCCGATGGCCCCATCAACGAACGCACGCTCGAAGCATTCGGCGAAATTTTCGCACGCCGTTTTGGGCGACACAGCTTGCTGGCGGGGCGCCATATCTCAGAGTTCGAGTACACGTTCCGCCTCGAAAACGGCAGTCTGACGATCACGGTCGTCGAACGGCGTCTCAATCCGTTCTGGCGGCTGCTGTTCATGCCGCTCATGCTGGCGCGCGGATTGCCCCCGTTGGGCTTTCTGATCCTGCGGCGCCGTCTGCTCAGCCGCGCGCTGACCGAATCCAGGGTTTTGCTGTCGCGGGAAGGGTAGCCACATGAGATTTTATGTGGGACTGGTATCGCCTCGGCGCGCATTCGACACATCCCGGCTGCTGGCCTTGTTGGGATTTGGCATCGGTTTCGTGGCCTTGGGCGCGGCCTTTTCAATGGAATGGTTCATGGGATGGCAGCCCTGTTCCCTGTGCTGGGTGCAGCGCGGCTGCCTGCTGGCGATCTGCGTCGGGCTGGGGTACCGCGGGTTTTTCGCAAAACCGTGCGCCTGGTGCAGCCGCGTGGCTTTTGTGGGCGCCCTGGGCGGACTGCTGGCCGCGTGGTTTCAATATAGCGAGGTTGGCTCCGGCGCCCCCGTATGCCCCCTGCAGATCGCTGGCGCTGCGCCGAATTGCGCCATCGCCGGCGCGCATCTTTGGCTGGGATTTCCGTTGGCCGCCTGGGGTGTCGCCGTATTCCTGGTGCAGCTGACAATCTCGACTGCCATCGAGATCGCCGGTCTGAACGATACGGGCGCGCCATGATCGATCCGCGATCCCTGTTCTTCGATGGACTGAGCGACCGCGAAATGGCGACACTGGTTTCGCTGGTCGAGGAACGCTTCAATCCCTGGGACGGCTTGTTTCGGGCGGCCTGCGATGTGCTGGCCGAGCGTTATGCTTTTGATTTATGGACACCGCGCGATGCCGGTCTGTTGGCGCGCGCGGTCATGGAAAGAGGCAATATTGATGATTGAACAGAAAACCGATGCGCGCAACCGAACCCTGCCTGCACTGGAGCGTCAGATGATCGCAGGCCCGATGCCTGCTCCAAAACCACAGGAACAGCATGACGCAGGCATTTGGTCCGAAGAACGGCAGCGCGAACTGGACCTCCTGATAGCGACGTTGAGCGCGACCCTGGCCTTTTGCGCGGGTATTACCGCTTTCTTCCTGATCTGATTCCATGCGCGTCCAGATTCTCTCCGATCTGCACCTTGAGATTGCGCTGCGAGCTGACCGGCCAAAGCCGGTTCCGGATGGGGCCGACAGTCCATTGCGCGTTGCCGATGACGCCGATTTGGTCGTCCTGGCAGGCGATATCCTTAGTGCTGCACGTCCGGATCTGATGCGCTGGCTCGGCAATGTCGCGCGGGCGGCTGATCGTCCCTTTGTGTATGTGCCCGGGAACCACGAGTTTTACGGCTGCGAATACCACGAAGCGCTTGAGAATCTTTATAGGTTTTTCTCGGGCACATCCATTTATCCGCTTCATGACGAAGCGCTCGTTATGGACGGCGTGCGTTTTCTTGGAACCACGCTCTGGAGTGATTTTGCGGCCGGTGTCGACGCTGCCGCAGGCGAGACGCAAGCAGATGCAATAGCCGTCGCCAACCGCTATCTGAACGATTCGCGCCGTATTTCAATCGATACGCCGCAGGGCAGAGTTCCCTTCGAGGCCGCTCAGGCCCTCGAGAAACACGTCGAGGCGCGTTACTTTCTCGAAACGAGTCTCGCGCAGCCTTTCGATGGCAAAACCGTGGTTGTCACGCATCATGCCCCGTGCGTCGATGCCTCCATGCACCCAGGATACCCGCTCGGGTTGTCGACGGGCGGCTTCGCCTCGGAACTATCGCATCTGCTGCCCGATGCCGATGTCTGGATATGGGGCCATACGCACGCGAATGTCGATATCCGGCACGACGAAACCCGTCTGCTCAGCAACCAGGCCGGATACCCGGGCGAGGCCGTGCCGGGTGGTTTTGATGGGCTGAAAACGATCGATATTTAAGTTCAGTACCAACCTGTTGCTATCTCCGCCCCCTCGCTAATCCCCCCGCCCTGCGGTTGTTCCTGTTGCGCTTTGCGCTATCCACTTGCGTTTCCTTGAGATCGTGGAAACTCGATTCCGACTTCCATTTCATTCTGCGCTCTTTCGCGAAAAAGGCCTTATTTCGCGGTTATTCGGGCGCAACAGCTTGTTGAAAGGATCGGATCATGCTGGACATGGGAACCGAATCAACCAACGTCGATATCCAGGCGCTCGCGGCGGCCGTCGCCGGGCTGATCGAGCCGCGCGTGCCGTTGCGCATCGACCTGTGGGGACCCGACGAGGTGGCGGCCTATCTGAAGGTGGGCCGCAGGCAGGTGGCCGAACGCTATGCCGCCCTGCCCGGCTTTCCCGCGCCGATACGCATTCCGCCGGCGCAGACCAAGGCCGCGACCGCGCAGACTGGCAAGCCACGCGGCTTGCTGCGCTGGAAAGCCGTGGAAATCATCGCCTGGGCGGAAGCCCATCGGGACAAGCGACATGGCTGATTCGGCGCAACACTGGCGCGATGACGCGCCCGAACGCGGTTTTGCCCGCTGGCTGTATCTTGCCGTCGCGAGCCGTCTGCCCTTCCGTGCCATCCGGGGAGACCAGGGCGAGCCTTACCTCGAACGCTATTATCTGGGCCGCTTTCTCGGCCAGACCTGGTACCTGCACCGTTTTCTGGCGTCCGATCCGGATCGCGGGCTGCATGACCACCCCTGGCGCGTGTCCCGTTCGCTGATCCTTTCCGGCGTCTATCTGGAAATCCGCCAGCAGGCCGGCAGCCTGTTTGAAATCCGGCGTCGGTTCTGGCCGCTGCGCATCAACCGCATCGACGGCGGAACAAGGCACCGCATCATCCTGCCGTCGGGCGGCGAAGCCTGGACCATCTTCTCTCATGGGGCTCGGACCAAGGGCTGGGGATTCTACCGGTCAGCTGCCGACGGCGGGCTGCGCTATCACCCCTACGCCATCGACGCGCGCGATCACGATCCCGACCTGTGGGAAAAGCTGCCGTCGCGGCGCAAAGGCGGCACCGGATCGCCGCAAACGAACATCAAATACTGAGGCTGATTTACATGATCAAGCGATCACTGCTCGTTTTTCTGCTGCTCCTTCCCGTTGTCGCATGGGCTTCGCCGGCTTACGACGAGCCTCTTTCCTCAGCCGTGATGCATCTGCTGCAGACCGCCTCGCAGCGAGGTCTCGTCTTGCGATCGGCGCCCGCCTACACGGCGATGCAGGCCATCGACGCCCGGCCGGCGCCGGGTAGCCCGAACGTGCGCTACGTGGGCGCCGACTTTTGCCCCTATTGCGCCGCGCTGCGTTGGCCGCTGACCATCGCCTTGATGCGCTTCGGCTCCTTTCAGGGGCTGCGCGCCATGCTGTCCAGCCCCGGCGATGTTTATCCGGATACGCCAACGCTGACCTTCGCGCAAGCTGAATTCAAGAGCCCCTATATCACCTTTTCCCCTACGGAAGTCCGTACGCGAGAAGGTCTGCCGCTACAGCCGCTGATTGGCCGCGATCGCGAGGTGTTCGCCCATTACGACACCACTCCCTATACCTCCCATGTTGGGGGGATTCCGTTCCTTTATATCGGCGGCCGATGGCTGTTGCTCGGCGCACCCGTCAACCCAGCCCTGTTCGCACATCTGACGTGGCACAAAATCGCCGGGAAGCTCGCCAACCCGAAATCCGCCCTCGCCCGCGCCGTCCTGCCGCAGGCCAATCTGATCACGGCAGCCATCTGTTCTGTCGACGGCCAGCGTCCGTCCGCCGTCTGCCAGTCCACCGGCGTGCGGCGCGCAGCCAACGTATTGCCTTGAGGTCAACGACATGTCGTACACGTCCATTTGCTCCGCGCAGGATTGGTTTTATGTCCATCGGGTCGACGGCAAGCCTGTCGTCTATCCCCTGGCGGCGTTCGGAGTCAGTAGTCTGAGCGGCCGCGTGATTGGTCTCGTTGTCGACAATTCGCTCGGAATGGGGACCGAGAAGATGCCAGCCCTCATCTCCGTGCCACCAGCAATGGATGGCAGATACAAGCACCGCGGTGAACTGACCGACGCGGAGTTGTCAGCCGCAGGGATATTCCGTTGAGCCGCTTGCGTCTTTGGGCATCCGATCAACGATCAGGATTCATCACTCAGTCACGAGGTTAATCATGCTAACGAGAACCGTTGTGAGTACCGCTCAACCCACGTCCGACCAGGGCGCAGAGGCCCCGTCGACCCTGCCTGTTTCGCGTGAAACGCTCAGCATGTCGGTCGACGCCTGGCTCAAGGTCGAAACCAATCCTCGCCAGCGCGAAACCGAGCGTCATGCCCTGTCCGCGCTCCGCGCTCACCTGGGTCAGCCGTCGCCCGTCCATGCGCGCGTATCGGCCGCGCAGCTGCCCGACGGCCGCATGATCAAGCTGGACGGTCACAGCCGCGCCTATCTGTGGGAGCGCGGGCTGCTCGAGGCGCCCGAGCGTGTTTCCGTGGATGTCTATCGCGTGCCATCGATCGATGTCGCCAAGAACCTCTATACGCATTTCGATAATCCTCGCCAGATGGAAACAGGGCGCGACCAAATTTATGGTGCCCGTCGAGAACACGACGTGCCCGCCGAATCCGCCTGCATCCGATATCTGTATGTTTCTTCGCTGCGCATGGCCGACGGCTTTGTACTGCGCCGTTTGAACGGTTCGTATCACAAAGCCGAGGTTTACGACATCATGGCCCGCTGGAAGCCGATCGTCGAGGTCGTCGACGCCGTGCGCTACCCCTGCACCAATGCCGCCATGCAGACCGCGCTGTTTCTCACCTGGCTGGTTTACGGCGGCACCCGCGTACAGCACCAGATGGCCGATTTCTGGGCGCAATTTTACCGCGGCGATAAATCTTCCGATGCGGGGCAATGGCTGCCTTCTGAGGCCTTGCGGTTCCGTATCGCGCAGGAAAAGCACATGGGCGGCGGCGGCAAGACCAACGAGCGCTGGCTGGCTTATGCCCTGGATGCCCTGGCCCGCCATCTGGCCGGCAAGACCTATCGCGGGAAGACCGAACCCGTGGGGCTCGCCCTGCCCGCCGGCCTCTCGCCGTTCAACGCCTGCATGTCCTGGCTCAACGGTGCGGACGTGCTGCTACCGGAACACTGGGACGACCTCAAGCGCCGTGTTTTCGAGGCCGGGGTCCCGGTGTTCGAATAATGAGGATGCTCACGATGACAAGTTCAATCAACAAACGCGATCTGCTCGCCGCGTTGCTCCTCCCCCCGCCGGAAGGCGAGCTTGGCTGGCGCGCACGAGACCTCGGCGCCCTGCTGGACAGGGAACCTCACCAGGTATCGCTGGCGCTACAGGAGCTCAAACAGCACCGGGTCGTGCAGATTCGTGGCGTGTATTCCGCTCCGGCTGAGCACCGGACGGAGTGGCTCAAATCGCTGGACAAGGCCATGCGACCCACCCCGGAGGACATGACCCGAATGGCGCAGCGACGGCAAGACATCGCCAACCTGCGCCAGGAGGTGCCGCGCGCCGAAAGCAAGACGCTGATGCCCATGATTCTCGGGTTGTGGTCGGCGAGCGATGTGACGCCGATGAACCGCAACGAGATTCTGGAAAAGCTCAGGGAGCGTCACGGCCATGAGTTTTTGATAGGCGCCCATCCGGTTTCCCAAATGCTTCACGTGCTGGTGCGCGAAGGACGGATACTGAGTACGGGCAGCGGCAAGGCGACCCGGTACTGGCCCGCGACGCAACGCGATTTGTTTTCTATCGCGTCGGGGAAAGCAGCGTCCGATCCCGTTGCCAGAGGACTGGCTGAGCAAGTCGATCTCAGGCTGGGTGAGCCGGACGAAATATCGTCCCGTCGGCTCGGGCGCCTGGTGTCTACCGGAGCGCGTTGCGCGGTCGACCAGCAAGGACGGATCACGCATGTCTGGCTTTCCGTTTGATGGGTTTTTTCGAAAGACGGGATTGCTTTTGATGGGTTAAAAAGGCCGGTTTTGGGCACCCCAAAATCGGTACTTTTCAGCGGCCCTAAAAATTGCTCTTTTTTCAACGGATTGGAAGAAGGGTTCCCCCCGTGTACGCGGGGATGAGAGGACCAGCAGGTCTGCCCGCATCTGTCGTGGCAGGTTCCCCCCGTGTACGCGGGGATGAGAGGCTACGGCGACGTGAAAAGGATTTTGCAATTCGGTTCCCCCCGTGTACGCGGGGATGAGAGGGGGTCGTACTGGCCTGCCCTTGACTTCTCCACCGTTCCCCCCGTGTACGCGGGGATGAGAGGCGGATTGACCAGCGGAGGGCGACTTGGCCTGCGTTCCCCCCGTGTACGCGGGGATGAGAGGGGCGGATTCACGGATAGGCGGGAACCTTGTTCCCGCTGTTTTCGTTTATCTTAAACGGAGGGTTCAGACGCCCTCCAATTTCCTATTATCACTGAGAGGCATTGCATTTATGGCAAAGAACATTTCCAAAATCAGAACGCTCGCTGTATCTGGTGTTTTCGCGCTAGGCCTGGGTACCGCAGGCATCGCGGCAGCCACGACGCCTGTAGATTCGTTGCCCGGCAACGCGGCCACACCGGCTTCGCCGAACGGCCCAGGAAATCCCGCCACGCCAGCCATGCCCGGAAATCCGACTGCGAAAGCTGAAGTCGAAAGTCATCGCCCGGACATCGACCAACCGGAGATTGAAAAGCCGGAGGTTGAGAAACCGGAAATCGACCGCCCGGAAGTGCAGACGCCGGATATCTCGAAGCCCGAGATCCAGCGCCCCGACGTGCAGAAGCCCCAAGTCGATCACTGAGCTACGCACGCGCCCCTCGACACGACCGGCTCGGTTCGGCGCATCGTGGGGCGCGCATAACAACAATATCCAATTTCAATAAGAGACAATCATGCAAGCGACCTATCGAGCGACGATCGCGTGCGCCGTGGCAATGCTGTGCGCATCACCGCTGGCACAAGCCGGGCAAGCACGCATCACCGTGGGTAGCGTACCGGCCTATTTCAGCGGCACCTACGGCACTGCCAACAACATCGATATCTTCTACGTTCCGATCTACGCCCAGTACCGCAAGGGTCGTCTACGGGTCAAAATGACTTTGGCCTACGAGTCTGTCAGCGGGCTCCCGCAGGGAGCCACCCTCGCCGGCAGCAACCTGTCCAGCCGCGGCGGCACGCAGACGCAGACCCGCTCGGCCTCCGGCATGGGCGATACATGGTTCACCGTGCGCTATTCGGCCACCCACGCACGCGACGGCCGCATCGGCATCCATCCCTATGCCAAGGTCAAGATCGCCACCGCCTCGCATTCCGCCGGACTCGGCACCGGGCAGAACGACTACGAGGCCGGCCTGGGTTTCGACGCCCGCGCGGGGTATTACACCTTCCCGTTCGCCCACATCGGCTATCGCCTGGTCGGCAAGCCGGCGAACTCGAACCTGCAGAACATCGCCACCTACGACTTCGGAGCGAGCTATGTATTGCCGCGTTCGCAGGCGAACATCATCACCGCGATGTTCTCCGGTTCGCAGTCGGAGCAGAAGGGTTACGCCGGACCGGCGGACCTGATCGTCGCCTGGAACCACAACATCAACCCACAGGGCAGCGGTTTCCAGCTCTACTTCGACAAGGGCCTGAGCAACGGCAGCGCCAGCTATGGCATCGGTCTCGGGGGACAGATCGTCTTCTGACTCGGCGCGCAGCCATCCGACAAGCGCAAATTGATCGAATAACAGCCGTATATTGATCTATTTGGGCGCTTGCGTTATTCGAGAACTCCGGACAATGACCTGAAACCCATTCACGGTCTCAGGTCATGCAGGATATCGATAACGACATGCACTGGCACCTGCGCCTGGGCGAGGCCTCCGCGGCCGCAACCCGGCTCGCCAACGGCAAACTCCACCTTCCCGTACGCGATTCATCCGGGAAAATAGACCCGCTCGGACGCTGGCTTAACGAACAGCGGCGCCGATACAACCATGGCACGCTCAGCGCCCAGCGCCGAGAAGCGTTGGAAGCGACGGGCTTCGACATGAATCCGGTACGCGGCAAGGCTTCGCAAAAGCCTCGCCCGACGGACGGCGAACGTGTCGCTCAAAACGGATGCCGCCACGTATCCAGTCTCGACGTGCTCATCCGCGAACAGYGCAAATACCGCGTCATCTACGCCGATCCGCCCTGGCGCTACGACAACCAGGGCACCCGCGCGGCGACCGACAACCACTATGACACCATGAGCAGCGCGGATATCGCCGCCATGCCGATACCCGATCTCGCGGATACCGACTGTTTTCTTCATCTCTGGACAACGAACGGGTTCCTGAAAGATGCGCTCGACATCATGGATGCCTGGGGATTCGACTTCAAAAGTCAGGCGGTGTGGGTTAAGCCGCAGATGGGGCTGGGCAATTATTGGCGATTGAATCACGAACTGCTGCTACTCGGCCGAAAAGGCAAGCCGCAGTGGAAAGCCCGCAACCTGCATAGTGCGGTGACCTTTCCGCGCGGCAAGCACAGCGCCAAGCCGGAAGCGTTTCGAACCATGATCGAACAGGCCAACGACGGTCCCTACCTCGAACTGTTCGGACGCCGCGCCGCACCGGGCTGGACCGTGTTCGGCAATCAGATGTCTGGCGATTTGGTCGACAGAACCTATCTGGTCGAGTCGCCGCCTTGTCGCCTTCGCACAGCCATCCATGACTGAACAGAGGTGCCAGGAGATTTGACCAGATCACCCTTCGGGTCCGCTCTGCCGCTGCACATGACTCAAGGCCGGCGGGTCGCAGCCCATCTATGGGCTGCTTCAAGGACACAAAGATAGCGGCCTAGCCCGCGAACATCTTCAAAAAACAATTAGGAGACTCGGACATCATGGAACAACATAAGACTGTCGAACGGCGCGAAATGCGCCACTTTCACTTGTTCTGCGGCCTTGGCGGTGGCGCCAAAGGTTTCAACCAAGCCACCCCTCGGGTCGGGAACCTTGAGGGACGTTGGCGCTGCATAGGTGGCGTCGACGTGGACCCCGCCGCCATCGCGGACTTCGAGCATGCCGCTGGCGTGAAAGGCACCGTCCTCGACATGTTCGATCGGGACCAGTACATCGCCTTCCATGATTGCGAACCGCCGGCTGATTGGCGCGAATGTACGCCGACCGACATTCGCCGTGCCGCCGGTAACGAACGACCGAACGCGGTTTTCCTCAGCGCGCCGTGCAAGGGATTCTCCGGGCTTCTTGCAGAGAGCAAGAGCCGCACCGACAAATACCAGGCCCTGAACAGGTTGACGTTACGCGGTATCTGGCTGATGTTGGAGGCCTGGTCTGATGACCCGCCGGAATTGGTCGCATTTGAAAACGTCCCGAGAATCGGGACCCGTGGTAGATTCCTGCTCGATTAAATCGGCGACTTGCTTTCTGCCTATGGCTACGCCGTAGCAGAGACGACGCACGACTGCGGTGAGCTAGGCGGGCTTGCTCAACGCCGCAAGCGCTTCCTTCTGGTCGCTCGGCACCTTGAGAAGGTGCCGCCGTTTATCTACGAACCTCCGAAACGCGATCTACAGGCGGTCGGAACGGTCCTTGGACGCATGCCGCTCCCGGGCGATATGTCCGCCGGTTCTATGCATCGGGTTCCCCGGTTGGCATGGAAAACCTGGGTCCGCCTTGCCTTCGTCGAGGCCGGAAAAGACTGGCGCAGCCTGAACCGTCTTGAGGTTGAGGACGGTTTGCTGCGCGACTATCTGATCGTGCCCGAATATCGATCGGGTTATATGGGCGTGCGTCGATGGGATCAGCCTACCGGTGTGGTGCAAAGCGAAAGTGGCCCGACCAACGGCGCATTCTCGATTGCCGACCCTCGATTCAGTCAGTCCTCTCTCTGGAACGACGGCCATGCCTATGGTGTCCGCCATTGGGCCGAACATAGCTCAACGATCACCAGCAAACTCGCCGCCGGCAGCGGCTACGGCAGCGTCGCCGATCCCCGGCCGCCGAACCGGCCTTTATTCAGCAAGTACGCGGTCACTCGATTCGACAGCCATACCGGTACCGTTATCGGAGGCGACGATTCCGGTGCGTATGCGGTTGCCGATCCTCGCCGCGCTGGCCCGAGCTTCGGGAAGTATCTCGTAACCGACTGGAACCGCCCTGCAGGTACGGTCCTGTCCGGCAGCACCACGGGTCAAGGCGCTTTTTCAGTGGCGGACCCGCGCCCGGGCATGCGCCGTGAGAAAGGCGATCACTACCTCACCGGTGGGCATTACGGTGTGGTGCCGTGGAATGAACACAGCGGCGCCGTGTCAGCGGCGGCCAGCCATGACAATGGCCGATGGGGCGTCGCATATCCCCGCATTGATGCACTGCCGGCGGCGGACGAAAAGCTGGCGACGATCATCCGCGCGCTGGACGGAACCTGGCATCGTCCCTTCACGACCCTCGAACTGGCCGCAATCCAGTCCCTGATAGACCCCGAAGAGCAACTTGAGCTCGACGGACTTTCGGATCAGGCCTGGCGCGAACGCATCGGCAACGCGGTACCGCCGGCAGCGGCCAGAGCCATCGGCGAAGAATTCGGCCGCACCCTTTTGCTCGCGCAGACCGGCGAGACGTTCCAACTGTCAGCGACACCTATTTGGGTCCGGAATATGGCTGTCGCTCTGACCGTCGCGCAGAGAGATGAAGCATGAAGACGCACGAGGTAAAAGCAGCGCTTCGCGCACGCTTCTGTGCGCCCGAGTGGGGCATCTTCTTTGAGGTTGCAGATGGCACCGGCGCCAATCAACGCCGATGGGCTGATGCGGTATCTATCAATTTGTGGCCCAGCCGCGGGCTGGAAATCCACGGCTTCGAGGTGAAGGTCAGCCGCAGTGATTGGATACGAGAACTCAAGAATCCGGAAAAATCCGAACCGGTCCAGCGTTATTGCGATCGGTGGTGGATCGTAGCCCCGGAAGGGGTCATACGAGAGGGTGAACTACCTCCTACCTGGGGTCAGTATGAGGTCCAAAAGGGGGACGCTCTGCGTCAGGTCGCGGCTGCACCAAAGCTCGAATCTAAGCCCGTAACCCGCGAATTCGTAGCCGCCATGCTGAGACGCGCAAGTGGCATTGATGAGAATGAGGTGCGCGCAGCAGTCAGGGCTGAAGTTGAAAAGCAGCGCGCAAATGACCGGACAACGATCGAGCGAGAAATCAAACTCCGAACTCAAAAATATGAGCGTGTCATGGATCACATTGCCACGATCGAGAGAATCGCTGGCGTAAAGCTCACGGAGTTTACTGACAGCGAGGAAATCGGAAGGGCCATACGGGCGGTACAACACCTCGGACTCAACAAGACATACGGCGGATTATCCTCTCTTCGCAACGATCTCCGACGTATGGTCGGAAATCTCGATCAGGCTATCGCCTTGTTCTGTGGCCCCGAGGCTGAGACGGAGGACACAGCATGATTCCCCTCACTGAAACCGAGGGCGCGTCGACCTCCAATGCCACGTTTTCCAAGTGCAGGCTCTATTGCTACACCCTAACGCGGCAATGGGGTACTGAGGTGCACATAACCTTCATCATGCTCAACTCGTCAACTGCCGACGAGATCAAGAACGATCCGACCGTAGAGCGTTGCGAGCGGCGCGCCCGCGCCATGGGTTTCGGCGGACTGCGAGTGGCCAACATTTTCGCACTGCGCTCCACTGACCCGGCGGCGCTTTATCAGCACCTGAATCCGGTGGGCAATGACAATGACGAGGCCATTCTGAAGTCAGCGGCCGGCGCTGGCCTTGTTGTCTGCGCCTGGGGTAAGCACGGGCTGCTTATGAACCGCAGCGACCAGGTCAAGCACCTGCTCAAACGCAATGGCATCACGCCGAGCGTGTTGAGACTCAACAAGGATGGTACGCCGGCACATCCCCTGTATATCCCCTATTCCGTAACCCCCATCCCCTGGGAGAAAGCCTTAGCGAGTTAATCCATCTTGCTGACCAGATCGTCCACCTTGGGCGCGTAGTACACGTTCTGCAGGATGCGCAGGTCCTGGTGGCCTGATATTTTGGCCAGATCCATGACATCGAACTTCGCGGCCAGCCTGGACAGCGCCTCGCGCCGAGTATCGTGGAAGTGCAAATCCTCGATACCCACTTTCTTTTTGATCTTGCGAAACAGCACATCGATTTGGCGGGGCGACAAGCCAAATACGGGGTTGTTCTCATGCTCGCCCGTCAGCGGTCGCATTCGTTCAATGAGTTCGAGCGCGCGCGTCGACAGAGGCACGTCCCGCGGCTTCCCGTTCTTGGTCAGGGGCAGATGCACATAACGCCTTTCGACATGGACGTGACCCCAGATCAGACCCGCGATCTCGCCTGCTCGCATGGCGGTTTCGATGGCGAACAGCATCGTGGCGCCTACGCGGGCCGTGAGCGTCTCTGGCGGTTGTTCATCCGTGTAGCCTGATGCCACCACCAGACGGTCGATTTCATCCTGTGTGAGCCGTCTGTCTCGCGCGGCCGGCGTTGCCGGCTTGCGCACACGGGTCATTGGGTTTTCCGCCACCCAGCCCCATTCTTGCAGGCCGATGTTGAAGGCGTTGCTCAACAGATTCCATTCGCGCAGCACGGTAGCCGGCAGGACCTGCCGAAGCCGTCGGTCGCGCCAGGCCGAGATCGCCTGTGGAGATAGCTCGCGCAGCGGTACGTCAGCGAGCGAGTCATCCCGGCAGAGAGCTTCCAGACGCAGCCGTTCCCATCGCTCGCCCCGCTTGCCTGGCGAGACCTCGTGCAGGTAGCGCTGCCATAGGTCCCTGATGGTCTTGTCGGCTGGAATCCGGCCCATCTGTAGGTCGTCGAGTTCGACCTCGACCTGCAGAGCCCATGACTGGGCCTGGGCTTTGGTGTGAAAGGTCTTCGACCGGCGTCTGCCGTTGCGATAGACCTCCGCTCTCCATCCGTTCCCGCGCTTTCGGATCGTGGCCATGGCCTGCTTGGCGTAATTTTGGCGTAATCCGAAGTGTATAAAAGCGGGTTAAAGTGGGCAATAGTGTATTTTTGCGCCACCCGGGAAGGTGTGTTTTTCCCTTTGAACTCAACTATTTGTGTATAAAAATGGGCTAAAGTGTAGAAAAGCGGAAAATGATAGGTGGTGCCGTTGAGAGGAGTCGAACCTCCGACCTACTGATTACGAATCAGTTGCTCTACCAACTGAGCTACAACGGCAAGGGGCGTAAGGATAGTCAAAGCGCCGGCAAAGCTCAACGCCGTCTTGATGCGGCCCTCAACGGGCGCTGGGTTTGACCCGGATGATCACGTCGACCCCGGCCACGTCGACCGTCTCCGGCAGGGCCGGCATGCGGTTGATGGTCACGTCCGCCGCCTCGATATCCTCCAGCTCGCCGGTCTCGAGGTGATACAGGTGATGATGCGGGTCCAGGTTGGTGTCGAAGAACATCTTGCTCGGGTCGACCACGACCTCGCGCAGCAACCCCTTCTCGGCGAACAATCCCAGCGTGTTGTACACCGTAGCCTTGGAAACGCCGCGCCGTGCGCCGCTCAGGCGAGCAAGCACCTGATCAGCGGAAACATGCTGATGGCCGCCGAACAGCAGACAGCCGATCTCCACGCGCTGCTGCGTCGGCGTGATGTCATGCTCGCGCAGCAGCGCAATCACGCTGGAGCGTTCGAGCCTGGGCTGTCGGGCGAAATCGGACATGGTGAAATGCTATCGCAATATTTAGACGGGGTCTAGAACTATAACGAATCGCATTTCGCGCACGCTCATGCGGACGGGTACCCATAGGGCTTCGGATCGATCGATGGCGCGCGCCCGAGCATCAGATCGGCGAGCACCCGCACCGAGCCGAGGCCGATCACCACGCCGTTGCGGTAATGCCCGGCATTCACGAACAGCCCGCCCGCGCGTGGATGCTCGGCGACCACGGGCACGCCGTCCGGCGAGCCGGGGCGCAGCCCGGACCACTGATGCTCCACCGGCACGTCCGCCAGCGCGGGCACCAGCCCGCGCGCGGCGTCGCGCAGCGAGGCGAGCGCCGCGTCCGTCGTACCCTTGTCGAAGCCGACCTCCTCGAGCGTGCTGCCGACGACGATTCGGCCGTCGCGGCGCGGAATCAGGTAGCGGTCGCCGCGCAGGACGATGCGTCGCAGCAGCCCCGGCTCGGCGCGAAACACGATCATCTGCCCGCGCACCGGGCGGATCGGCGGCGCCCCGCCCAGCTCGTCGAGCAGCCCGGCGCTCCACGCGCCGCCGGCAATCACCACCTGCCCGGCCTGCCGCAGGCCCTGCTCCGTGTCCACGCCGGCGATGCGGCCTGCCGTCACGCGCAGCGCGCGCACGGGGTTGTTCGACTCGACCGCGATGCCGGCAGGAACAAGGCTCTCGCGCAGGGCGCGGACCAGGCGCGGGTTGCGCATCTGCGCGATGCCGGGCATCCACAGCCCACCCGTCGCGGGCGCCAGCGCCGGTTCGCAGCGACACACGCCCTCGGCATCGAGCCATTCCATCTCGACGCCCTGTGCGTCCGCCCAGGCGAGCGCCTCGGCCTGTTCGTCGCTGTCCGTCATCAGCAGGCCGCTGGGCTCCCATTCGGGGTCGACGCCGCTGTCTTCGCACAACCGCCGCGCCAGAGCGGCGTAGCGGGCCTGGCCGTAGCGCGCGAGGCGCGTCACCGCCTCAGGGTAGCGCCAGGGATACAGCGGAGACAGAATCCCGCCGCCCGCCCATGAGGCCTCGCGGCCAGGCTCGCCGCGCTCGATCAGGCGCACCGCAAGACCCGCCGTGCTGAGTTCACGGGCGGTCAGCATGCCGATCAGGCCGCCGCCCACGATGATGCAATCGTCCATTGTGCTATCCATCAGGCCATGCGGCATGTGCCGCATCCCGGCCGGCTGTTCGGTGCCTCGAACCGTTGGGAAATCCGCGACGGCGGCCTGCGCACGGGCCGCAGGACGGAGCAGGAGATGCCGGGCCAGCCCGGCAAGACAGGCGCATTCTAAACCAGCCGCAGCGCGGGGTGGGTCCGGGCACTCAGTCGATTGAGCGGGATCAGGTTCCGACTGCGTGCAGATACGCGCGCCAGCCGCCGTAGGCGGTGATGTCTTCGCTGTTGACCAGGGCGTGCGGCTCGCACAGGAAGCCCTGTACCCACTCGCCGTCTTCCAACTCCACGGAACCGATGCACAGCGGCGATGGAATTTCGCGCAGGAAGCCGCCGAACTCGCCGGTGGGCAGCGACCAGACCTCGACCTCGATGGCGTCGCCGGCACCGGAAGGCAGGCTGCGCACCAGGCCGGGCTTGCGCGGATGCGTACCACGCAAGGCGTAGAGACGATAGGCGCGCGCGGTCTGGCAGCGCCGCTGCAGTCGGGCGCCGCGCGCGGTGAGCTGGTGGTTGAGCGGTTGACCACTCAGGTGCGCGCCGACCACCGCCAGGCGGATGTCGTCCTGCTCATCGATTGCCGAGACCTTGGGTAGACGCTCGCCCAGGAAGCGCGCGGCGAGCATCATCACGTCACGATCCGCCAATGCCGGCGCGACCAGGGACAGGCCGAAGGGCATGCCGTCGGCGCGATGACCGGCGGGAATCGCGATGGCGCACTGATCGAGCAGATTGACGAACTGGGTGTAGTAACCCAATTCCCGGTTGGCTGTCATCGGGTCTGCCTCCACGGCGGCACGCATGACCTGTGTGCCGATGGTCGGCGTGATCAAAACATCGATGCGCGCCATTTCCGCTTCCGCCTCGCGCCGCAGAGCGGCAAGCCGATACTGCGCGACAAAGGTATCGGCCGCGTCATACGCCAGGCCTTCCTCCAGGATTCTCCGGGTAACCGGCAGCAAGGCCTGCGGGCGTTGGTGCAGGAAGCGACCGACCGCGGCCAGCCTTTCGGCCACCCAGGGTCCTTCGTAGAGCAGGCTGCCGGCGTTTAGGAAGGGCGTGAAATCGATTTCGATGCGTTGCCCGCCCATGGCCTGCAGCTGCGCGACGGCCGATTCGAACAAGTGTTGGCTTTCGGCGTCTTCGAAGAATCGCAGGCGCTCGTCGGACGGGACGCCGAAGCGGAAACCGCCGGCGGCGAGCGCACGGCGACCGGGCCGTAGCGTTTCATATCGGCTGAGCGGGTCGCGCGGGTCCGGCCCCAGGGCGATTTCCAGCACCGTGCCGGCATCGGCCACACACTGGGCGAATATCGCCACGCAGTCCAGCGAACGGCAGGCCGGCACCACGCCGGCGGTGCTGAGCAGGCCGCGCGTCGGCTTGAGACCGACGATGCCATTGCACGCGGCCGGCACGCGCCCGGAACCGGCGGTGTCGGTGCCGAGCGAGAAGCTGACGAGATCGCAGGCCACCGCGACCGCCGAGCCGGAACTCGACCCGCCCGAGACGTAGGCCGGGTCGACGGCGTTGTCGCAAGCGCCGTAGGGCGAGCGCGTGCCGACGAGGCCGGTGGCGAACTGGTCCATGTTGGTCTTGCCGATCAGCATCGCGCCGGCCGCCTCCAGGCGCGCCACCACGGTGGCCGTGCGCGAGGCGGTGTAGGCGAATTCCGGGCAGCCGGCGGTGGTCGGATAGCTCGCGACGTCGATGTTGTCCTTGACCGCGAACGGGATGCCGAAGAGCGGCAGTTCGGCGCGCTGCGCGGCGCTCATCGCACCCAACGCGCGGGCGCGCAGCAGCAGATCGTCGTGGGGCAGCAGGTCCACCCAGACGTGCTGCGCGGTGCACGCCTCGATGCGCCCCAGCACCTCGCGCAGCACCTCTTCGGGCGTCGCGCCCTCATCCGCGTAGCGCCGGCGCAGGTGCGCGAGATTCAACGTCCCCGCCATGCCCACTTCCGCATCCCTGCGCATCGACGAAGTCCTCAGGCGGCGCTCTGCGCCACCCGCGCAAGCAATCGCTCACGTGCGTCGGCGTCGAGGAAGGCCGCCTCGATCGCGTTGCGCCCCAGCGTCAGGATGTCGTCCGCGGTCAACCCGAGCGCGGCCTGCGTGGCGGTGAAGTTCTCGGTCATGTAGCCGCCGAAATAGGCCGGGTCGTCGGAATTGACCGTGGCGCACAGGCCGCGGTCGAGCAGCCGCTTGAGCGGGTGATCGCGCATCTCGGCGAAGCCGCCAAGGCGCACATTGGACAACGGGCATACGGTCAGCGGCATGCGCTCGGCGACCAGGCGTTCGACCAGCGCGTCGTCCTCCAGACAGCGCACGCCGTGATCGATGCGCGAGACCTTGAGCAGGTCCAGCGCCTCCCGGATGTACTCGGGCGGGCCTTCCTCGCCGGCATGCGCGACGGTCAGCAGGCCGTGCTCGCGGGCGGCGGCGAACACGCGCTCGAACTTGGACGGCGGATGCCCGACCTCGCTGGAGTCGAGGCCCACCGCGACGATGCGGTCTAGGTAAGGCTCGGCCTGGCGCAAGGTGTCGAAGGCGTCGGCCTCGTCGAGGTGACGCAGGAAGCAGAGGATCAGCCGGGAGGTGATGCCGAGGCTGCGTTCGCCCTCGGCCAGCGCCCGGCTGATGCCGTCGAATACGGTGGCAAAGGCCACACCCCGATGGGTGTGGCTTTGCGGATCGAAGAAGAGCTCGGTATGGACCACGCCCTGCGCCGCCGCCCGCCTGAGGTAGGCGAGCGTCAGCTCGTAGAAGTCCTGCTCGGCGAGCAGCACCGCGCAACCCTCGTAGTAGAGGTCGAGGAAGGACTGCAGGTCGTGGAACCGGTAGGCCGCGCGCAGCGCCTCCACGTCGGGATAGCGCACGCTGACGCCATTGCGGCGCGCGAATGCGAACAGCTGTTCGGGTTCGAGCGTGCCCTCGATGTGCACGTGCAGCTCCACCTTGGGCAGGCGCTCGATCAGGATTCCGGTGTCCATATCGCTCCTCTATGTTTGATGCGGTGACGGGACGGGTTCAGCTCGACTGCCCCTCGACCCCCTTGACGAACCATTGCAGGCCAAGCAGGTCATTATCCGTCAACGTCTTGCCGGCAGGCACCTTCAGCGTGCCCTTCTGGTCGTACAACGGCCCCTTGAAGATCGCAAAACTGCCATCCTCGATGGCCTTCTTGCGCTTGTACACGAGATCGGCGACGGGCTTGGGGATTGCCGGGTTGAGCGGCGCGAGCTGCACCATGCCGGACTTGAGGCCGCCCCACACCGAGCCGGACTTCCACTTGCCCTCGAGTACCTTGCGCGCGGTTTCGTAGTAATAGGGCGCCCAGTCGTCGACCACACCCGTCAGCTGCGCGTGCGGGCCGTACTGCTTCTGGTCGGAATCCTGGCAGAAGGCGTAGATACCCTTGCTCTCGGCCACCTGCATCGGCGCCGGGGAATCGGTATGCGTGGCGATCACGTCGCAGCCGGAAGCAGCCAGGGTCAGCGCAGCCTCGCGCTCCTTGGACGGGTCGTACCAGGTGTTCACCCACACGGTCTTGACCGTGGCCTTGGGGTTGGTTTCGTGCAAGCCAATGGTGAAGGCGTCGACCACGCGGTACACCTCGGGGATCGGGAACGGCAGGATGAAGCCGATCTTGTCGGTCTTGGTCATCGCGCCCGCGACCAGCCCGGTGAGGTACTGCGCCTCGTAGAAACGTCCGTTGTAGTTGCCCATGTTCGGCGCGGTCTTGAAGCCGGTGGCCTGCTCGAAGATCACGTGCGGGAATTCCTTGGCGACCTTGAGCGTGGGGTCCATGTAGCCGAAGGAGGTGGTGAAGATCAGCTGATGCCCGGTCTGCGCCAGACGGCGGATCACCGGCTCCGACTTGGCCTCGGCAACGTCGGCCACGTAGTTGGACACGACCTTGCCGGCGAGCATCTTGTCCATGTACTTGCGGCCGAGTTCGTGCTGATAGGTCCAGCCGATGTCGCCGATCGGATCGACGTAGACGAAACCGACCTTGAGCGGCTTCTTCAGCGGAATGCGGTAGTACTCGCTGGCCATGCTGCGCCCCGGCAGACCACCCAGGGCGCCGGCCGCGGCCAGGGCGCCCATGCCCTTGAGGAAATCACGACGTGAACTCATCTTTGCCATCTCCTTGCGTGTGAAGATCGAACGAACCCGACCGCGGGCGCATCAAGCCCACCCCGCCGCCTTCAGGACTCGGCCCTGAACGGGCGCCCGAGCGCGGCCGGCGTGTGCAGCCGGATGCGCATCGGATCGCGCGAGATCAGAACCAGCGCCGTCAGCACGGCCAGATAGGGCAATGCCGACAGAAAATACGTGTTCACCTGCAGACCCGCCGCCTGCGAGAACAGCTGGCCGATGCCGACGCCGGCGAACAGCCAGGCGCCGAGCAGCAGGCGCAGCGGACGCCAGGTGGCGAACACCACCAGGCCGACCGCGATCCAGCCTTGCCCCGCGACCATGCCCTGCGCCCACATCGGCGTGTACACCGTGGACAGGAAGGCGCCGCCGAGGCCCGCCATCGCACCGCCGAACAGCGCCGCGGCGTAGCGGATCGCGATCACCGGCAGGCCGAGACCGCGCGCCACCTGCGGGTCCTCGCCCACGCTCTTGAGCATCAGACCGCCGCGCGTCGCGCGCAGGTACCAGGCCAGCCCCAGCACCAGCAGGATCGCGAAGTACACCGGCAGGCTGTGATGGAACAGCACCGGGCCGAGCAGGGGTATGTGCTGCAGCAGCGGCACCGGCGCATCGCCGAGCGGATGGATCGATTTGCCGGCGTAAGGCTGGCCGACGAAGGCGCTCAGGCCGTGACCGAAGATGGTCAGCGCGAGCCCCGTGGCCACCTGATCGGCGGCGAGCTGCACGGTCAGCCAGGCGTAGATCAGCGCGCAGAACAGACCCGCCGCGGCACCGGCGAACAGCCCGACGACCGGGCTGCCGGTGTGGTAGGCGGCGATGAAGCCGGCCGCGGCGCCGACCGTCATCATGCCCTCGACGCCGAGGTTGAGCAGGCCCGCACGCTCGGTGACCAGTTCGCCGGCCGAGGCCAGCAGCAGCGGGGTGGCGGCCACCACCACGCTGCCCCCGATCGAGGTCCACAAGTCGAGGCTCATGCCGGCACCCGCCGCAGCCGGTAGCGCACCAGCACGTTGGCCGCGAGCAGGGTGAACAGCAGCACGCCCTGCAGCAGCTGGGTCAGCGCCACCGGCAGGCCCATGGTGATCTGGGCGTTGTCCGCGCCGACGTAGAACAGGCCGACCAGCAGGGCCGCCGGCAGCACGCCGAGCGGATTGAGCTGGCCGAGGTAGGCCACGATGATCGCGGCGAAGCCGATGTCCGAGTAGATGTTCGGGCGCAGCTGGTCGATCGGCCCGGCCACCTGCAGGATGCCCGCCAGCCCCGCGCAGGCGCCGCTGAGCAGGAAGGCCTGCCACACCGTGCGCCCGCGGCTGAAGCCCGCGTAGCGCGCGGCCGGCGCGCTGGCCGAGACGCGCACCTGGAAACCGAACAGCGACCCGCGCAGCAGCAGCCACACCAGCGGCGCCGCGAAGAAGGCGCACAGCGCGCCGAGGTCGAACTGCGTCTGCGGCCAGACGATCGGCAGGCTGGCCGCATCCGGAAACGAGATCGAACCGGGAAAGCCGTAGCTGTGCGGATCGCGCCAGGGACCGAAGGTGAGATAGCGCAGCAGGTACAGCGCCACGTAGTCCAGCATCAGGCTGGTGAGGATCTCGTTGGCGTTGAAGCGCGTGTTGAGCAGCGCCGGGATCGCGCCGTAGGCGGCACCGCCGACGGCGCCGAGCAGCACCATCGCCGGCAGCAGCCAGGCGCTGGTGGCGTCCGGGTGATACACGATCAGCGAGCTGCCGAGCACCGCGCCGATCACGTACTGGCCCTGCGCGCCGATGTTCCACACCCGGGCGCGGTAGGCGACCACCAGCCCCGCGCCGATGAGCGCGAGCGGCGCCGCCTTGACCAGCACGTCGGACCAGCCGGACGCGCTGCCGAAGGGCGCCAGGAACAGTGCGTAGAAACCGCCGAGCGGGGGATGTCCGGAGGCTGCGAGCACCGCGAAGGCAACCAGTGCGGTGCCGCCCACCGCGAGCAGCGGCGCGGCGAACTGCATGCGGGTGGAAGGCCGCGCGCGCGCCTGCAGTCTAAGCCGCAGCATCGGGCACCTCCGCTTCCAGGCCGCGACCGCCCATCAGCTGACCGAGCTGCGCGCGGCCGACTTCGGCCACCGGCCGCGCCGACGACACCCGTCCGCCGCTGATCACCGCCACGCGGTCGGCCAGGGCGAGCAGTTCGTCGAGGTCGTCGGAGATTACCAGCAGGGCCGTACCCTGCTCGCGCAGCGCGAGCAGGGCGTCCTGAATGCGCCGCGCCGCAGCGACGTCGACGCCCCAGGTGGGCTGCGCGACGACGAAGATCTCCGGGGTCTCGTCCAGCTCGCGGCCGACGATGAATTTCTGCAGGTTGCCGCCCGACAGCGAGGACGCCGGCATGCCGACGCCGGCCTGGCGCACCTGATAGCGTTCGCAGATCGCCTGCGCCCAGTTCCGCGCCGCCGCCAGCGACACCCAGCCGAAGCGCGTCGCCTTCGGCCAGCGCGTGAGCAGGGCGTTGTCGATCAAAGAGAGGCTGGGCACGGCGCCGGTGCCCTGACGATCCTCCGGCACGTAACGCAGTCCGCGCCGGCGGCGTTCGGCCACGCCCATCCGCCCCACCGGTTCGCCGTCGATCAGCACGCAGTCGGCCGGCACCGGGCGCTCGCCCACCAGCGCGGCGAGCAGTTCCTGCTGGCCGTTGCCCGAAACCCCGGCCAGCCCCAGGATCTCGCCGCGCCTGAGCTCCAGGGAAGCCCGACTCAGCGCGGTGCCGTGCGGATGGTCGGGCGCGAGATCGAGCCCCTGCAGCGCCAGGCGGACCTCGCCGGCGCCGGCCACCGCGCGACGCTCGCGCAGGGCCGGCGGGCGGTCGCCGACCATCAGCGTGGCCAGCTCGTCCACCGTCACGTCCGCCATGTCGCGGCGCGCGACCACCCTGCCGCCGCGCAGCACGGTGACGCGCTCGCACAGCGCCTTGACCTCGTCGAGCTTGTGGCTGACGAACAGGATGCTCAGCCCCTGCGCGGCAAGCCGGCGCAGCACCTCGAACAGCCCGGCCACTTCCTGCGGCGTGAGCACCGCGGTCGGCTCGTCGAGAATCAACAGCTTGAGCGGCTCCTCCTGCAGCAGGCAGCGCAGGATCTCGACCCGCTGGCGCTGCCCGACCGACAGGCTGTGCACCGGCCGGTGCGGCTCGACCGCCAGACCGTAGCGGCCTTCCGCCTCGGCCACGCGTGCGGCCACGCGCTCGGGCTCCCAGCGTCCGCGCCGATTGAGCGTGAGCGCCAGATTCTCGGCCACGGTGAGACTTTCGAGCAGGGAAAAGTGCTGCTGCACCATGCCCATGCCGAGGCGACGCGCATGCAGCGGCCCCTCGATCACGGTCTCGCGGCCTTCCCAGAGGATCGAACCCTCGTCGGGTGCGAGCAGGCCGTAGATCATCTTCATCAGCGTGCTCTTGCCGGCGCCGTTCTCGCCCAGCAGGGCATGAATCTCGCCGGCGCGGACGCTCACGTCGACCCGGTCGTTGGCGACCACACCCGGAAACCGTTTGGTCAGACCGAGCAAAGCAAGCCGGGCATCGCGCCTCGGCGCCGGCACGGCCATGGAAGAATCGTGGGCAGTCATGAGCTGGTCGGTCGACTCGATCCGTCATTCTTATGCATACAACGATGCATGTATTCACGATTGATGCCAGCGTGCAGTCCGCAACCGTTCTGCCATGGAGGGTGCTCGCGGCGCCTGCAGTGAACGCAAGATTCGGACCGCCTCGGATGCGCCGGACCAACCGCCGCGCACGGCCACGACTCGCTCGCCTACAGTGCCATTTCGGCGCGCACGCACTTTTTTGGTGCGAGCAGCCCGCCCCGCTTGCGCCATCTCCAAACCACCCATGGCTGGCCCAAGCCCTGCATGGAGCGGATAGACACATCCCAGTGGCACGCATTCTGCTTGCATACATCGTTGCATGACCATTGGCGCAGCCGGACGCGCATTGCAGGGAGAGGCGGCAACGTGAGCGACACCCTCGGCACCAGCCCGATACGCGTGGATGCGGACGACAAGCTCGCCGGCCGCACGCGCTACGTGGACGACATCGTCTATCCGGACATGCTCCACGCCGCGACCCTGCGCACCTGCCATCCGGGCGGCAGGCTGGGCGGCATCTGCCTCGATCCCGACCGCGACTGGTCCGAATTCGTGATCGTGACCGCCGCCGACGTTCCTGGCGCCAACTGCGTCAAGGCCATCGCTGAAGACCAGCCGGTGCTCGCCGCCGGCGAATACCGCCATGCCGCCGAGCCGGTGGCGCTGATCGCCCACCCCGACCGCGCACGCCTGGCCGAGGCGCTGGCGCATATCGAAGTGATCGAAACGCCGGGACCGGAACCGCTGTTCGACGCGGACGAGGCACTGGCCTCGTCGCGGCGCATCGTGCCGGACAACGTCTTCACCGATTACACCCTGGCCAAGGGCGACCTCGCCGAGGGCGAGCGCCAGGCCGCCGCGGTGGTCGAGGGCACCTTCCGCACCGGCGCGCAGGAGCATGTCTACATCGAGCCGCAGGGCATGATCGGGCGCCTGATGCCCGACGGCGAACTGCGCATCGAGGGCTCGATGCAGTGCCCTTATTACGTGCTCGACGCCCTGGTGCACGCCACCGGCCTGCCGGCCGAGCGCATCCGCGTCGTGCAGACGGCCACCGGCGGCGGTTTCGGCGGCAAGGAAGAATACCCCTCGATGATCGCCTGCCACGTCGCCCTGCTCGCGCTCAAGGCGGGCGGGCGCCCGGTGAAGATGATCTACGACCGCGGCGAGGACATGCGCGCCACGCCCAAGCGCCACCCCTCGCGCAGCCGCGTGCGCGTCGGCGCCGACGCCGACGGCCGGCTGTGTCTGATCGATTTCGACTTCGCGCTCGACGGCGGCGCCTACACCACGCTCAGCCCGGTGGTGCTGTCGCGCGGCGTGATCCACGCCCCCGGCCCCTACCGCTGCGAGCACGTTCGCGTGCGCGGCCGCGCGGTGGCCACCAACCACCCGCCCTTCGGCGCCTTCCGCGGCTTCGGCGCGCCGCAGAGCATCTTCGCCCTGGAAGCGGCGCTCGATCGTCTGGCCGAACGGCTGGGGCTCGACCCCGCCGAACTGCGCCGGCGCAACCTGCTCGCGCCGGGCGACCGCTCGGCCACCGGCCAGCTCGCGGGCGACGACGCGGTCGCCGACGCCGTGCTCGCACAGGCGCTCGCGGAAAGCGACTACGTCCAGCGGCGCGCCGCGCACGAGGCCTGGAACCGCGCCGGCCACCGCACGCGCCGCGGCATCGGCCTCGCCACCTTCTGCCACGGCTCAGGCTTCACCGGCAACGGCGAGGTCAACCTGCGCTCCAGGGCCGGCCTGCGCGTCACCGCGGACGGCGTCGTCGAGCTGCTGAGCTCCAGCACCGAGATCGGCCAGGGCATGGCCACCACCTTCACCCAGATCGCGGCCGACGCGCTGCATCTGCCGATCGCCCGCGTCCGCGTCGCGCCGACCGACACCCAGGTGGTGCCGAATTCCGGCCCCACGGTGGCCTCGCGCACCTGCATGGTCGTCGGACGCCTGATCCAGGATGCCGCCCGCACGATGATCGAGCGGCTGAGCGCCGAGGCCGGCCTGCCCGGGCAATACGACGAGGCCGCCTTCGCCGCGGCCTGCGCCCGCCTGCACGCCGCCGGCGGGAATACCGTCGAGATCGCACAGTACCGTGCACCTGCCGGGGTCGAATGGGACGACCAACACTTCCGCGGCGCAGCCTATGCCAGCTACGCCTGGGCCGCCTACATCGCCGACATCGAGATCGATCTCGATACCCTCGCCGTGAATGTGCGGGATTTCGTCGCCGTGCAGGAGATCGGCCGCGCGGTGCATCCGGTGATCGCCGCCGGTCAGATCGAGGGCGGCGTCGCCCAAGGCATCGGCCTCGCGCTGTTCGAGGATGTGGTGTGGAACGACGCCGGGGTGATGACCAACGACCGCATCACCCACTACATCCTGCCGACCAGCGCCGACCTGCCGCCGATCCGCGTCTTCTTCCAGGAAACCGCCGACGCCCCCGGCCCCGGCGGCGCCAAGGGCATCGGCGAGCTGCCGATGGACGGCCCCGCGCCGGCGGTGGCCAATGCCGTCCGCCACGCCCTCGGCGTAGACATCGATGCCGTGCCGATCCTGCCCGAACACCTACTCGCAAAGCTCACGACCGACCACAAGGATGTCGCATGAAACGCCTGCTTACCCGACTGCTTCTCGGCCTGCTGCTGGTCGCTCCCGGCGCCTTCGCCGCGATCCCGGTCAAGGTGATGGTACTTGCCGCCTTCCCGCCGGAACTCGCGCCCTGGCTCAAGCACATGAAACACCCGACCGAACTCAAGATCGCCGGCACCTACGCCCCGGTGTGGTGCGATGCCCGCCAGGTGTGCGTGACCGAAACCGGCGAGGCGCAGGTCAATTCCGCCACCACCGTCTCCGCCCTGCTCGCCAGCAGCCAGCTCGACATGACGCAGGCCCTGGTGCTGCGCGCCGGCATCGCCGGCGGCCCGCCCTGGGGGCAGGACACCCTGGGCGGCGCCTACTGGTCCGACTGGGTGATTTCCTGGGATCTCGGCCATCACCTCACGGCGATGTCGCACGGCCAGCCCGAACCGCGCTTCCTGCCGCTCGGCGACGACCAGCCGCCGCTCGGCACCGAGGCCTTCAAGCTCAATCCCTGGCTGGTCAATCTGGCCTTCGAGGTCACCCGCGAGATTCCGCTGGCCGACGACCTGCCGGCGATGAACAACCGCAAGCTCTACGCCGGGCAGGCCAACCGCCAGCCCCAGGTCGGCATCGGCGCGACCGTCACCGGCGACGACTTCTGGTCGGGCGTCGAGCTGTCGCGGCTCGCGCAGCAGATCGTCGACTACTACACCCACGGTGCCGCGCGCTACGTGACCACCGCGATGGAGGAGACCGGCGACGCCGACGCCATGGCGCGGCGCGGCCTGCTCTCGCACTACCTCAGCCTGCGCACGATCAGCGACTTCGACCAGCCGCCGCCCGGCGAAACCGCCGCCGCCTGGCTGCTCGAACACAATTACCCCGGAGGCCGCATCGCCTTCGAGAACGCCTACCGCGTCGGCAATGCCTTCGTCGATTATGTCCTGGCGCACCCGAAGCAGATCGCCCAGGCCATGCGCGCCGATCGCGTGCCCGCCACCCACTACCCGCTGAGCGCGTCGGAGGCCATGGGCAAATGACCACGCGCACACGTCAACGGAGCCGCCCATGCACCTGCGCCTGACCGTCAACGATGCCCAGCACAGCGCCGCCTGCCGCCCGGACACCCGGCTGCTCGACTACCTGCGCGAAACTCTCGGCCTGACCGGGGCCAAGGAAGGCTGCGGCGAGGGCGAATGCGGCGCCTGCGCCGTGCTGATCGACGGCGTGCTGGCGAACAGCTGTCTGGTGCCCATGGGCCAGCTCGACGGCTGCCGCGTCCAGACCGTCGAGGGCGTTCCCGCCGAGTCGCCGCTGCGCCGCGCCTTCGCCGCGCACGGCGGCACCCAGTGCGGCATCTGCACGCCCGGCATGCTGATGGCGGCGACGGCGCTGCTCGCCGATCACCCTCACCCCGACCTCGCCGATATCCGCGAGGGCCTCGCCGGCAACCTGTGCCGCTGCACCGGCTACACGCGCATCTATGCGGCCGTGGCCGCCGCCGCGGAGGAGACCGCCGCGCAGACTCGGGAGACGCACAGCCGTGTGGGCTAGACCGCGTACCCTCGCCGAGGCGATGCGCCTGCTCGGCGGCGATGCCGACGGGGCCTGGCGGATCATCGCCGGCGGCACGGACCTGATGGTCGAGCAGCGCCTCCATCCCGTCGCGGACGAACGCAACTGGCTCGACCTGACCGCCGTCGGCGAACTGTCCGGGCTCTACGCCAGCGACGGCGGCCTGCGCATCGGCGCCTGCGTGCCCCTGCGGCGCATCGCCCGCGATCCGCGGGTGCGCGAGCGCTACCCGCTGCTCGCCGCCACCGCGGCGGTGACCGGTGCGCTGCCGATCCAGAACCGCGCGACCCTGGGCGGCAACGTCGCCAACGCCTCCCCGGCCGCGGACAACCCGCCCGCCCTGCTGGTCTACGACGCCGACATCGAGCTGGCCGGCCCCGAAGGCCGACGCCGCCTGCCCTACCGCGAGTTCCATACTGGCTACAAGCAGACCCGGATGCGCGCGGACGAACTGATCGTCGCGCTCCATCTGCCGGCGCCCAAGCCGGGGTCAGCCATCGAGTTCTACCGCAAGGTCGGCACCCGGCAGGCGCAGGCCATCGCCAAGCTCAGCCTGGCCGCGCGCCTGCGCCTGGATGCCGCCGGCGCCGTGCACAGCGCCCGCTTCGGCCTCGCCAGCGTGGGCCCCGCGCCCGCCGCGCTGCCCGCCGTCGAGGACTGGCTGGTCGGCCAGCGCCCGGAGGCGGTCGACGCCGCGACCCTGCGCCGGCACCTCGCCCAGGACATCAGGCCCCTGGACGACATCCGCTCCACCGCCGCCTACCGGCTGGAGGTGGCCGCACGCCTGCTGCTGACCGCGCTGCGCACGCCGCCCGGCGCGCCGTCCGTCTGACAACGAAAAACGCAAGGAGGATTCCCGTCATGTCGTCGCAAACCGCCGCACAACGCTACGTCGACGTCCCGCTGGTGGACGCCACGCCCGAGAACACCGCCGAATACGGCCTGATGATCGGCGACAGCGTGCTCAAGCCCGGCCTGCCCATCCCCTTCTACAAGGGCAGCGTGGAAGAGGGCCAGAACCTCGATTTCGTCTATCACGAGCGCGCCGTGGTGCGCACCGCGCGCATCTCCCATCGCAGCGCGGAAATCACCTGGCTGGAACGCCACCTGCGCATGACCCAGCTGTTCGTGGGCCTGGGCGACCAGCCCTTCGCGATGGTTCTCGGCAAGCCGAACCAGGACACCGGCGCCAGTCTGCCGGTGCTGGAGGACGTGGTCGCGTTCCGCATTCCGCCCGGCCACGGCATCATGATCCACGCCGGTACCTGGCACGATTTCCCGATGGCCTTCGAGAACCCGGTGACGGTGCTGACGATGAATTCCGAGGAAGTGGTCAAGGCCCTCGCCGAGGCCAAGACCGCCGACGACATGGACGCCGGCGACGTCTACAAGATCAACATCGAACGTCACACGGGCCGCGTCCTGCGGGTGCCGTTCTAGACCGGGACGCACGCATGCGGATCATCGCCCACCGTGTGGCCACCGCCGGCCCCGGCGACGTCTCGGGCCTCGCCGCCCTGCTCGACGCCGGCGAACTGCGCGCGGATGAAATCCTCGCCGTGATCGGCAAGACCGAGGGCAACGGCGGGGTCAACGACTTCACCCGCGAACTGGCCACGCGGGCGCTGGGCGACCTGCTCGCGCCGCGCCTCGAATGTGCGCCGGAGGCCATCGAGGAGCGCATCGTGCTGTCCTTCTCGGGCGGCACCGAGGGCGTCGCAAGTCCGCACCTGCTGATCCTCTCGCGGCGCGGCGCGGCCCTGGCGGCACCGCGGACGTCCAAGCGCCTCGCCATCGCCACCGGCCATACCCGCGCCCTCGAACCCAGCGAGATCGGCTATCGGCCGATGATGGAAGAGACCGCGCGCGTGGTCCGTGAGCTGATGCGCGAACTCGCCGTCGACGACCCTTCCGACGTGCATCTGGTACAGATCAAGGGCGCCATTCCTGGCTACGACGAGACCCAGCGGGTCGCCGCCGAGGCCGAGGGCCGGCCGCTGCGCTGCGACATGGTCGGCTCGCGCGCCGCTTCCGCGCTCGGGGTGGGCATCGCCCTGGGCGAGATCGATGACGCCGCGGCCGGGGATGACGCCGTGTGCCGCGACTGGTCGCTGTTCTCCACCCGCGCCAGTGTCTCGGCCAAGCCTGGGCTGCCCCGCTCCGAAATCACCCTGTTCGCCAACTCGGCGTGGTGGGACGGCGATCTCGTCATCGAGCATGGCGTGATGCGCGACATCATCGACCTCGACGCGATCCGCGACGTGCTCGCCCGCCTCGGCCTGACGGCACCCGGTCAGCTCGCCCCGGAACAGACCGCGCGCCTGGTCGGCATCTTCGCCAAATCCGACGCCGACCCGCGCCACCGGATTCGCGGCCGCCGCCACACCATGTGGACCGACGCCGACATCTCCGACATGCGCTATTCGCGCTGCGTGGTGTCCGCCCTGCTTGCCGGCGTCACCGGCGAGACCGCCGTGTACGTCTCCACCCGCGCCGAGCATCACGGACCGCTCGGCGGCGGGCCGGTGGCGATGATCGCAAGAGTCGACGCATGAGCGCCTCGCTGCATCCCGCCGCCGCCCCCGAACGGCCGCTGGCCGAGGCGCTGATCACCGAGGTGCGCGGTTCCGCGCCCGCGGCGGTCGGCGACGGCATGTGCCTGCTCGCGGACGGACGCTTCTCCGGCACGGTCGGCGGCGGACGCATGGAACACGCGCTGCAGGCCGCGCTGCGGGCCGATCCTCAGGTCGCGCGCGGCATCGACTTCACCCTGGGACACGGCACCGACCAGTGCTGCGGCGGGCGCGCGCAGGCGCACATCGTGCCCGTGCCGCCGCTGCTCGCCGCCCTGTACGCGCCGGGCGCCTCGCGCGTCTATGCGGTCGCCGACGGCCGTCTGCATCTGGCGGGCGGCATCACCGCCGAGGGGCGCGCGCTCGGCAGCGAGGCCCGTGCCGCACTCGCCGGCGCGGACGCGCCCGGCTACCTCGCCGACGGCAGCCGGTTCGTGCTGCCGGCACGTCGGCGCACGCCCCTGTGGCTGTTCGGCGCCGGCCACGTGGGACGCGCGGTGGCGCGCATCGCCACCGACCTCGACTACGCGGTGCGCGTGTTCGACGCCCGCCCCGAATGGGCCGACCCGCTGGCCTTCCCGCCGGCGGCGCGAGTCAGCCTCACGATCGATCCCGCCGCCCTGCCCGAGGCGCCGGCCGACGCGGTGGTACTGATCATGACGCACAGCCACACCCTGGACTTCGAACTGCTCGCCCATTTCGCCGCACGGCCGCTCGCCTACATCGGCGTCATCGCCAGCCGCTCCAAGGCGGCCCGCTTCCGCCACGCGCTCGAACGCGAGGGCCTCGCGCCGCGCGACCTGCACATGCCCATCGGCCTGCCCGGCCTCGGCAAGCGACCGGCCGAGATCGCGGTCAGCGTCATGGCCGAGCTGCTCGCCCTGCGCGCCGCCGCCGCGGAGGGCATTGCGCGGCCATGAGCTTCGAAATCGACGCCCGTTCCTTTGCCTACCGCTGTCCAGCGGACGGCACTGCGCTGCTGCTGATCGATCTGCAGCGCGATTTCGTCGAGCCGGGCGGCTTCGGCGCCAGCCTGGGCAACGACGTCTCGCGCCTGCGGCCCGCGATCAAGGCCTGCCGCCGCCTGCTGGAGACCTTCCGCGCGCTCGGCCTGCCCGTGCTGCACACCCGCGAGGCGCACCGCCCGGACCTTGCCGATTGTCCGCCCGCCAAGCGGCTGCGCGGCGAACCGCCGCTGCGCATCGGCGACGCGGGGCCGATGGGGCACCTGCTCGTCGCCGGCGAGACGGGCACCGAGATCGTGCCCGAGTGCCGTCCGCTGCCGGGCGAGACCGTGATCGACAAGCCCGGCAAGGGCGCGTTCTACGCCACCGATTTCGGCACGCACCTGGAGCGCCTCGGCATCACCCATCTCGTGGTCGGCGGCGTCACCACCGAGGTCTGCGTGCAGAGCACCCTGCGCGAGGCCAACGACCGCGGCTACGAATGCTTGCTGGTCGAGGAGGCCACCGAAAGCTATTTCCCCGAATTCAAGCGCGCCACCCTCGAAATGGTGCGTGCGCAGGGGGCCATCGTCGGCTGGACCGCCGCGCTCGCCGACGTGCTCCGCGCGTTCGCCCCCCCTTTCCCTAAAGACCGGAGCCTGACATGACCGCCAAGCCGCAAGATCTCGACGCCTACATCGACCAGGCCGCCGCGCTGATCGATCTGCCCATCGACCCCGCCTACCGCGAAATGGTGCTGACCTACTTCGCGCTCAGCGCGCGCATGGCCGACGTGCTCTCGGCGCAGCCGCTGCCGCCGAGCGACGAACCCGCGCCGGTATTCGTGCCATGAGCGGCGATCTGCCGACCACCGCGACGGCGATCGCCGATGCCGTGCGCGCGGGGCGCATCAGTGCGCGCGAGGTGCTGGAGCGTACGCTGCGCCGGATCGCGCGCGGCAACGAAGCGCTCAACGCCTTCACCCTGGTCACCTCCGAACGCGCATTGGCGGAGGCGGACGCCATCGATGCCGCCCGCACCCGCGGCGATGTCCTCGGGCCGCTCGCGGGCGTGCCGTTTGCGGTGAAAAACCTGTTCGACATCGCCGGCGAGGTCACCCTCGCCGGCTCGAAGATCAATCTCGACGACCCGCCTGCCGCAGCCGACGCCACCGCCGTGACTCGGCTCAACCGCGCGGGCGCGGTGCTGGTGGGTGCGCTCAACATGGGCGAATACGCCTACGACTTCACCGGTGAAAATGCCCACGTCGGCCCCGCCCGCAATCCACACGATCCGACGCGCATGACCGGCGGCTCCAGCGGCGGCAGCGGCGCGGCCGTCGGCGGCGCGCTGGTGCCGCTCGCGCTGGGATCGGACACCAACGGTTCGATCCGGGTGCCGTCCTCGCTGTGCGGCGTGTTCGGGCTCAAGCCCACCTTCGGCCGCCTGTCGCGTGCCGGCACCTTCGCCTTCTGCCCCAGCCTCGACCACATCGGCCCGCTGGCGCGCAGCGCGGCCGATCTGGCTCTGGCCTACGACGCCATGCAGGGCGCCGACTCGCGCGATCCTGTGTGCCAGCCGGAGCCCGTCGAATCCAGCGCCAGCCAGCTCGACGCCGGCATCGACGGGCTGCGCATCGCGGTGGCTGGCGACTACTTCCGCCAGCAGGGCACGGACCAGGCGATCGAAGCAGTGGACCGCGTGGCGCGCACGCTCGGCGCGCGTCACCTGGTCGAGCTTCCGGAAACGCCGCGCGCCCGCGCAGCGGCCTATCTGATCACCAATGCCGAAAGCAGCAACCTGCACCTGGAACGCCTGCGCACGCGCGCCGCCGACTACGATCCCGACGTGCGCGACCGCATGCTCGCCGGCGCCCTGCTGCCCGCCACCTGGAACCTGCAGGCGCAGCGCTTCCGCGCCTGGTACCGGCGCGAGGTCGCCAAGGTGTTCGAACGCTTCGACGTGCTGCTGGCCCCGGCCACGCCGATGCATGCGCCCGCCATCGGTGCCCGCCACATGACGCTCGACGGCCAGGAAATGATGGTGCGCCCGCACCTCGGCCTGTACACCCAGCCGCTTTCGTTCATCGGCCTGCCGGTGGTGGTGGTGCCGGTGCACACGCCGGGCAGCCTGCCCATCGGCGTGCAGGTCGTCGCCGCGCCCTGGCGCGAGGCCGACGCGCTGCGCGTCGCCGCCTGGCTGGAAAACCACGGCTACGAGGCGCCCCCGCCCGCCTCGCGCAAGGAGTGAACATGCCTGAGATCAATCTGCCCGTGGTCGTGGCCGAGGTCGAGGCCGCCTTCGCGCGGTACGAAGCCGCCCTGGTCGGCAACGACGTCGCCGTGCTCGACGAACTGTTCTGGGACAGCCCGCACACGCTGCGCTACGGCGTCGGCGAGAACCTGTACGGCTACGCGGCCATCGCCGCCTTCCGCGCCTCGCGCCCGGCGCAGAACCTGGCCCGCGAACTGGTCAACACCGTGATCACCACCTACGGCGAGGACTTCGCCACCGCGAACACCGAGTTCCGCCGCGGCGAGGTACGGGGGCGCCAGAGCCAGACCTGGATGCGCACTCCCGAGGGCTGGCGCGTGGTCGCCGCCCACGTCAGCCTGCTGCCTCGCGCAGGCTAAGGCACGCATGCCGACGGCGATCCTGCTCGCCGGCGGCCGGTCGAGCCGCTCCGGCCGCCGTCACAAGGCCTGCCGCCGCCTGCCCGGCAGCGTCTGGCTGGACCGCCAGATCGACGCGCTGCGCGCGGCCGGTTGCGGCGAGGTACGCCTGGTGCTGGGCGCAAGACCGCGGCGCGTGCTCGCCTGCCTGCATCGCCGCGTTCCCCTGCGCCTGAATCGGCGCCATGCCCTCGGACCCTTCGTCTCGCTGCAGACCGGACTCGCCCCGCTGCGCGACGACGTGCTCATCCTGCCCATCGACGTGCCCGTCCCGCCGCCCTGGCTGGTACGGGCACTGGTCCGCGCGCTGCGACCCGGCATCGCGGTCGCCATTCCCCGGCACAACGGCCGCGGCGGTCATCCGGTTCTGCTGGCCAGGGATTTCGCCGAAACCCTGATGCACCTGGACCCGGCTGCGCCCGAGGCGCGCCTCGACCTGCAGTTGCGTGCCCTGCCGCCCGACCGGCGGGCCGGGATCAAAGGCAGCCGAGAGGTGCTGGAGGACCTGAATGAAACGCAGGCCTGGCGCGATTATCGGCAACGAGGCGGCCACTGAAACATGCCGGAGCATGGAAATCATGCGAAATGCGGATGCAAGCCAGGCACGGGCGGCACACATCGCCATGCGATCTTGAAGGCGCCGCGACGCGATGCATTTCGCCAAAGCCTGCCAAGACTGCACCGAAAATCCGCGCATATCGCGGTGACGCCGCCATATCCAGAGCCGACAGATCCGTCGTTATCAAAATCGCGTAACAATGCGCGGCGCCGGACGATCATGGACAAAAAAATCCAAACATGAATTGTTTAAGATTTATTACATCAATCATCGCTAATATAATGGCGCGCGTTGTTTTATACGGGTTATCTATCAATCTCCCGCAGAATTCGGGCAACAGCCAATGGCATGCGGGCACTGAATATCGTTCCTTACTGAGCGGTAACAATTCACGCCCGCCCGCTATGCCATAGTACCGCTCCATATTTTTTACAGGCCGCCCATTACGCCGCAGGACGATTGCGACGATCCGCGTCAGGAAACCGCATTTGGAGATGTCTTCAATTAACGCTCTGCCTTATCGTGACCATTATTTTGAATGATGACATCCACATATGCGCCGGCGGTCGATATCTGAAAAAACCGGGCATTCACGACCTCGCCGTCGATCCGCTGCCGCGCGCGACGCCACCCTGCAGCGATATACACACCGAGTCGATGCCCGTCTCCCGCACGCACAGCAAGTCCGCAAGGATGCAATCACGGCCGCACGAATGTCAGCGCCAGCGCCTGCATGTCGCAAGACGATGCGCCGAAAATTCACCGGGCGATCGAACCGCCCACCCGCCTACTCCACCACCTCAAGGGTTGATCTCCATGCGTCTTAACAGCTTTCGAACCCGCCATCGCCGCATTCCGCTCGCGTGCATCAGCGCCGCACTGTTGATGAGTCTGGCGGGCGGCGCGCAGGCCGCCGACGTCGCGCAAATCGTCCACGCACGCAAGGATCACTTCAAGGCACTGGGCCGGAACGACAAGTTCCTGCGGGACGAGATGCACCGGTCGCCTCCGGACTGGCACTGGATACAGGTGTACGCAAAGCAGATTGCCGCACTCTCCAATGCCCTGCCCACGTGGTTCCCGGCAGGCAGCGGGAAAGGGCATGGCGTCGCCACCCGGGCGAGCCGGGAAATCTGGGCAAAACCCGCCGCATTCGCCCGAGCCGCCCAGCGTATGAAAATCAGCGCCGACAACCTCACACGCGACGCCGCCCGGCACGACTTCAACGCGCTCGCATTCGATGCGAGGAAACTCGGCCAATCCTGCGGCAGCTGCCATCGCGCTTTCCGCACGCACAGCAGCTGGTGGTGATGCATGGGCAACCAGGAGACGGCCGTTCGAAAACGCGTTCGGGTCTGGGATCTACCGACGAGGCTCTGGCACTGGAGCGTCCTGATCCTGTTCGGGGTCTGCTGGTGGACCGCGGACACCGACCACATGCGATGGCACCTGTTCGCCGGCTACGGCGTCCTCGGCCTCGTGTCCTTTCGGATCGTTTGGGGATTTTGCGGCGGCCAGACAGCCCGCTTCAGCAGCTTCGTCCGCGGACCAGCAGGCATTTGGCGCTACGTGCGCAAGCTCTTCAAGCGCGAGGGCGATGCGTCGCTCGGGCACAACCCGCTGGGCGCGCTCAGCATCATCGTCATGCTGAGCCTTTTGCTGCTGCAAACCATCCTCGGCCTATTCGCGGTCAATGACGACGGCGGCGCCTCAGGCCCCCTGTCCCAGTGGGTCTCCTACGGGACCGGCCGGCGCTTCGCGCATTTGCACGCCTTCAATTTCAATCTCCTGTTGCTCCTCATCGGCCTGCACCTCGCCGCGATCGTCTTCTACCGTCTGTTCCGCGGCGAGAATCTTGTGTCGGCCATGATTCACGGCTACAAGTCGCACCGCGCAGCCGGCGAAACACCGTACTTCGTGCCGCTGTGGCGCGCGGCATTGGTCGCCGCCTCGATTTTCGTCGGCGTCGTATTGCTGGTGAAGATCTGATGACACCGGAGGCATAAGCACGCTAAGCCGCGCCTGCAGAGCTTACCGTCCATCGTCATCGGCACGGCGCGCAAGGACGCGACACGTGCTCGCCTCGTCCCGCCCCACCGTGTTCCCCTGCGCCTGAGCCGACGCCAGCCATCGGCGCATATTCGTCATCACAGACCAGCGGGCAGGACGCCAGGGGAACCGATAAGCATGGAGGATCAGAACGCGGCTGCTGCCTGACAGGTCTATCGGCGGTAGACAGTGCGTTATAACAAAGCAAAGCGGGATAAATACCTCCGGCTTGCAGCACGGGACGCCGACATCAGCCACCACAGATCATTCTTCTCGAAACGGGCGTAGTATCGACTGAGATTCCGCAAGGCAGATCTCGCCCAATAACCGTCATTCGTCGTCTTCAGGGAACTCTCCCTAGAATTGCCGCTTTGTATTGGAAAGCCAAACTCATTCTGCTTGCTTAGCAAGCGCACGAGGGAGGCGAAGGGCAAGACCCCATGCGTTTCTTTATGGCATCCAGGAACGGCAATTAATGAAGCGCGGGCATGTCGGTATTGCGAATTCTGATCATGGAGCCCTGCCCACCGCTTGAACATCCGATCGTCTTGCGCATAATGGATGGTGTATTGGCGCTTTACCACCATCCCACATAAAATACGATACATCCATTTTTTGAGGATTGCCGCCATGTCAGGAGATAATTCAACCTTTTTCGCGGTGCTCGCTGGCGCCCGCGCCGCCGAATTGGATGATGCACTGGATGCCGTAGACGAGTGGCGCCAGTACGCCGCCAATCTTGAGCAGCAGCTGAAAGCCACTAAAGAGAGGCTAAACACTGCAAATGCCAAGGGTCACATCAAAGACGAGGTGATCGAAGAACTGAGTGGTGGTAGAGATATTACGGAGCTGATGGGCGGGAAAGACCGCTACAACGCCCGTATTGCCGCCAAAAAGGCCGAATTGAGCCAGCGATAAACATTCGTGGAGTGAGGCGGCAACCGTTCGCCTCACTTCCCTCCATCGGTTGACTCACCAGAATCCTTTGGCCCATTTACATCCGCACCGCCATTATCCGCATCGGATGACGGCCTCGGCATCCGGTCGTCGGGATTCCGCTTCCTTGCCGCCACCATGGCATCCGCACCGGTCTTGATGTCGCCACCGCCGCCCTTGACCGCGCCCTCGACCATCCCCTCGCTCTTGACCGAGCCGAGTGCCGTCGTATCGAAACCGATCCACTTCATGACGTTGTCCGCCGTCTCATAGATCAGTTCGTGCGACTTGTGCGCGAGCGCGATCGCCAGGGCGATCATGATCAGATTCGTGAACAGGAAGCCGGTGATACTCACCATGCTGGTGCTATCGACTATCGATAGATTCGCATACTTGTAGCCGACCAAGGCGAAATGGCAGATCACGTGCATCAGCATCAATGAAATGAGCAGCCCGACCGTCAACAAGATCGGGCGGAAAATCACGTTGACGAACATCTGCCAACCCTGCAACGCATAGCGCCCGGCGAATCCCTCCCCTTCCGGTACCGCGTGCGATACCGCCCACAGTGGCGCCGCGATCGTGCTTTCGACGATCAGCAGCAACCACCCCAGGACACCGAAACTCCAGAAAATGAAGGGTACGGCCGGCAAGTAATAGGCCAGGAATCCGCCCTGCGCCATCAACATGCCGGCGATGATGTAGATCGGCGCCATCAGCGCATGCAACACACCAGAAGCGGCACCGCCCGAGCCCGCGTCGGCGCGCACGGGCGAGGCAAGGCGCAACCGGGCATCAAGATCAAAGGCGAAGTCGCTGCGCGTCTGTGATGCGCAGCACTTGTCCCTTATTTATCCCCTTATCACCTTGCCTCTAATTCAGCCTTTGCCCATCAGTGGATTGGCGCCCGACATCACACATCAGATGCCAGGCCCAGCCAGCCCTCCGACATCCTCCATCCCTCACCATGAGAACGCATGAGGCTAGTGACGCGCCTTCCAGTATCCCCGGCCGGGACATGCCGGTAAACTTCGCGCACCTTCTCCGCGGCGCCCCGATGCCATGCTGCGACTGACTGAAATCAGACTCTCCCTAGACCACGCCGAAGCAGCGCTCCAGCAGGCCATCGCCACTCGGCTCGGGATCGCCGCGGATGCGGTGGTGGACTTCACGATCTTCCGTCGTGGTATCGATGCCCGTAAGCATGCGCGCATTCTTTTCGTCTACACCGTGGATGTTGTGCTGCACGACGAGGCAGCCGTGCTCGCGCGTGTTGCGGACGATCCGCATGTCGGGCTGGCGCCGGATACGACCTATCGCTTCGTCACCCACGCCACCGCCGATCTGCCGACTCGCCCGGTCGTGATCGGTATGGGGCCGTGCGGGTTGTTCGCCGGGTTGATCCTGGCGCAGATGGGTTTTTGTCCGATCATCCTGGAACGCGGCAAGCCCGTGCGCGAGCGCACGCGAGACACCTTCGGACTTTGGCGGCAAGGTGTACTTGATCCGGAATCCAACGTGCAGTTCGGCGAAGGCGGCGCCGGTACGTTCTCCGACGGCAAACTGCACAGCCAGATCAAGGACCCGAAGCATTACGGACGCAAGGTGCTGACGGAATTCGTCAAGGCCGGCGCGCCGCCGGAAATCCTTTATGTAAGCAAACCGCATATCGGCACCTTCCGGCTGGTCAGCATGATCGAGAAGATGCGCGCCACCATCGAGTCGCTGGGCGGCGAGATCCGCTTTGGGCACAAGGTCGACGATCTGCTCATCGAGAATGGACAATTGCGCGGCGTACACCTGGCGAATGGTGACCACCTGCGCAGTGATCATGTCGTTCTCGCGGTAGGCCACAGCGCGCGCGACACCTTCCAGATGCTGCACACACGTGGCGTACACCTGGAGGCGAAGCCGTTTTCCGTCGGCTTCCGCATCGAACATCCACAATCGTTGATCGATGCGTGTCGGCTCGGCCCAAATGCCGGCCATCCGGCGCTGGGCGCAGCCGATTACAAATTGGCTTACCACGCCAGCAACGGACGTTCGGTGTATAGCTTCTGCATGTGTCCGGGCGGCACGGTGGTCGCGGCGACCTCAGAACCGGAACGCGTCGTCACCAACGGCATGAGTCAGTATTCCCGCAACGAGCGCAATGCCAACAGCGGCATCGTGGTGGGCATCAGCCCGGCGGATTACCCTGGAGACGCGCTGGCCGGCATCGCATTTCAGCGTCAGTGGGAGAGCCGTGCGTATGAGCTCGGCGGGCGCAACTACCATGCACCGGCCCAATTGGTCGGCGATTTTCTGGCCGGCGTCGCATCGACCGGGCTGGGTACCGTCATCCCCTCTTACACGCCGGGGGTGCGGCCGTGCGACCTATCCAGCGCCCTACCTGACTACGCCATCGAGGCGATACGCGAGGCGATCCCTGCGTTCGCCCGGCAGATCCATGGCTTCGCGCAGCACGACGCGGTGCTAACCGGTGTGGAGACGCGCACCTCATCGCCCATCCGCATCCGCCGCGGCGCTGACTATCAAAGCATCAACACAGCAGGACTCTACCCAGCCGGCGAAGGCGCAGGTTATGCCGGCGGCATTCTCTCCGCCGCGATCGACGGCATCGAAGTGGCCGAAGCCATCGCGCTCAATATTGCACAGTCCACACGGACAGCACGGTAATCGCTGTGTGATACGCGACAGCGTGGCCACATGAAACCATCGAGCCCTTGGGCGGGTACAACGGGGATGCGGCGCTATTCCGGGTCGTGCCACGGTTGACACCCACTGCCCCACACACCCAAAAAAATGGCCGCCCGGAGGCGGCCATTTCAGTCGTTTCAGGTCTGGGCCGAAGGTTCCGCTTCGCTTCCGGCCTCTTGGCGGGCGCGATATTCGCCGGTGAGATCCTTGGCCATCAGCATGTACATGGCCGGCACCACGAACAGCGAGAACAGCGAGCCGATCGACAGGCCGGCGGCGATCACCAGGCCCATGTCGAAACGACTGACAGCGCCGGGGCCGGTGGCCAGCAGCAGCGGCACCACGCCGAACACCATGGCGCCGGTGGTCATCAGGATCGGACGCAGGCGGATGCTGGAGGCCTTTTCCACCGCAGCCCGCTTGTCGAGTCCCTCGTTGCGCTGGATCTCGTTGGCGAACTGCACGATCAGGATGCCCTGCTTGGCGATCAGGCCGATCAGGGTGATGAGGCCGACCTCGGTGTAGATATTGATCGTGGCCAGTCCCAGGCTCATGAAGATGAGCGCGCCGCTGATCGACATCGGCACCGTAATGAGCACGATCCAGGGGTCGCGGAAGCTTTCGAACTGCGCGGCCAGCAGCAGGTAGATCAGCAGCACCGCGAGCACGAAGGTCACCATCAGACCGCCCTTCTCCTGCATGAACTGACGCGATTCGCTGGCGTAGTTGACGCTGAACCCGGCCGGGAAGATCTGCTTGGCGGTGGCGCGCAGGAATCCCAGCGCTTCGCCCTGGGTCACGCCCGGCATCGGGATGGCCTGGATGGTGGCCGAATTCTGCTGCTGGAACTGCGGCAGGTATTCGGGCTGCACGCTGCGCTGGATGGATACCACCGTGGACGCCGGCACGAGCTTGCCCGATGCGGTCTGCAGGTAGTACTGCTTGAGCAGATCGGGATTGGCGCGGAACTTGTCCGGCACCTGTGGGATCACCTCGTAGCTGCGCCCCTGCATGTCGAAGCGGTTGATCAGATTGCCGCCGAGCAGCGGCTGCAGGTCTTCGGTGATCGCCTGCATGGTCAGGCCCAGGCTGGCGGCGATGTTGCGATGGATCTTGAGCACGATCTCGGGGTTGTCGATCTTGAGGTCCTTGGTCACGTACATGAACAGGCCGCTCTTGTAGGCGCGCCCGATCAGTTCGTTCGCCACGGTATTGATCTTGTGATAGCCGGAGCTGGACTGGATCACGAACTGCACCGGCAGCCCCCCCGCCGAACCCGGCAGTGCCGGCTTCTGGAAGGCCGCGACCTGCAACCCCGGAATGCCGCCGAGCATCTGCTGCACCTTGGGCTCGACCTGCATCGCGGTCTCGCTGCGCTGGCTCCAGGGCTTGAGCAGCATGCCCGCGAACAGGCCGTTGGTGCCGCCGCCGCCCGGCACGAAGCCGGTCACCATGAAGCTCTTGGAAAATACCGGCAACGAAGCGAAGTCGTGCAGGATCATCATGCCGTAGCGGCGCAGGTAGCTCGCCGTCGCGGTCGGCTGGGCCGTGCCCATGGCGAAGATCACGCCCTGGTCCTCCTTGGGCGCCAGCTCCTTTGGCGTGGTCGTGAACAGGAAATAGATGCTGCCGAGGATCGCGGCGGCGAACACCAACGTCACCGGCACGTACTTCAGGCTGCCGTGCAGCAGGCGGTCGTAGACCGCGCGGAAGGCATTGAAGCGTGCGTCGATGAAGTGCACCAGGCCGTGTTCCTTGCTGTGCCTGAGCACCTTGCCGCTAAGCATGGGCGAGAGCGTCAGCGCCACGATCATGGACACGAGCACGGTCGCCACCAGGGTAAAGGCGAACTCGGAGAACAGGCTGCCGGTGAAGCCGCCCATGAACCCGATCGGCGCGAACACCGCGATCAGGGTGGTGGACATGACCACGATGGGGCCGCCCAGCTCGCGGCCGGTCATCAGCGCCGCCTCGAAGGGCGTCCTGCCCTCCTCGATATGCCGGTGCACGTTCTCGACCACGATGATGGCGTCGTCGACCACCAGTCCGATGGCAAGCACGATGGCGAGCAGGGTGAGCAAATTAACCGAGAAGCCCATCAGCCACATCACGAACCCACCGCCGATGATCGCCAGCGGGATGGCCACCACCGGGATCATCACCGCGCGCACCGAGCCCAGCGACAGGAAGATGACCAACACCACCACGCCCAGCGTGATAGCCACGGTCATCAGCACCTCGTGGATGGACTTGGAGATATAGGTACTGGCGTCGTAGGGAATTGCGGTGTGCATGCCCGGCGGCAGCTGGGCGTTGATCTGCTTGAGCGCCTGCTTGACACCGCGGGCGACGTCGAGCGAGTTGGCCGACGGCGAAGGCTGGATGCCGATGAAGGCCGCGGTCTTGCCGTCGAAGAAGGCCTCGGAATCGTAGTTCTCCGCGCCGAGCTGGACCTTGGCGACGTCCTTGAGGCGCACCAGCGTGTTGCCGGTTTGCTTGATGACCAGGTTACGGAACTCGGCCGCATTGTGCAGGCTCGTGGTCGCGCTGATCATGGTGGCGACGTTCTTGCCGTGGGTGCGGCCCACCGCCGAGATGTAGTCGTTGGCCGCCAGTGCCTTGGTCACGTCGGCGGCGGTCACGCCGAGCGCGGCCATTTCGTCGGGGTTGAGCCACACGCGCATGGCATAGGTGTTGCCGTTGCCGTGGCCAGCCGGCAGGATCTGCGCCTGACTCACGCCGGCCACCGAGGCGAGCTTGGGCTGGACCACGCGCAGCAGGTAGTCGGTGATCTGCTGCTGGCTATACTTGTCGCCGTAGAAGGCGATGTACATCAGCGCAGTGGGATCGCCCACGGTGACGTTGACGATCGGCAACTGCGCGCCCGTGGGCAGCTGGTTGACCACCTGCTGCACCTTCGACTGGATGTTGGCCACCGCCGCATCGGGGCTGTAGTTGAGCTTCATGTACGCCGTGATGGTCGACGCGCCCTCGGAGCTGATCGAGGTCATGTAGTCGATGCCCGGGGCGCTGGCGATCACGCGTTCCAGCCGCGTGGTGATGAAGCCTTGCACGGTGCTCGGGCTGGCGCCCGGGTAGGTCGTGGTGATGGTCACCATCGAGTTGGTGAGCTTCGGATATTCGCGGATGGTCATCTGCGTGAAGGCCTGCAGGCCGAGCAGCAGGATGACCAGGCTGAGCGCCGTCGCAAGGACCGGCCTGCGGACGAAGATGTCGGTGAATTTCATGTCGACGTCGGCCTCAGGGTTTTACCGAATTATTGATTGCCACCGCGGCACCGTTGTGCAGCTTGACCTGCCCGGCGGTGACCACGACATCGCCCGGCTTGATGCCCGACTTGATCTGCACGAGCTCCCCGCGCTCCAGGCCGGGCTCGACCTTGCGCTGCACCGCGACCTTCACGGTCTTGCCCTGCTCCTGCTTGGATTCGACCACGTACACGTAGTCGCCGTAGGTGTTGTAGGCGAGCGCGGTATTCGGCACCACCACCACCGGCATCGGCACCTTGCCGACCACGTTGACACGGGCGAACATGCCCGGACGCAGCTTCTGGTCGGGGTTCTGGATCACCGCCTGTACGTCGAGCTGACGCGTGGCGGCATCCACGGCGGAGCCGAGGGCGTGCACCTTGCCCTTGAAGACCTTGCCCGGGTAGGCGTTGACCGTGACCTCGACCGGCGTGCCGGCCTCGACGCTCGCGATCTCGCTCTGCGGCACGGTGAAATTCACGTACAGCGGGTTCCAGGACTGCAGGTCGACCAGCGGCGTGTTCACCGACACGTATTCGCCGAGGCTGACCTTGCGCACGCCGAGATGGCCGCCGAACGGCGCCCGGATGTTGAGCTTGGTCAGAGTGGCGCGGTCGCTGGCGACGGCGGCGCGGGCGCTGGCGAGCGTGGCCTTGTCGGTGTCGAGCTGAGCCTGGCTGGCGGCATGGTGGGCGATCAGCTTGCGCGTGCGCTCAAGGTTCACCTGGGCCAGATGCATCTGCGCGAGATCGTGGTCGAGCTGCGCGCGCTGCGTGCTGTCGTCGATCTGCAGCAGGCGCTGCCCGGCCTTGACGTATTCGCCCGAGTGGAAATCGATATGGGTCACGTCGCCGGCGATCTGCGCCATCAGATTGGTGCCCTGCACCGCGCTCAGCGTGCCCACGGCAAAGGTCTTGGCGTGCCAGGTCTCGCTTTTGGCCGTGGCCGTGCTGACCGTGGCCGGCGGGCGATGCATGTGCGCCATCATTTCGGCCATCTTGTGACCGACGAAGGCCTTCCAGCCGAAGATGCCGCCGAACAGGACGGCAAGGACGACGATGACGATGGCCAGGCGCTTTTTCATAACTGATCCCCCTCGCTCTCAGAGGTATTGATGTTCACGGGAAAACGGAAATGGACGGAAAACGGCTTCACGAGGATGCCCCGCCCGCGGTGCCGGCCATCGATGCCGGCACACCCTTGACCGGCTGGTGCCACCAGCCGCCGCCAAGGGCGAGCAGCAAGGAAGCGGTGTCCTGGTAGCGCTGCGCCTGCGCCTTGAGGTAGGCGATCTTGGCGTCGTTGTACTGCACCTCGGAGGCGAGCAGCGACAGGTAATCGGTGGCGCCGGTGCGGTACTGGTATTCGGCCAGGTCGAGCGCCTGGCGCGCGTCGTCCAGCGCGGTGCGCTGCGCGGACAGCGCGTCGGCGTCGTTCTGCACGGCGCGCAGCGCATTGGCCACCTGCTGGAAGGCGCCCAGCACCGTCACCCGGTAGTTGGCGAACTCGCCCTCGAACACCGCCTTGGCCTCGCGCTCCTGGGCATTCAGCTTGCCGCCCTCGAAGATCGGCTGCACCAGCGAGGCCGCCAGGCTCCAGACCGTGCTCGCCGGGCTGAACAGCAGGCGCGTGGCATTGCTGGCATAACCGAAGTTGCCGGTCAGCTGCAGCGTGGGGAAAAATTCGGCGCGCGACTCGCCGACCAGCGCGGCGGCGTAGCGGATCTGACGCTCGGCCGCCTGCACGTCGGGACGCTGCTTGACCAGCTCGGACGGCAGGCTGAGCGGTATGCGCTTGGGCAAATGCAGTTCGGCGAGCGTGAACGGCTTGCCGTGCCACTGGCTCGGATAGGCGCCCACCAGGATCGCCATCTCGTGGCGATATACGGCGAGCTGCTGCATCAACGGCGGCAGCATGGCCTCGCTGCTGGCAAGCTGCGCCTGCTGGTTGATCACGTTGAGCTGGCTGACCGAGCCGGCCTTGTACTGCGTCTGCGTGAGCTTGAGCAGCTGACGCTCCTGGCGAATGATCTGCCGTGTGGCGTCGATCTGCGCGCGCACGGCGGCCTCGCCGATCGCCGCGGCCACCACATTGCCGCTGAGCGACAGGCCGGCGGCCTCGAGCTGGTAGCGCTGGTATTCGACCTGCGCCTCGCTGCCCTGGTAAACCAGGCGATTGACGCCGAAGATATCGGGGTAGTAACTCACCCCCACGCCGCCGGTGAACAGCGAATACGTGTACGAGGTCGACTTGCCGCCGCCGCTCTGCACCACGGACTTGGCGCGCTGCGCACCGAGATTGGCGCTCACCTGCGGATAGAATACGCTGGCGTCGATCGCGGCCACCGCTTCGGCCTGATGCAGCTGCGCGCGCGCCATGTCCAGCGTCGGATTGTGCGCCATCGCCTGTTTCACCAGCGCGTCGAGACGCGGCGAGTGGAACAGATGCCACCAGGCCTGATGCAGGTTTTTACCGTATTCGAGCATCTGCGCGCCGCCGCCCTTGCCCATGCTCGCGGCCGTTTCGTGCGGCGCGGGGCCGGCGGTGTACCCGTCCTTGCCCGGGCCGGCGGGGAGATGGATCGGCGGCTCGAAGCCGCAGGCGGACAGCGACGCCCCCAGCACCAGCAGGCCCAAGGGTTTTAGCGTCGTTCGAATGATGTCTGGCACGGCTGAGCTCTCATTCCGGTTACATACCGACCGGTCGGACTGTACTGTTTGACGGGCCTGTAGTCAAAGCATTCCTGCACTCCGACGGGCTTCACGGCGATCGATTCTGCTAATGACGGCATAGCCCATCCCGGGTGTCGCAACGCGCCACGATCCGCGTGCCGGATGGGCACGTCGGCATTTGTCGTCATCGGGGAATGTCGTTCTGGCGTCGCTTGGCTCAAGTTTGACTATTGTGCCGGCGATAAGTTGCACTCGTATCACAGGGCCGCGGCATCACTCCGCATTCAGGTTGCGGTAGCCCTCGAAACGCATGGTGATCACCAGTTTGACGCGCGAGGTCTGCTTGCCCATTTTCTCCGGAAACGGCGCAAACGGCGCGGACATGTGCACGATGTTGCCGGCCACCTTGTCCAGCGCCGGATTGCCCGAGGAGTCGAGGAGCTTGTAGCCGATCAGCTGGCCGCGGCGGCCGATCACCACCAGCACGCGCGTATCGCCGACCAGATTGCCGGGATAGTTCATGTCGCCCACGTACTGCAGCTTGCGCAGCACCGAGGCGAGATAGAAGCGCGCGACCAGGGTGTGCGGGTCGTGGATCTGCGGCAGTTCCGAGCGACTGATGGTCGAGGCGACGGCGGCATTGATCGACGCGTTCAGCTTGGCCATGTCGAGCGGCTTGTTCGCGGACGACGGCGGTGGCGCATGGGACGACTTGCCCTGCGCCGGCTTGGCGGGCAGGGACACGCGCGGTTCCGGCTGGCCGGCCGATTCGCTGGGCGGCTGCGCGGCACGCGGCGCGGCGGACCGCGACGGCGCCTTCGGCGCGTGCGCCGGCGGCTTGGGCGCGGGCTGCGGGGTGGCATGCGCCGGCGGCGCGGTTGGCCGATGCGGCGACGGTCGCGAAAAGATCGAGCCCTTCGAGGCCGGCAGCTCGTAAATGCGCGCGTCCACCGGCGGGGGCGGCGGCTTCGCCGGCGCGCTCACGCGCAGCCAGCGGCCGACACCCAGTATGGCCAGCAGCACCAGCAGCAGCGCCAGCGGCACGATCCAGAACAGCCGGCGCATCGGATCGTCCGGCGGCGTATACCCCCAGGCGGTCTGCTGCGCGCTCATTTTTTCTGCACGGCGATGAGAAAATGCTCGACGCCGGCATGCCGCGCCTCCAGCATGGCGCGCACCACCACGCCCTCGCGGGCGTTTTCATCGGCGGCGACGATCACCGAGGTCTGGTGGTGCTGCTGCAGCATCGCGTGCAGACGTGCCGTCAGATCCGCGAGCGTGACCTGGGTCTGATTGAGATAGATCTTGTCGTCATGCGTCACCGTAAGCGTCACCGGCGCCACCGGCTGGCTCTTCTCGGCGCTGCCCTTGGGCAGGTTGACCGGCAGCGAATGCAGGTTCTGCATCGACAGCGAGGCGAGCATGAAGGTCGCCAGCAGGAAGAACATCACGTCGATCATCGGGATGATCTCGATGCGCCCCCGGCGGGCGGCGCGCGATCTACGCAGCTTCATCGGCGGCTCCGCGGGTCTCCGCATCGAGGCGCGCGCGGTCGAGCAGGCGGGTGCCGATGCGTTCCATCTCGTCCATCGTGCGGCTTTGCAGGCGCGAGAAATAGTTGTAGCCGAACAGCGCGATGACGGCGATCACGAGGCCGACCGCGGTGGCGATCAGCGCTTCAGCCACGCCCGAGGTCACGCCCTTCGGATCGACCAGGCCATGGCTGCCGAACAGGTTGAAGGCGTGGATCATGCCGTAGATCGTGCCCAGCAGACCGAGCAGCGGCGCCGCCGTGACGATGGTTTCGAGCATCCACAGCCCGCGGGCCAGGGACTGCTCGATGGACTGCGCCTCGTCGCTCGCGCGCGACTCCGCCCACCAGGTCGGCCGCTCCCGGTTCTGCAGGATCACGCGCACGAAACGCACGAAGTGGTGATGCGGATTGCTCACCGAGACCTGGCGTTCGAGATCGGCCCAGCTCTCGCCGAGATTGTCGATCAGGCGCATCAGCGTCGAAGAGGGCCGCGTGAAGCGCCAGTAGACGTAGGTCTTGTCGAGCAGGATGGCGACCATGAGCACGGCCAGGAACAGCAGCGGATAGATCAGCGGCCCGCCGAACTGCAGCGTGTGCCAGGAAGCGTAAACGTCTTGCATAGGTGAACACCCGATTCGTGTGGGCGAACGGCGGGCAGCGCGGCGACTCCCGGCATTCGTGCGGACTATTGTGGGATAAGGCCGCCCCCGCATGCAAAGCGCGGCCCGGCGCGCAGGGGAGCGGGCACAAAGCCTACGCCGTCGCCGATGCGTAGGGAATAGCCGTCCGGTCTGCTCGGCGGATATTTTTGTTGGAATCTGTGACCCGCCCGCATTCACAAGCCCGACGGCATTGGGTAAGGTCGACGCTTTCCCGCCGCGGCCGCGGCCCAGACGGACGAAGCGCATGCACCTGCAGATATTCGCCACCGGCGGCACCCTCGACAAGGTCTATCACGATGCGCTTTCCGACTACCGCATCGGCGACCCGGTCGCGCCCGGCATCCTCGAGGAAGGCCGCGTCGATTTCCGCTACGACGTCGAGAGCCTGTTGAAAAAGGACAGCCTGGAACTGACCGACGACGACCGCGCGCTGATCCGCGCCCGCGTCGCGGCCTGCCCGCACCGCCACATCGTCATCACCCACGGCACCGACACCATGACCGAAACCGCCGCGGCCCTGGCCGGCATCGCCGACAGGATCATCGTGCTCACCGGCGCAATGCAGCCCGCGCGCTTTCGCAACAGCGACGCGGCGTTCAACCTCGGTCTCGCCGTCGGCGCCGCGCAAAGCCTGCCCGCCGGCATCTACATCGCCATGAGCGGGCGCATCTTCGAGGCCGGGAGCGTGCGCAAGAATCGCGCGGCAGGCCGCTTCGAAACCCTCGCCGACGACCGTCACCCGGAGACCCCATGAGCCCCGTCATCGAACGCCTCTACCGCTACCCCGTCAAGGGCCTCAGTCCCGAGGCGCTCCGGAGCGTGGCCCTCGAAACCGGGCGCTGCCTGCCGCACGACCGCCGTTTCGCCCTCGCCCGCAGCGACGCGCCCTTCGACCCGGCGCAGCCCGTTCATCTGCCCAAGACGAACTTCTTCATGCTGATGCGCGACGAACGCCTGGCCGAGCTGGACACCCGCCTCGACACCGCCAGCGGCCGCTTCGAGATCACGCGGCGCGGCGAGCCGCTGCTCTGCGCCGATCTCGACGAGCCCGCCGGGCGGACCGCCGTCGAGACCTTTTTCGCAGATTTCCTCGACGGCGCGCCCGGCCTGCCCCCGCGGCTGGTCGAGGCGCCCGGCCACGCCTTCGGCGACGCCCGCCGGCGACCCAACGCGCAGACCGGGCAGTACGTTTCGCTGATCAATCTCGCCAGCATCGACGCGCTGGCCGAACGCGTCGGCGCCGCACTCGACCCGCTGCGCTTTCGCGCCAACGTCTATTTCTCCGGCCTGCCGGCCTGGCGCGAACTCGACTGGGTCGGGGGCCACATCCGCATCGGCGACGCGCGCCTGCACGTGGTCTCGCCGATCACCCGCTGCGCCGCCACCACGGTCAATCCCGCCACCGCGCAGCGCGACGTGGACGTGCCGCGCGAACTGATGCGACACTTCGAGCACAACTACATGGGCGTGTATGTGGAAGTGCTGCATGGCGGCACGCTCGCCGTGGGCGACGGCCTGCTTGCGGAACCCGTCCAGCCCGCCTGACCCGCCGCGCCCACGTGTCGGCGAGGCATGCCATGCCCCGCCGTCAACCACCCGGAGCCATACGCATGCCCCAGCCGCTGAAGCGCCACCCGCCGGTCGCCCTGGTGACCGGCGCCACCTCGGGCATCGGCCGCGCGGTCGCCCTGCGCCTAGCCCGGGACGGTTATGCCGTCATCGTGCACTCGCGCTCGTCCGCCGAGGCCGGGCGGGCGCTGGCGGACTCGCTCGACACGGCCTGCTACATCCAGGCCGACCTCGCCCATGACGAGGAACGCTTCCGTCTCGTAAAGGAGGCGACGGACCGCTGGGGACGCCTCGACGTGCTCGTCAACAATGCCGGCGTCAGCCGCGTCATTCCGCACGACGACCTGCTGGCGGCGACGCCGGCCGACTGGCAGATGCTGCACGACATCAACGTGGTCGCACCCTTCCGCCTGGTCGCCGCCGCGGAATCGGCGCTGCGCGAGGCGGCCCGGCACGGCCGTTCCGGCTGCGTCGTCAACATCAGCTCGCATGCCGGCGTGCGTCCCAAGGGGGCCTCGATACCCTATGCCGCGTCGAAGGCCGCGCTCAACCATACCACCCGCCTGCTGGCACGCGCGCTGGCGCCCGACATACGGGTCAACGCCGTCGCCCCCGGCCTGGTCGACACGCCCATGACCGCCGACTGGACCGACGCGCAGCGACTCTGGCGGGAACACGCTCCGATGCGGCGGGCGGCGCAGCCCGAAGACATCGCGAATAGCGTCGCTCTGTTGATCGCATCCGACTACCTCACCGGCGAAGTCCTGCTCGCCGACGGCGGCCTGAACCTCACCTGATTCCGGCGTTTCCCGCGTGCGCTCAGCCGCGTTCTACGCAGATGACCAGCACCGAACGATAGCTCTTCCAGCGCACGGGGATCACGTACGGTCGCAAATCCGAAGGCGGGCGGATATCGGTCAGCTCGCCCTTGAGCGACACCGGCACGGAGATGATGAATTCGGGGCCGAAATAGCGCCTCGCGTTGCCCGAGAGCGTGTTGGCGATCTCACCGATCATGTCGAGCAGGTAGTCGTCCGAGTGATTCTGCTCGCCCATTTCGATCAGCAGATGACGCATCATCGCGCGCGGGGCGGAGAAATAGATGCAGCCGCGAAATTCGCCGACGACGCTGATCACGCCGGTGTAGTCGAATATGTCCGGCACCTCGGTATCGGACAGATACGGCGCGTGCACCTCGGCCTCCAGCCCGGTGGATTGAGTGAAGTAATGCGTCGTGGCGTCCACGAACACCTGCATTTCCGCTGCATTCATGCGCGCACCTCCATGGCAATCAGTTCCTTGAGCGCCTCGCCCAGTTCCTCGTCCGTGAACGGCTTGCAGATGAAGCCGTGCGCGCCTTTCTTGAGCGCGCGAATGGCCGTGCTCTTGTCGGCCAGCGCCGACACCACCAGGATGCGCACATCCGGCTTGATCTGTACCAGCGACTCGATGCACTCGATGCCGTCCATTTCCGGCATCGTCAGATCCATGGTCACGATATCCGGCTGCGTCTGCTTGCACAGGCGCACGGCCTCGAGCCCGTTGGCCGCCAGTCCCGCCACCACGATCTCTTCGCCCAACCCGCCGCGGCGTGCGATGCCCGCGATCTTGCTGCGGATGATCGTCGAATCGTCCACCACCATGACCTTCATGACGCCGCCCTCACCGCCGGTTCGACCGCCGCTGGCGCGGTTTCGAGCTCCATCTGCACCCTGAACTCGGCGAACCGGCCCGGCCGCGTCCCGAGGCCAAGCCGGCCGCCCAGCGCCATCGCGAGCTGCTTGATCACGTCCATGCCGGCGCCATGGCCGGAGTGCGCATCGGGCGCGTCATTGGTGGAAAAACCGGACTCGAAGATCTTCATCACGATCTGCTTGTCGCTGAGCTCGTCGAGCTGTTCGGCGCTGTAGCGTCCGCTGCGCAGCAGCGACGCGCGAATGCGCGCGGGCGAGATGCCGCGCCCGTCGTCGCGGCAGCTCAGGTGAAGCTCGCCGGTGGGATAGCGATCGAGCTTGAGACGGACCTTGCCCGTCGCGGGTTTGCCGGACGCGATGCGTTCCTCGGGCGGTTCGATGCCGTGGGCGACCGCGTTGCGCACCAGCTGGATGCACATGTCGCGCAGTTTCTGCAGCGCGGGTGCGGGCAGGTCGTCCAGCGCGGGCAATGCGACCTCCAGCGCGACCTGACGGCCGAGATCGTCCGCCACGCGCGCCGCGAAGCCGGTCAGTTCGCGGGTCCAGCGCTCGGCGGTCGCCGTCGCCGGCTGGCCGATCGAACGCTGGATGTCGGTCACGCGATCCAACAGGCCGCGCACCAGACGGATGCGCGCGAGCATCTCGTTGAGCAGGACGGTCACGGGCAGGAATTGCGTGCCGGCGATATTGCGCGCGCCGCGCAGCGGCATCAGCGCCTTTTCGACCTCGTGCGCCATGTTGCCGAAGGCGTCGATGCCGATCGCGAAGGCGTCGCCCTTGATCGCGTGGATGACCGGAAAGATGTTTTCCACCGTCTGCGCATGGCCGGCGGTATCCTGGCTGCCCTTGAGCAGCGCGTTCACGGACAGCAGCCCCTGCTCGGTCTTTTGCATGAATTCGGCCGTCTGCGCGGCGTCGCCCTTGAGCAGACCGACCAGCAGCTCGACCTCCTCCTGCGAACGCTTGTTGGCCAGCTCGACCTCCTTTTCCAGCCGCACCTGCTCGGTGATGTCGCTGAGGCTGCCGAGCACGTGCGATATGGCGCCGTCGACATAGACGCGCGTGAAGGCCAGGCTCAGATAGCGCGTCTCGAAGGCGCCGTCCTCGCGCGGGAAATGCACCTCGACCCGTTCCAGCGGGTTGAGATCCGTGGTCAGACGTTCGCGGATGCGATCCTCGAACAGCAGACCGAGATATTCGCGCGCCACGCCCAGGGTTTCGGCATCGGCGATATCCTCGAACAGATGGATGAAATCCTCCTCGCCGGACAGCGGCTTGCGAATGATCTCCGAAAGCGCCCTGGAGTATTGCGAACCGATGCGCATGTCGCGGTCGAGCAGGAAAAAACCCTCGTTCACGGTATCGAGGATTTCCGTGGTCTCGCGACGGGCGGTTTCCGCCTCGGCGTCGCTGCGCCGCAGCTTGCGAATGAAATGGAACAGGATGAAAGCGAAATTCAGCAAGGCCAGCACGATGCCGCCGGTCTGGATCGCGCGCAGATGCGAGGCCTTGTCCTGCGCCAGCGCCGCCAGCCGCGTGGTCAGGCCATTCATCAGCTTGAGCAGTTCGAGATTGTGCGCGATCAGCAGCCCGGCCGCGGTATTGAGCGCGCCGGCTGCGGGATTGTCGCGACTGGCATCGCCGATCGCGCGCTTGAGCGGCAGCCAGATGCCGCGTGCGGTTTCCAGCAGGTGTCTCGCTTCGGGATCCGCTTCGCGGGTCAGCACCGCGGGCCGGCCGTTGGTGTCCGTCACCGCGCCGCCGCGGTAAAAGGCCTCCAGCGTCGTATCGAACATCGCGGTCGTCGCGACCAGTTCGCGGCGTGCCTTGTCGTAAATCGTGCCGCCGGGCGCCGCGGTCTGCATTTCCAGCAGATCCTTGGTCATACGCTGCGAGAGCATGCGCTGGCGGCCGGCGAGATTGATCGCCACCGCCTCCGAGGAAATCTGGTACGACGTGTAGAAATTGATCATCAGCACGCCCAGGTCGAAGACCAGGAACAGTGCGATGGCCAAGACGATATCGGCGTATTTGCCGCCGAGTACGCGCTTCACTGAAAACATCTCAACCTCGCTTCGTTATCTTGATTATCGGGTTGGACCGGAGCGCCTGCGCCTGTCTCGATGCAGCATGTCGCTCGCGCAGGCCGGCGTCGCAGGCGCCCGGCGCGCCTCGCTCCGCAGCCCGGCCTCGCGTGCCGGGCACATGCGAACAAGCATGTTTCGTGCCTTGCATGGCGCAGGCGTGCGGCGCGCATGCCCGCGGATGGTGCGCACCATCATGAAACGCGCGTGCGGCGGCGGCACCATAATGGGGCGCCGGCGCGGCAGCCTGCGCAGGGCAGGTTTTTCAGTCGCCTGCAAAACGCTAGACTCATGCCTGACCCACGGAGGTGCACCCGGATGTATGAGGGCGAATACGTTGCGTTGAGCTGCGCGCAGTGCGTGCAGGCGGAAGGTCTGGATTTCGATTTCACCTTCGCGTTCCAGCCCATCGTCGACCTCGATGCCGGGCGCGTCACGGCCCACGAGGCGCTGGTGCGGGGCACCGCGGGCGAATCCGCGGGCGAGATCCTCGGCCGCGTCACCGACGCCAACCGCTACCGCTTCGATCAGGCCTGCCGGGTCAAGGCGGTGAAGACGGCGGTGACGCTCGGACTCGACTGCGACCTCAACATCAACTTCTACCCCAACGCGGTCTACCGCCCGGAACTGTGCATCCGCACCACCCTGCAGGCGGCGGACACCTACGGCTTCCCGGCCGAGCGCATCGTGTTCGAGGTGACCGAGGCCGAGCGCATCGAGGACACGCAGCATCTGGTCGACATCATCCAGTGTTACCGCAAGCTGGGCTTTCGCACCGCCATCGACGACTTCGGCGCAGGCTACGCGGGCCTCAACCTGCTCGCCGAATATCAGCCGGACTACATCAAGCTCGACCGCCAGCTCATCGCCGGCATCGACGCCCGCCCGGCCAAGCAGGCGATCGCCCGCGGCATCGTGCAGGTGTGCCGCGATCTCGGCATCGGCATCCTCGCGGAGGGTGTAGAAACGGCGGAGGAATTCGCCTGGCTGCGCGACGCCGGCATCCGGCTGTTCCAGGGCTACTACTTCGCGCGCCCGGCGCTCGGCGCGCTGCCCGAGGTGCCTCCGGCGCGCTATGCCGGCTGAATCGCTTTGCGGCTGGGCAGACGCGGCGACACCGATTACCATGCATCCATGGCCGACGCGAGCGGCCTTCCGACAACGACGGGATCACCGACGCGACGCGCCGGCACGATCCCGCAAACGGGGCAGACGCACATGGGCTCGACAGGCGTTGCAACGGACGCAGGCACAGGCGGCGGCCCGGCGTCCGACGCCCCGCTGGTACGCATCGCGGGCCTGGAAAAGCGCTACGGACACGCGGGCGACACCTCGGCGGCACTGGCCGGTGTCGATCTTGACATCGCGCGCGGCGAATTCATTTCGCTGATCGGCCCCTCGGGCTGCGGCAAGACTACCCTGCTGCGCATCCTAGCCGACCTCGAGGCCGCCACCGCAGGCCGCATCAGCATCGACGGCCTGAGCACGGCCGAGGCCCGCCGCGACCGGCGTTACGGCTACGTCTTCCAGGCCCCCACCCTGCTCGACTGGCGCACCGCGCTGGGCAACGTCATGCTGCCGTTGCGGCTGCTCGGCCACCCGCGCGCCGAGGCCCGGCGCATCGCCGCCGAGGCGCTGGCCCAGGTCGGCCTGGCCGAAGCCGCCGGGCGCTACCCCTGGCAGCTTTCCGGCGGCCAGCAGCAGCGCGTTTCCATCGCGCGAGCGCTGTCGCTGGAGCCCGAACTGCTATTGATGGACGAACCCTTCGGCGCGCTCGACGAAATCACCCGCGAGCGCATGAATCAGGACCTGCACGCGCTGTGGCGGCGCACCGGCAAAACCGTGGTCTTCGTCACCCATTCGATCGCCGAGGCGGTGTTCCTGTCCACGCGCGTCGCCGTGATGCGCGCCGGCCCCGGCCGCATCGCGCGCGTGCTCGACATCGACCTGCCGGCCGACCGCGACTTCGCCACCCGCGACCACCCCCGTTTTCACCAGCTGGTCACGCAGGTACACGAAGGCCTTCACGCCGCCTACCATGCATAATCCACGACCCTGCATTCAAGGACAGCCCCCGTGCACACCCCGGACAACACAAACTTTCACCTCCTCGACCACCCGCTGATCCAGCACAAGCTCTCGCTGGCGCGGCGCACCGAAACGCCGACCATCCAGTTCCGCCGCCTGCTCAAGGAGATTTCCCTGCTGATGGGCTACGAAATCACCCGCGGGCTGCCGCTGGAACACCAGCTCATCGACACCCCACTCGAATCCATGCAGGCGCCGATGATCCAGGGCAAGAAGGTGGCCGTGGTGGCGATCCTGCGCGCGGGCCTGGGCATGACCAGCGGCCTGCACGAACTCATGCCGTCGGCGCGCGAGGGGCACATCGGGCTCTACCGCGACCCCGAGACCAAGCGCCCGGTGGAATATCTGGTCAAGCTGCCGGAACCCGAGGGTCGCCTGTTCATCCTGGTCGACCCGATGCTCGCGACGGGCCACTCGGCGGCCTACGCCATCGACGTGCTCAACCGCCATGGGGTCGCCGATCTCGACATCCGTTTCATGGCGCTGGTCGCCGCGCCCGAGGGGCTGGCCGTGCTGCGCGAAACCCACCCCGAGGTGCCGGTGTATGCCGCCGCCCTCGACCGCCAGCTCGATGATCACGCCTACATCCGCCCCGGCCTCGGCGACGCGGGCGACCGCCTGTTCGGCACCAAATAGACAGCCGCGAACATGGCCGGCGGCAACGCCTTCGCCGCCCGGCCGCTCGCACGGGCGCGGACCGAAGCTACGCCGGAAGGCGCCACGGTGCGCGTGCTGCTGGGACTCGATGACGGCCGCATGGCGCGCTTCGAGCCGGGGCCCGGACAGGCCGCAGTGGCCCACCGAAGCGTGGCGGAAAGCTGGTACGTGCCAGGACCTGTTCACACGATGGGGTGGTGGCGTGCTGTGGCGGCGCCAGTGCGGGCGGGAGGCGATCGCGCCCCTCGAACCGGGGGTGTGCGCGAGCTTGCCGCAAGGCACGCATTTCCGGTGCCGCGCCCTGCCCCGCGGTGCCGGCCGTCACGCTGCCGCCCCGGCTGGCAAGCGACGAAGCGGTCGGCGTGGAGGGCCCCTGGCGGCCGAGCGCTACTTGAACAGCGACCAGGTGCCGAGGCCGATGGCCAGCCAGACCAGGCCCTTGACGACGTAGAACGCCAGCGCCGCCCAGCCGAAGCGCTTGCCCCACTGTTTGATGCGCGCGCGCGTCTCTTCCTTCATCCATTCTCCCGACGCACCCGCCTGCCGTCCGACCGCTCCGGCCCGCGCGGGCGCCTCCCGTGCGTCGCCGAATTATGCCACCTTCGGCGATGCGCGAGACAGCGCCGCGGCGGAGTCCGCAGTCCGCCAAGGGCACAGCGGGAATAATCGCCGCGCGCACGTGTTAGCCGGGTAGAGGCCGCCATCCGGGCGGTCTCGTCAGGGAGACACGTCATGCAACTCAAACCTCTTTTGATCGCCGCCGTTTTCGGCGCGACGGCACTGCCGGCCATGGCGGACACCGCAAGCCAGGCCCAATCGCATTTTCGCGCCATCGCCGAAGCCGACATGCCCGCGCTCACGCGCGACTATGCGGCGGACGCGGTATTTCAGTGGGTCGGCGGGCCGCTGGACGGCGTCTACGCCGGCCGCGACGCCATTGCGGCGGTGTGGCAGAAATTCACGCAGGCCAACGGGCCCGTATCGCATCGCGTGAAGGATCTGCGGCTGAGCGAGAATCCCAAGGGCGCCACGGTCACGGCGGATGTGGAGTTCCACGGCAAGCAGACCATACCGGTGCGCTATATCCTCACCTACAGGGGCGGCAAACTCGTCAACGAGGTGTGGCAGATCGATCCCCGGCGCGCCGCCGCCTACTGAAGCCCAGGGGCGGCGCGCCGCGCCGCCCCGCCGAGGTGCGCATGGACTACGCGGTCATCGAACCCCACATCCCCCGGCTGCGCCGCTATGCGCGCGCGCTGACCGGCGACGCCGCGCGCGCCGACGATCTGGTGCAGGACACCCTGGAGCGCGCGTTGCGCAAGTTCGCCCTGTGGCGTCGCGGCAGCGACCTGCGCGCCTGGCTGTTCACCCTCATGCACAACGTCTACGTCAACCAGCGCCGGGCGGAACGCCCGACCCTGGCCTGGGATGCGACGCGCGACGACATCCCGCAGCCGGGCAGTCAGGAGCACGCGCTGGTCGTGCGCGACCTGGCTGCGGCCATCAAGACCCTGCCGCCGGAATTCCGCGAGGTGGTCCTGCTGATCGGTCTCGAAGATTTCAGCTACGCCGAGACCGCGCGCGTGCTCGGCATTGCGCAGGGCACCGTCATGTCGCGACTGGCGCGCGGCCGCGAACGGCTGAGACGGGCCCTGGAAGGCGAGTCCGGGCAACGGATCAGGAGAGTGAAATGAAGCGCGAAACCGACAGCGAAGAGGCGCGCCTGCAGGCTTTCGTGGACGACCGGCTGGCGCCGGCGGCGCGCGCGCAGGTCGAAGCCAGGCTGGCGCAGGAGCCGGCCGCCCGGGCGCGGGTCGAGGCCCTGCGCCGGCAGCGCGAGGCGCTGCACGCGGTCTACGACGGCGTGCTGGACGAACCGATTCCGCCGCGCCTGCAGCGCTCCGCCCTGGCCCCGCGTCCGGGGCCTGCGCTGCCGGCCCGCGCCGCCGCGGCGCTGTGGCTGCTGCTCGGCACCGGCGCCGGCTGGCTCGGCGCCACCGCCTACCAGGACGCGAGCCGCGCGACGCCGCAGCGGATAGCCGCCGGCCCGGCCCTGGCGCGCGAGGCGGCCGTCGCCTATGCCGTCTACAGTCCTGAAGTGCTGCACCCCGTCGAGGTCGACGCCACCCAGGAAAAGCACCTGCTCGGCTGGCTCTCCAAACGTCTGGGACACCCGCTGCGCGCGCCCGAGCTGACGCGCTACGGCTACCGGCTGATGGGCGGGCGCCTGCTGCCCGCCGCGGACGGGCCGGCAGCGCAATTGATGTACGAAAACCGCGCCGGCGAGCGGCTCACGCTGTACGTCACCGTGCAGCCGGGCAAAACGACGGACACCGCGTTCCGCTACGCCGAGGAGCGTGGACTGTCGGTGTTCTACTGGATCGACCGCGACCTGGGCTACGCGCTGACCGCAAACCTCGCGCGCCCTCGGCTGCTGGAGATTGCCGGCGGCGTCTACCGCCAGCTCGAACCCTGAGGCCGCGCTCAGACGGCCTCGACACCGAGTTCGCGCAGCAGCGCGAGCCCCTCGGGCCATGCGCCCAGTGCGCTGGCGGTATTGATGTGGCCACGGTCGCCGACGGAAACCAGCCGGCTTCCCCAGGCCCGCGCGCAGTCTCCGGCAAACGCGATCGAGGCGTAGGGATCGTCGGTACTCGCGACCACGACGCTCGGGAACGGGAGGGCTCGCAGCGGCACCGGCGCGAAGCCGACGGCAGCAGCGGGAAATATCGGGCCGGCCGGATCTGGCGGGGCCACGATCAGCGCGCCCTTCACCCGCCGCGCCGTGACCGCGGCCCAGTGCGCCACCAGCAGACAGCCGAGGCTGTGCGCGACCAGCACCGCATCTTCGCCGGCGGCCGTCGCCGCGGCCTCCAGATTCGCGCACCACGCCTCGCAGACCGGCGCCTCCCAGTCCTGCTGGCGCACGCGCACGAAATCCGGCTGCGCGGCCTCCCACAGACTCTGCCAGTGCGCGGGTCCGGAATCGCCGATGCCGGGCAGCAGCAGCACGCGTGTCGACATATCAGTCATACATTCACCTCAGCGGCGGCAGCCGGCGCAGCGCGGCATCGGGAAAGGCGCCGAGCAACCAGCGTCGGCAGGGATGCCAGAAGGCGGACAGCAGCAGCAGCAGCGAACCGATCAGCAGCGCGGTGAACGCGAAGCCGAGACTCACCATGCCGAATTCCTTGAGCACCACGCTGAACGCGACCAGCACGTACACCAGCGCCGAAGCCATCAGGGCCCGGCGGTCGATCGCCAGCGAAATCAGCGCGATCAGGGCGTACACCGCGATCGCGGCCAGCGCGTGCGCGAGGTCCACGCGGCCGTCGAAACGGCTCAGCTGCGAGAACACCGGGTGCACCAGCAGCGGCGCAGCCAGCAGGTGCAGCCAGAAGGCCACATCGGATTTGCGCGTGCGGCGCTGCGTGTCACGGGCATCCCAGTACATCGCCAGCGCGAACATCGCCAGTCCGCCGACGAACTCGATCGCGTTCGCATACAACGTGGTCCACGGCAACAGCTTGAACAGCAACGCGATGACCAGTCCAAGGGCCGCGCCCGCCCCTGCCGCCACCGTGATCGGTACCCGGAAACGCAGCCAGTGGAGCGTGGCGGCCGCGGCGACCAGCGCACTGGCGACGGCCAGCGCCGTCAGCGTATGGCCGAACAAGGCATAGCCGAGGTAGTACACTCCGCCGACGAAACTCAGCAGCAGCACAATGGCCGGCAGGGCCATGCGGCGACGGCGCACGAAGAATTCCGCCAGCGCCCACGAAGCCGCCGTCAGCGCCAGCGCCCCCATCCAGGCAGCCGAGGCCGTGCCGATCCAGGTGACCGATACCAGCAGCAGCGCGCAGGCCATGACAACGAAGATGTCGTTGAAGCCCGTGACCAGACGGAAGTATTCCTCGTCGGCCGCCTGCGTGTGCCGCAGCGCCGTCACGTGGGCTCGAAACGCCGCGGCGGTTTCCTCCGGCACGACGCCTGCCGCCACCGCCGACGCCAATTCGTCTTCGCTGTACATTCATCCCCCTGATGCGGCCGCGCGTGCCGGCCGAAGGAACCGGAAGCGCCGCCGCCACGTGTACATGGCTTATGAACCGGGCTTCGCCGCCAGACCCCCCATCGCGGGTACGCATGCCATACGCGCGGCGGGCCGAGGAAACCGAAACCCTTCCAACCGGAGAACCGCATGACCGCCATCACGATCAGACGCATCCTCGCAGTCCTGGCCCTGCTGATCCTGGGCCTTTCGCTGGGCGGCTGCTTCTACTATCCCGACGACGGTTACGGCTACGGCTATTACGGGCCGCCGATCCATCGTCACGAAGACGACGGCGACTGAGACCCGCTCAGCGCTGGCGGTCCCACATCACGTCGCGGCGTTTCGATGCCGCGGCGGTCAAGAGCTCGATCAGCGGCCTGGCACGCAGGGGCAGCCCCACCGCGGGTTCGTCATCGTAGCCGACCTGACCGGCATCGGCCTGCGGGGCGCTGACCGCCAGGGAAGCCTGCAGGCGCGTCAGCGCCGCCGGCACGTCCTCGGCGACGATCGCGCCGGGCACCGTGCCGCTGTGCCCCATCATGCGGATCAGACGAACCGCCACATCGCCGAACATCATGATGTCGGCATACGCCGGAGTACTGAAGATCACCAGCATCGCGCATCCCCGCCGATGTCCGCGCGCCGCGACTTCGCGCAGCGAATGCCCTCGTGCCGGCCGTCGTACGCCATGCGCCTCACTCCAGCGAAATCACGATTGTTTCGTGCTTGCGATGATCCTCGATCTCGACCAGCGTGCCCGAAATCTCTGGGTTGGTGGCCAGTTTCGACAACTCTTCCAGATCGATACCGCCTTCGAGCAGCGCCGTCCTCGCTTCGTGCGGGATCAGCTTCGAGGCAAACTTGAGCACCAACCCCGGGATGGTCACGGTCGTATCGGGTTCTGATCGCCCGGCCGTAAACACGCGTATCTTCAGGTTTGACATGCCGGCCACCTTGTCTGCTTCAGGGATGTCCGCATCGCCGGACACGAGATTCGACCGTATGCAACATAGCATGTTCGCCCTGCCCGCGAGATGCCGGCCGCCGCGGCCGCGGCATACGGCCGTGAATCCGCCCTCCGCTTGACCCAGATCATGCCTTCCCGCCGACAGAGGGCTAGGCTTTTCCCGAGCAGACCCACGTCACGATGCGCCGGGCGCCTCGGCGAACGACAGCGTCCCGGAGGGGGAGAGGACCATGACGAACCGTATCCTGCTGGCGGCGATCCTGGTGTCCATGGCAGGCACGTCGGCGGCCGGCACCGTGATCGAAAGCCGCGCCGCCGACGGCGTCACCCGGATCACGCTCTCGGGCGACCATGCCCGAATCGACGCTCCCGACCCGCGCGGCGCCTATACCGTGGTCGACTTCAAGTCCGCCCGCCTGTACATGGTGGATACCGGCAAACACGAAATCTACGACGCCGGCACCCTGTCCGCCGCCGATGCGAAGGCCCCGCCCGGCATGCGCCTCAAGGCCACCGGCGCCGGCGACCGGATCGCCGGCTACGCGACCCGAGCCTACCGGCTGGAGGTGAACGGGCGGCACTGCGCCACCTACGCGCTGGCCGCCAAACCCCTGAAAGACCGCGAACTGCGGCGCTTCGCCGAATTCTTCGTGCATCACAACACACCGGAAGCCGCGCTCGCATACAAAATGCAGGAATCGATCTGCGAACGGGCACGCAAGGCGGCGGATGTGCAATTGATCAAGCAGGGACTGCCGCTCAGGACGGTGGACGAAAACGGCCGCAGCGACGAAATCGTCTCCATACGCACCGACGTGCATGTGCCGGCGTCGCGTTTCGCGCTGCCCAAGGGCTACAAGCGCATCGACGTCGCCGAGGAAATGCGCTCGGCGGGAGAAATGCACGGCGCGCCGGGCGGCGCCATGTCGCCGCAACAGCGTCAGGAGCTCGACCGCATGATGCAGGAGCAGCTCAAGCAGATGACGCCCGAGCAGCGCAAGATGTTCGAGCAGATGATGCAGCAGCATCAGCAGTAGAAAGCCGCAAATCCGCTTTAGTCCACCGGCTCGCTGCCGCGTTCGCCGCTGTAGCGCGGCAGCCCGTCGCACAGCGTGACCCAGTTTGCCTTGGCGCCGACGAAGATGTGCGCATCCGGCCGCTGCGCGATATCCGTATCCAGGGTACCGAGGGCAACCTCGATGCGAGTCCCCTCGTGCGCCGGCGAAATGAAGGCCAGACTGGAACCGCAGTGCGGACAGAACAGACGGCGCGTGCCATTTTCCGCACGGTAGGACTTGACCTCCTCGCCGCCCGCCAACCAGCGGAATTCGTCCTGCCGCGCGCTACCGAAGGTGGCGAAGGCCGCACCATGGAACTTGCGGCACATCGAACAGTGGCAATGCGCCATCCGCGCGGAAAATTCGCCGGCGGCATAGCGAATGCGCCCGCACAGACATTGCCCGACATTGAGCATGACCCCGTCCTTTCCCATACGCCCCTCCCCGCCGGCACGCGCCGGCAAATCGATGCGCGGATATCCCTTGGACCCCGCGCCTAGAACTGCACGTGATCGGTCGCGCCGCCATCCACAAGATAATGCGCGCCGTTGACGAAACTCGCTCGCGGGCAGGATACGAAGACCGCGACATGAGCGATTTCCTCTGGCGTGGCCAGGCGCCCCATCGGGTTCGCATCCAGTGTTTCCTGATAATCCGCCGGCGACGCCTGCCGAACCCGATCCCAGAAACCGCCCTCCACGAACACGTCTCCCGGCGCCACTGTATTGACGCGAATCCCCCGGGACACGAGCCTGCGGCTCAGCGACTTCATGTAATGGGCCATGGCGGCCTTGGCTGCGCCATAGGCCTCGTGGCCCGGCGTACCGAAGGTCGCCGCCTTGCTGCCGATATAGGTGATTGCCGGCGCACGGCTACGGGCGAGCAGCGGAATCGCGGCCTCCGTCGCCCGTATCGTGGCGCGCATGTCGGTATCGATCGACATCGCCCAATCCGGAGAAATAGCGCTCACGTTCGGCACCAGAATATCAATCCGGCCCAGTCCCTCGATCCAGCCGCCCAGGGCATCCGCGTCGGTGACGTCCACTACCGTACCGCGCGCCTCGACCGGGTATCCGGTCAGCGACTCTGTCATTGCCGCCACCCGCGCGGCCGAACGCGAGCAGAAGGCAACGTGGGCGCCCTCCTGCGCGAAGCCGCGCACGATCGCCGCGCCGATCCCCGCGGTGCCCCCCGTCACCGCCACCCGCATACCTGCCAGCTCAAGATCCAAATGCCTTTCTCCTTCCGTTGCGGGATTGCCGGCGCGCGACGCGCCCGGCGCCCGACAGGGCACGCGCCGCACGCGCTTCAAGCCAGCGCATAGCGCGGCCAGCGGCGGAGCCTCGCTGCTGGCGAGGAAGCGCTGCTCGCGCGCCACCTGATCGAAACACTCGTGGAAACCGGCAATATCGCGCGCTTCGATGGGGCGGATCGTCGGACTCATTCGAACTCCTGAGGGTCGATGCTGCGATCGACGGCGCGGCGCCCGGGCTCTGGCCTTGACGCCGGTGGACGCAAACGTGAAAACTTCCGCTTATCCATCGCAGCGGAATCCGACATGTCATCAGCGCACGCGCAGTCCGTTCCGTCCGGAACCTGCACCGTCGCCGCGCGTCAGCGGCGAACCATCCGCCTGCTCGCCCTGATCGGCCTGCTGTGGGCCGCGGAAGGCTGGCGTGAAGGCAGCGGTCTCTTCGCGCTCGGCACCAGCGCGCTGGCCATACTGACGCTCGCCTTCCGCAGCGCCTTGCGCTGCGATCGCGCGCGCGACCGCGTCGCGCACTGCTGGACCCTGTTCGGCCTGCCCTTGTGGGTGCGCGGGCGCACACGGCTGACATCGCTCAAGGCGGTCGACCTCTACGGACGCACGCGCAGCCGGCAGGACACGGACGGCGACGTCGCCGTGTGGACCGATTATTACACGGTGCTCAAGGGTTCGCCCACGCTCAAGCTACGCGCGACGCGCAACGACTACCCCAACGCCCGCCGTCTGGCCGAACGCCTCGCCAGTGGGCTGGATCTGCCGCTACGCGACCACGTCCTCAAGGGCGTGCGCGTGCGCCGGCCCGACGAACTCGACCTCACGCTCGGGGAACGTCTGCGCAGGGCCGGCGAGCCGCCCGCGCCGCCGGCCTCGCCGCCGCCCCCGCTGCGGTTGCTGGCAGGCGGCGGCGACGCGCTGGCCCTCCGGCTGCCCGCCCAGCCTCTGTCCTGGTGGGGCTACCTCCTCGCCGTGGCGATACCGGCCTTCATGTTCACCATCGCCTGGTTCGCCCACGCCAACCTGCTGTTCCTGATCGCATCGTCGGCCTTCACGGCGTACTTCGCGTACACCCTTCTGGGCAGCTTTTTCCCGCGCCGCCTCACCCTGGACGCTCGCGGCGTGACCGTGCGCTGGTATCTGCGCCGGCTGCACATGCCCTGGCAGAAGCTGGAAGAGATCGGCAGCACCTACGACGGCATCCACCTGCTCGGCGACCGCAAGCACGAGGTGCTGCCCTACCAATTCGACGCCGAGTCCTCGGCCTATGTCAGAAACGCCATCGCCTACATGGCCTGGCGCCACGACCGCCCCTCCGCGACCGCACACGTGGGCGGGTAGCGCGGTACCGACGCGATACGGGCACCGCTCAGGCGTTCCGCCCTGCGATCGAAAGCGCGCGCAGGCGAGGCGAGTGCTTGTACTGGCGCTGCCCGGTGCGGCGCAGCACGTCGTCGAGTGTCTGCAGGGCCGCCAGGATATGCGGCCCCTTGTTGAGCATCACGCACTCGGCGCGCTGGCCGAGCACCGCGTCGCTGAGCTCCGGACGCGATACCGCGCCCTGCTTCGCCAGCGTTTCCAGCACCTGCGTGGCCCACACCACGGGCAGATGCGCCGCCTCCGCCAACCACAGGATTTCCTCCTGGATTTCGGAAAGGCGCTCGCCGCCGATCTCCACGGCCAGATCGCCGCGCGCGATCATCAGGCCGAAGGCGGCATGCCCGAGCGCCGCGAACAGCAGCTGCGGCAGCGCCTGCACCGCGTGCGCGCTCTCGATCTTGGCGATCACGCCGATGTGCCCGGCCTCGCGCGTCCGCAGCTCGGCGAACAGACGATCGAGATCGGCCGGCGTCTCGACAAAGGACAGCCCGACCATGTCCGCATGGCGGGCGACAAAATCCAGATCGGCCAGGTCCTTGTCGGTGAGCGCAGGCCGGTCGCGCCGTGAGCGCGGGAAGTTGAGTCCTCGCCCCTCCTTGAGCAGCACGCCGCCGACCGGCGCATGCGTGATGCGCAGCAGCCGGCCGTCCGCGCGCCGCTCGATCACCTCCGCGCCGACGCGACCGTCGTCGATCCAGATCGGGTCGCCCACGGCAATGCCGGTCAGCGAACCGCACTCGACGCAACCGATGCGCGCCGGGCGCAGGCAGCGCCCGTTGGCATCGAAACGCGCCGGCTCGCCGGGTGCGGCATCGCCGGCCAGCAGCAGCGTCTCGCCGACGCGCAGTCGAATCCGCAGACTACGCGGCGCGAAGCCGTGCAGGCGATATTCACCGTCGCCGGCGCGCAGATGACCGCCCTGGCTGCGCCGCAACAGCTGCAGCGGCGTCTCGGGCGTCAGCCAGGCGCTCTGGAACACCTGCGCCAACCACACGCCGGGTGTCGGCACGTCGACCACCAGCAGCTCGCGACGCTTGCCGCGGGTATCGTCGAAGCCCAGGCGGTCGCCCACCTGCAGCTGAGCGGCCAGGGCCGCGTCGATGCCGAAGCGGTACGCGGCATCCAGTCCCGCCGGCACATTCGTTTCAGGGGCGATCAGCAGCACGTCGGCAGGCCCGACCGGACGCCCCAGCCCATCGCGCCGAGGTTTGAGGTGCGCCACGCTGGGCGCCAAGGCCAGCGGGCCGGTACGCGGTTTGCGGCCGGCCAGATCCATCAGTACTGGGCAATCACGCCCGGCCGCCGCGGCGGCCTGGCGGACGTTGGCGATCATGCGTGCCCAGACGCCGGCATCGTCATGCGCGCAGTTGATGCGGGCGCAGTCCATGCCCTCCGCTAGCAGTGTTCCGATCATCGCGGGGTCGTCCGCCGCCACGCTCGGCAGCGTGACCATGATCCGCGTGCCGCGCGCCGCCGGCGGGGCGCCGAACAGGGCCTGCGTGCGCGATTCGAGCAACGCGCGCGCCTCGTCGGCGCCGACGGCGGCAGGTTCGGCCTCGGCGCGAACCGGCGTGCCGGCCAGGCACTGCAAAACCGCGAGCACCGCATCGAGCGTGGCGCGCACATGTCCTTCGCTGCGCCCCAGCGACGACAGCCCGAGGTCCGCCAGTCGCGCCTGCAGCGGACGCAGGTCATGGCGGCGCAAGGCGAGATAGTGCGCCAGGTTGAGGGCGCTGCGCGCCTGCGTGCCGTCCAGCATCTGCCCATGCGCGCGCAGATAGTCGTCACCCTCGCCGACCACCTCCGTACGCAGCCGGGAAACCGCGCCCAGCACTGCCGCCGGGTCGTCCCAATCGAGCCTGTCCGCATTTGCCATGGCGGCACTACAGCACGCCGGCATGAAGAATGTGTGACCGTCGCGCCGCCGCCCGTCAGTCGAGACCGGCATCCTCCCGGTCCGGCCGGCTGGTCGCATGCGAGCGCGAGCCAAGCCCCTCGGCCGCGCGCGCGGCCTCGTGCTCTGCGACGCGCCGCCGATAGGCCTCGCGATCCGTCACGCCGGCGGGGTTTTCGCGCGTGGGCAGCATGTCGGCAAAATGCAGATACTGCTCCTGCGCCACGGCGTACAGACGCCGCAGTTCGCCCAGCGGATCGGCATGATCGTCCGTGCGCACGCTCAGCCAGGGATAGTCCTGATCGCGGCAGATCACCAGCGCGGCGGACTGTTGGCCGCGCCGGTCGCCGCCCGCCGCCTCGGCCGCGTCGAGCGCCAGCAACAGGCGCTCGGCAAACGGCAGGCCGTCGGAGCGCAGGTAGGCGTCCAGCATCTCGTCCACCACCCGCGGCCCGGCAAGGATATTGCCGGCGACGGAAACGTTGTCGGCCATGCGGTGCCCGGCCCAATCCATGCACGCCTGCCCGGTAAACGCAGCCCCGCGACCCTGCGCGTCGATCAGATGAAACTGCCGGTGTTCGCGTCCTCCGTCCCGGGCCGTCAGGCGCTGCGCCACCGCCTCGGGCGGCACGCCGTCCGCAAGCATGGCCACGCCGTCGACGCCGTACACGGGATTGGCCAGCGCCTGGGTGGCGAAGGCGCCCACGCCACCGCGCAAATGCGGCACCAGGCTGCCGACGGCGAAAAAGCGGCTGGCCACGGCGATCCCGAGCTCGCCGGTTCGCGGCTCGCGCGCGATGATCGAATAGGTCATCGGCCGCCCCCTCGCGGCCCAAGGCGGCGCGCGTCATGGCATGATCGGCGGGACATGAACATGAGCATGGCTATTCTCCGGTCGGCCTGCGAAAACCGCGCCACAGCGGCGCGGTCTGCGGCTCGGCTGCAAAAACCGGACCGCCTGCCTCAGCCCAGCAGGGCGGGATTGTGCCGCCACACGAACCACGTCAGCACCGTGGCAAAGGCCACCCACGCCAGATAGGGTGCCAGCAGCAGGGCGGCAAGGCGGCTATAGCGGCAAAAGGCCGACATCGTGGCCACGATCAGCCCCAGCAGCAGCAACATTTCCACGAATGCGAGCGCACCGGCATGCCAGACGAAGAACAGCCACGACCACAGCGCATTCACCGCAAGCTGGAACACGAACAGCGCCAGCGCCCACCGCTTGCGCCCCGGCCGGCGCCACACCCGCCACGCCGAAACGCCCATCAGGGCGAACAGCGCGGTCCAAACCGGTGCAAATGCGCTCGCCGGCGGCGCCCACTCGGGGCGTACGAGCTGCCGATAAAATCCCGGGGCGTCCACCGAAGCCATCGCGCCGACCGCCGCGGCCGCGAACGCGACCAGCAGCCAGCCGAGCAGACCCAGCAGATCGACGGCCAAACGGCGCTGATTCATCCCTTGTCTCCTGCTTGAACGGCCGCTCGATCCTGCTGCTGCCTGCGCGCCTGTCCCCAGCCTAACAGCGCGCCGAGCGCATGCGGCAACCAGGCCACCAACGATCGAGCCTATCACCGATCCTTGGAGCACAGCGAATCCGTGACTTGCACAGTGGCGCGAGCATGGCCACTTGGCCCATTAGGTACGATCGAGTTGAATTTTTTATCCGTGGCGCGACTAGATATTCAGTCGGAAAGCTGGATCCCATCCCAACAATGCCCTTGCTTTACCAATATCAACGGCCCCATCTTCTTCGGCCACGTTGTAAACACCCGGCTCTCCATGCACCAGCGCACGCCTAGCCGCATCGGCAGCAGCGTCCACATGTACCGGGGCAGGCACATGATGAGGTTCATCAAAACCAGTACCGGGGCCATAGAAATGTCCATAACGCAGAATTAATCCTTCTAAAGGACTTTCTATCACTTGTTGCTCGAACGCGCACAAAGCATCCGATTCCAGTGGATCACCCTCCATATGTGGCTGCTGGCCGCGCTTATAAGCGAAAGCGATGCTCTGTACGACAATACGCGTTGCGCGAGCCCTAATACTAGCCGCTATCAAGTGCCTTGTACCCACATCGCGGATACGCATATTGCGCACAAGCCCCTCTGGCATCTGCTTCGGGTCAAGACCCGGAGGCAAGTCAGTCAACTGATGAACAACCACTTCCGGCTGCACTTCCACTAGAAGCTTGCAAAGTTTTTCAGCATCATAAACATCGACAATCACAGGCTCGACGCCTACTCTCTGAAAGAGCCTGGCGCGCTCACACGAACGCGTGGTGCCGAAAACCTTCCACCCTTCTGCGATTAACAAATTACACAATGGCCAACCCACAGCACCACCAGCCCCCGCAACGAGCACGCGTCGCTCATTCTCACATATTCTATCGACTGACATAATTTATTCCTCAATCGAAACCAAGCGCAGAACGAAGCGTAAGGCTATAATCATCTGGGTCACCGATCACAATTCCACAAAAAATTTATTATAACAGCGAATTAATCCCCCACACATTTCGCAATGTAATGCGCCCCTTTTGCGTAAGCCTCAAAGCACGCGTACCCGGTACCTTGCGTAGCAGAGCACGCCCAATAAAGTACTCATGAATCGCCATGCCTAGCCGACCAGCCAGATGCGATCTCCGCTCACTCCAATCCAGACACGGGCGGCACAACGGCCTTGAGGAGCGGTTTTTTAACGCAGCAGGGAGTGACACTCCAATCTCTCCAAGCCAAACCATGCCCTCACGAGTAACCGACCCAACACCATCATCCAACTCAACAACCCCGCGGAGCACCAAACAATCACAGATAGCAACCCCAAGCTTGCCGGCAAGATGGTCATAACAGGAACGCGCAAGGCGAAGCTCATTATCTCGCGGGCCAATCAATCGAATCTTAGATACAATCTGTTGCTTCTCCGTCGCCATACACATAAACATTTCCAGCAACCTCGCCACTTCAGGTGACGCGAGTCGATAATATCGGTGGCGTCCTTGGCGCTCCATCTTAAGCATATTCACTTCAACGAGTCGCGCAAGATGCTCGCTGGCCGTCTGGGGGCTAACCGCTGCCGCACCGGCCAACTCACTCGCAGACAAAGCGCGCCCATCCATCAGCACAGTCAGAATTGCCATATGCGCCGGCACTCCGAGCAAGGCACCGATTTCTGCCATCTGATATGTATTCATATATACCCCGCATGCGACCATACCCTATATATCAAACCAATTACTTCGGCCAAACCCGAAGCATAATAAACCCCTGACGTGACATCATCACCCATCGATTTCGCCACGGGAAACCAACATGATCACCTGCATCATTCGCTACGATATAGAGCCGACGCAGCATGAGGATTTTGCCAAATATGCTCGCAACTGGGGGCAATCCATACCACGCTGCGGTGCGAAACTGATCGGCTATTTTGCTCCTTATGAGGGATCCTCAACACTGGCCTATGGAATATACAACATCGAAAGCTTGGCGGCGTACGAGCAATATCGCCGCCGACTAGCATCAGACCCCTTAGGTCGAGAAAACTACGCGTTCACGCAAGAACGAAAATTCATCCGACGAGAAGAACGAACATTTACGATTCTCGTATCCAGCCCACATACACCAGAGGTGAACACATGATTGCAGCAATATTTGAAGTCGAGTTGATACCTGGCCAGCAGGAAAACTACCTTAGCATCGCCGCCGACTTGCGCCCATTACTTCACAAAATCGATGGATTCATCTCAATCGAACGCTTTCAAAGCCTGAGCAATTCGGAACGACTACTATCACTTTCCCTCTGGCGAGATGAAGATTCGCTCCGAATTTGGCGTAATGCTGAAGCCCATCGTGAGGCACAGGAAATTGGTAAGGCGAAAATCTTCGAGAACTACAGAATCATCGTCACCAAAGTCATACGCGATTACGGCATGAAGCAGCGCCCTCTCACTCCGAGAGCTCAGTGACAACTAACCCTGCGCACATAGGCAGTGAGTGTTGATCAATCAAGCATGGGGCTGCTCAGATCACGCCCCATGCGCTCCATCCATGACCATAATGGACAAAACGTGACCATTTTCACCACGCACCGACCCGGTACCACTTGTTAACCACGCATGCGCAGAAAAATATTTTGTAGTGCATGCATCCAACACTGATTGCGCTCGCATGCATGGCGCCTGCCGCGCGTACAAGACACTCACGACGAGTCCCATTAGTGCCGACCTAACATGAAATATTCGGCTTGGCATCCTTACGAACGCCACCTCCGCGCTGGGCAAATGTGCCGAACTCACCGATAATCAACGGCAATAGCCGTACCGCAACGCGTGCTCACGGAGAACCGCCATGTTCGGCATCCAGCACTACGACAGCTTCATCGCCGCGATCCTCGTGTTCCAGCTGATCCCCGGCGCCGGCACCATTGCCATTCTCAACGCCACCGCCCGCAACGGCATCGGCGCGGGCCTCGGCGCGGTGCTCGGCACGCTGTGCGGCGATCTCGTCTACATGCTAGCCGCCGTCGCCGGACTGGCCGCCCTGATGCACGCCAACCCGGAACTGTTTCGCGTCATGCAGTGGTTCGGCGCCGGCTATCTGATGTGGATGGGCCTCCAGCTGCTGCGACGGCCGGTCCACGCCGAGCCTGCGTGGGACGAACCGAAACAATCCGCCTGGCGCTATTTCCGTCAGGCGCTCGCCGTCAGCCTCACCAACCCCAAGGTAATGCTGTTCTTCGTCGCCTTTTTCCCGTTGTTCCTCGGCCCCGGCGCCTCGCACGTCACGCTGGCCGCGATGATGCTGCACGTCACGCTGCTGAGCTTTCTCTACCAGGCGGGGCTGGTGACGCTCGGCAACGCCGTCGCCCGGCGGCTCAAGGGCATGCCCTTCGCGCGCGTCCTCGCCACGCGGCTGGCCGGCGTGGCGCTGATCGGTTTCGGCATCAGGCTGGCGGCTGGCAACCGCTGACGCCGCGATCAGACTCCACATCCGGCAAGCGGACAGCCGCGCTCACGATATCCACACGGGCGAACCCCTCCACTTGCATCGGCGGCTCCAACTGCGCAAAAACGCGGCGGATGGCTTCCACCGGCACCCGCTCGCCTTCGGGGCGCGCTTGATTGCGTTGCAACGCCGTCTCTAGCGAAACATCGATCCAAACCGCAACCGCAGGGATACGATGAGCCATCGCGAGATCCAGCGCACGCTGCCGATGCCTGCGGCGAGGGAGTGCCGCATCGAGAAAGATTGCGTCGTCTTCAAGGCGAGAGCGGTTGTCGCGAATCCAGCTCGTCTTTCCGCCACCTTGAATCCCGCACACCAGATACAGCACCCCGCCTTCGCCGGCTTCGCGCAGCGCGTATTCAAGGTCGGTATAAGCGCGCGCCCGCGCCTGTCTGCCGCGCGCCTCGGTCCACACGATGCCTTGCGGCGTCTGCAGATAATGATCGGGATTGATGTGCGCTTGCATGCCGGAAACAGTCCGATCGGTGTATGGTGTTCCGGCCGTGAAACGGGGCGTTAGTTCGGCGTCCTGCCTTACGATGCGAATACAAGTTCGTGGAAATACTCTTCCTCGCCATGGATCACGAAGCCCATGCGTTCGTAAAGACGCCGCGCGCGTTCGTTCGTCTTGAATACGCTCAAGGAGAGAGGGCGCCGCATGGTGGCGGCTCGCGTCAGAAGATGCCGAAGCCAGATACAGCCAACGAACATCGTCTCCCAGGCGGACGAATGTGCAGGCCGCAGATGGCAATGATGCAACAAGCTGCGAGGCGCACATTTACCGCCTACTCACGCCTGTGGCGCCACATGGAAGGCCTCGCGGTAGATGGCGGTATGCAGTCGGCCGTCGGCTCCCACGTAACCTCTGTACATGCCCTCGCTATTGAATGGGAGCGCCATGTTGCCGGCACGGTCGACCGCGATCAGGCCGCCCGATCCGCCAACGGGCGCCAATAACCGTTCGACCACGTCGTTGGCCGCAGTTTCCAGCGTGTGCCCGGCCCAGCGCATGCGCGCATCGATCTCGTGACCGGCGACGTAGCGCATGAAGAGCTCGCCGTGCCCGGTGGCGGAAACCGCGCAAGTCGCGTCGTCGGCCCAGGTGCCGGCCCCGATCATCGGCGTATCGCCGATGCGCCCCGAAGCCTTGCCGGTCATTCCGCCGGTCGAAGTGGCTGCCGCAAGATGACCCTGATGATCGCAGGCGACCGCGCCGACCGTGCCGTGGCGAGCCTCCTCGTCGCGTTCGTCCGGCGCGCCGGCGCTTCGCCGGCGCCGCTCTTCTTCCAGCGCCTGCAGCCGGCGCTCGGTCGCGAACCAGGCCGGCTCGCAGAACTCGAGTCCTGCATCCCGACAGAACCGAAGGGCCCCGTCGCCCGCGAGCAGCACATGTTCCGAACGCTCCATCACCGCCCGCGCGGCAAGCACCGGATGCCGCGGACCGCAAATGTTGGCCACGGCACCGGCACGCCGGTCACGTCCGTCCATGACCGCGGCATCCATTTCCTGATGGCCGTCGATATTGAAGACCGCACCGCGACCGGCGTTGAACAACGGATCGTCCTCAAGCGCCTTGACCGCCTCGGTCACGGCATCGAGCGCGCTGCCCTGACGTGACAGGACCGCATACCCCGCGGACAACGCGCGCCGCATGCCCGCATGGCACGCAGCCTCGCGCTCCGGAGTCATGTTCTCGCGCCGGATCGTGCCCGCACCGCCGTGAATGACGAGCATTGGCGAAACGGTCTGTGTCATCTTGCCTCCCGCGAGACGGAGCCGGACGCGAAACCGTTAGCGTTCGCGGATTTCGCGGCCGATGCCGTATTTCAGCCGACGGACCGGCAGATACCAGAGCATGCCGTCGATCAGCATCAGGATGCCGGCCCCGGCGAGGATGTAGTCCGTGAGGCTGTAAGGTCCCGCGCCCAGCATCTTGTCCATGGCAATGCCGAGGCCGATGAAGGAGACGCCGGTGCGGATCAGCGACAACCCGGTGCGCGCCCGCGCATATGCGGTCCGGTGACTGGCGGCGATGGTGCGCTGCGCGGCGAGCATGTTGCGCTCGCGCGCCAGATGGGTGCGTTCCTTGCTGGCCGGAACCGGACGCAGGATGGAGCAGTAGTGCGTGATCGAGGCGGCCAGCCGCGCCAGCGGCGTGTCGTCATCGAGCCTGGGCGGCGCCTCTTCGAGGTGGTAGCGCCGCGTGAAGCGGATGTTTTCCGCCGTGATCTCCTCCAGGGCATACCGGCATGATAGGTCCATGCCCGAGCGGCGCACCTTGAGATAATCGACGAGGCCGACCGCGGCCAGCACGATGCCGGCCGCGAGGATGGCCACATGATGCGGCGCCAGCACGTCGCCATTGACGCGCGTCAGGGCGTTCGACAGCGCCACCAGCGCCAGGCCCCAGCGCAGCAGCTTCATCGACGTGCGCGCCCGCGCCTGCCCGGTCCGGTGGCAGGCGAGCTTGGTGCGCCACAGGGCCATGGTGTTGCGCCAATAGGCAAGGCCAGTGCGCTCGATGCCGATGAGCAGGTGCGCTTCGGCATGCAGGTAATCCTGGATATACCAGCGCACATCGGCGTTGAGCGCGACGCGAAATTCGTAGTCCGACGCGGGCACGAGCTGCCTGACCTGCTCGCGCATCGTCTCGCTGGACGGATCGGCGGCGGCGATCACGACCGTCTCGCCCCGCTGCATGACCGGAAACCAGCGCCCGGCACGCAGCACCTTCGCGTCCAGTCCGGCGTACAGTTCCGAGGGCACCGGCAGACGCTCGTCGTACTGGAAGAAACGGCAGCCGTAGTGGCGCGACAGGGCCGTCAGCAACGCGCAGCGCGAGACGCCGCAATCGTGCAACAGCACCCGCTCCGTATCGAGTCCCCGCGCGGCCGCGCTCTGCTGCGCCTCGGCCAGTTGCGCCTGGTCGAGAAGGCCGTCCTCCACCAGCCCCACGTATGGATTCGCGTCAGTCGTCATGGCGATACTGCTCTCGCTTCCAGGCGCTTTTCGGAATGCTGTAGTCAGCGTCGGCGATCACGAATCCGCCATTACAGAACGCCGAGCGCCGCTTGAGACGCTCGGCGGGCAGATACCAATGCAGGCCGTCGCCGATCAGGTACAGGCCGATCGCGATCAATGCGATGTACAGGCTCGACCACAGCGCGTCGGTACGCCCGAGATAGCCGAAATAGAGGAACAGGCCCGCGCCCACCGACATCACGCTGAATCCGGTGCGGATAAAGGCCATCCCCGTGCGCGAACGCGCCAGCACGGTCCGCAGATGCGACATCGCATTGCGCTGGTCGGCGAGCGTGGTGCGCTCCAGCGCCAGCCCCGTGGTGGCCCACACGCCGGGCCGCGCCTCCAGCGCGCTGGCCTCGGCCACCGGATCATGTCCTGCCGCATAGAGACAGCGTGACGGGAAAACGGTGTCCCACAGCCCGCGCCGGCCGCTGACCTTGCCGACCGTATCCAGCGCCGCATTGGCGGCATGCCGGCCCGGCCGGTACCAGAGGAACCCCTCGGCCAGCATCGCCGTGCCGATGACGACCAGTGTCCAGTCGAAGACCGACCAGGGACCCGGGTGAAACTTGCGCAGAAAGCCGATGCCGATGCCGGCGAAGGCGACGCCGGTGCGCGCGAAGGCAAGTCCGGTCCGCGCCTTGGCCATCATGGTGCGCAGATAGGCCAGCACCGTCCGCTCCTCGGCCAGATTGGTGCGATCGTTGGCCAGGAATCGCCGCCGCTCCACGGGCGAAAGCGCATCCCAGTCCTCGCGCAGCGCGCCTGCGCTGTCGACGACCGCGCTCCGGGCGAACGTCATGGCGCCGCCGGGGTCCGACACCTCAAGTGCCGTATACGCCTCGGGCACCTCGTATGGCGGGTAAGGTTTGATCTGCCGCGTCTCCCGCCGCGCCGGCAGATACCACACGAGACCGTCGACGACGGCCAGCACGCCCAGAATCAACAGCGGAATCTCGAAAAACAGCAGCTCTCCGCCTCCGAACAAGCGCAGGAACGCCACCGCGATACCAACGAAGGCCAGCCCCGTGCGTGCCAGCGCGAGCCCCGTCCGGCTGCGCGCGAACTGCGTCCGCTGGTCGGCGTAACGGGTGCGCAGCCCGGCCAGATAGGTGCGCACCTTGGCCAGCGGCGTGCGTCCCGCCGTGACGGGAAAATCCACATTAAGATCGGCGCTGTTCTCGATCAGCCGGACCAGATCGGCACGCGAGGCGACACGCAGCAGCAGCTCGTCGACATCCAGCGTCTCCTGAATATGCCGCAGCAGCGCCGCATCCTCAGGATCGCAGACCACCACCTCCGCGCCGTCTTCGTCCCACGCAAGCGGCAGCCAGAGCTCGGATCTCAGCGTATCGACATCCAATCGCCGCAGGATGGATTGCGACGCCGTCAGCCCTTCGTCGTATTCGACATTCGGATAAGCGCGCGGCGCCGCCCGATCGCCAAGCCGCTCCTGTTCGTTCAGACCATGCGCGTGTATCGTCTTTCTCCAATGGGTTCAGACCGCGACCCGCGCCCAGGCGAGTCCGGCCGTTCGAGGCAGCAACCCATTTCGACCACACGTACAATTCCGAGTTCCACGGGCCACCCGCCCGCCGTCAGGCCAATCGGCTTGTGCGCCGCACAGCCCCCTGTCTAAAGAGGCGTGCGTTGCGTATGGAAGGCAGCGAATGAACGCCGGTCGCCCGCCCACTCCGCGCGCCCCACGGTCGACTCGATAGCCTCAAGATCACCAGCCGTGAGCTGAATGTCCCCGGCGGCGGCATTCTCGGCGACCCTATCCGCATGCCGCGTACCGGGTATGGGGACGACGTCGGCGCCCTGGTGCATCAGCCAGGCCAATGCCAGCTGCGCCGGAGACACGCCCAACCGTTCTGACAAAACCTGAAATTTTCCGAAGGCATCCTGATTTCTATCCATCGCAGGCCCCACGAAACGCGCATCGCCGCTCCTGAAATCACCCGGCCCGAAGCTCGTCGGGAGAGGGCTCCCGGCCAGAAAACCACGCCCCAGCGGCGAATACGGAACCACCCCGACACCCAGACGCCGCGCGGCGGGGATCACGTCGTCTTCCGGCTCGCGCCACCATAACGACCATTCGAGCTGCAATGCCGCGATCGGATGCACCGCAACCGCTCGCTCCAGTTGCGCCGCATCGCACTCCGAAAGGCCGATATGCCTGATCTTGCCCTCCGAGATCAGATCGACCATCGCGCCAATGGTTTCTTCAACAGGGACACCGGGATCGATTCGATGCAGATAGTACAGATCGATGTAATCCGTACCGAGCCTGCGCAAAGACGCCTCACAGTATGCCTTGACGCCTGCGGGTCTCCCGTCCAGATGAACCCCTGCATCGTCCCGCACGATCCCGAACTTGGTTGCAAGCTGCACTTCATCGCGACATCCCGCCAACGCCCGGCCCAGCAACCGCTCATTGTGACCGGCCCCATAGCTTTGGGCTGTATCCCAGAACGTCACGCCCAGCGCCAGCGATTTGCGCAAAGTCGAAAGCGACAAGGCATCGTCCGTCGGACCATATCCCTGGGACATGCCCATACACCCCAACCCGACAGACGAAACGGTAAACTCTTGAGAACCCAACATACGCGTGTCCATAGCCTCTACCTCTGGTAACTGAGTGGTGATACACATGGCGTATGCGAGGCTATATTCACTGGCAAATGGCATCCATACTCGCCCTTTCGTAGTAACCGGACTACCAGGATGAGCACTCATTCATCCCCTCACGAAGCCAGAAGTCGCGGGCTGAGCGAGCTGCTGCGTACACGCAGGCTTAGACTGCAACCTGCCGATGTAGGTCTGCCGATGGGCAGCCGCCGTCGTACCCAGGGCCTGAGACGCGAAGAAGTCGCCATGCTCGCGGGCATATCCACGACGTACTACGTCTTTCTGGAACAGGGCCGCGCGGCACGCCCCTCGAGGCGCGTCGTGGATGCCTTGGCGGATGCCTTGCAATTCGACCCAACCGAGCGCGCTTTACTGCACGCCCTCGCGTTGGATATGACCGAGGAAGCAGAGTCGGCGTATGATGCGCCTCTGGATCCGACCCTATCCGAGATCGTCATGCACCTCGATCCCAAGCCCGCCTATGTCACCGGGCGATACTGGGATGTACTGGCGGCCAATCGCGCAGCGCGCCTCTTATGGACGGACTGGCACCAACTGGCCCCGCCTGAACGCAATATGCTGCGCTGGGTCCTCACCGCACCCGCAGCACGAAACATATTAGTGGAGTGGGAGCAAGAAGCGATCGCACTGACTGCTCGATTCAGGGCGGCCGCCATGCGCCACCCCGAAGACCCGGCATTTCAATTAATGGCTGAACAACTGATGGCCGACAGCCCATCCTTCAAGGACTGGTGGCCAAGACATGAAGTCGCCCCGCTTACCGATGGCACCAAGATTCTGCGCCATTGCGACCTCGGCGAAATACAATTAAGGCACATCGTCCTTCAAGTCGCCTCCAACAGCGACCATAAACTCGTGGTATTTCAGCCAACCGAAGAAGATCAGGAAAAGATCGAGAACTTGCTCACCCAGGCAGGCGCATGGGAAGCGTCTGTCAGGAGCGGCTCCAATGCGGGAAGCTGAGGGCTTGGCGCTGAAACCGTCCACGCATCATGAAAGTAAGAACCGGATACATACGCGTTGATTCGGCTTTGTCCGGAATGCGGCTCCTACACGGTTTTCCAGCATATCGACTCACGTATTCCCCTCGACGAGCACCAGCTTGCTAGTGGTCGTCCGATGGCGAATCTTGAAGAGCGCTTGCGCTTCGGGATCTTGCAGAAAACTTTCCGCGTGGTGTCTTGATGGGAACTCAAGAATCACCATACGCTCAGGCTCCCAGTCACCCTCAACCACGACAGGCTGCACGCCCTGAACGATATAGTGACCACCGTGCTTTTGAATGAACTCGGGTATGCGCGCCATGTACTCCCGAAATGGCTCAAGGTCGTGGATAGCGAGATCGAGTACAAGATATGCCTTCACTGAAGCGCGTCTCCGTTTTTTCCGTTTAGAACCAAACCCACGCCATGCAAGGTAATCCACTTAGGCAAAAGACAAGACCTGGCCCCGTTGTTTCCCGAGCATCAGTTCCCGATAGGGCACCGCATCAACGGCTGAAAGCAACCTAACGCGCATCCTGCGGCCAAACGTTCGACATGAGCGGCAGCTTGCCGACGGCGCAGCCGGCGGTAAGACATCCGCTCGATGGCGGGGTTAGACGCCAGATCTTCGACCATAGCGAAAAACTCAACGCCCTTTGCATTTTCTTTGGTGACGCGGAACCCAAGCCGACGATGGAACGCCATGGACAGGCGGTTGGTCTTGTACACGTGACTGCGCAGCTCAGTAATGCTTTCCCGACGCGCAAGCTCACTCACTTGCTCAAGCAGCTCGCGCAGAACGGGCGCACTGCGATGCTCAGGATGGGTATTGAAGCCGCGCACGAACCAGGACGAGCCCGAGACCTGATTGAGCATGGCATAAGCCACCAGCAGATCGTTACGGCGCACCGCGCACGTGCGCGAGAAGCGAAGCGAAGCGAAGCGAAGCGACTCCCGGAGATTGGCCGCATGCTGTTCGGGATCAACTCGATCCCCGGCAAGCTCCGTGAGCTCTCGCAACGTGAGCAGATCAAGGGCGAGCAACTCTTCGACGGTTGGCATTTGCTGATGCCTAACGCTTGCCATAACCGGCGAGCAGCAACGGCGCGAAGTGGCATTGCTGCGAGTCCGTGTCGATGGCCCGATTAGGCTGCAAATTCGACCTCTGCACTCGGGACGGCAATGGCGCGAGGACCGAAGCTCGAGATATTGGTCAAGGTTGCGTTCTCGTGTGCGATGACCTGCTGCGGCGAAATAGCTGCATTGCCCGCAGACGTGTGGCCGTCCGAAACCAATACGACAGGAAAACCCAAAGCAAGCGCACGCCGGGTAGTTGTATCAATGCAGAACTCGGAGTGCATGCCGCAGACAACCAATCGCTGAACACCGTCTTCGCGAAGTAGCTCTTCAAGGTTCGTTCGAAGAAACGCATCAGGCGTTTTCTTGCGTACTTTAAGGTCACTCGGCTGCACGTCCAGTCCGTTGGCCAGTTGCCATGCAGATGTGCCGTGTTCCAGATAGCCCGACTCAGATTCGTGCTGCACGAAGATCACCGGCGCAGCTGCGAGGCGAGCCTTTCGTGTCACTTCGTTGATTCGGTGTATGGTTGCCGCGCAATCGAAGGCCGCACCCTCACCCTCACAGAGGCCTTGTTGTACGTCGATGACGAGCACAGCTGATTTCATATGGGCAAACCTCGTTTGCAACCTAATGCCTGAGTTCAGCCAGCCGAAACCGCATAGCGGTTTTGGGTCGGCTGCAGTGATTTGTTGGGCTATTGCGCCGCAAATTGTGCAACGCCATCGACGAATGTGAGTTTACGCTCTAGCGCCTTATTCCGGAATTGCAACGCCTCCGCATAGGCTGGAGATGTATACCATTCTTTGGCACGCTCCAAAGAAGGGAATTCGACGATGACAATCTTGCGATCGGTTGATTCACCCTCCACGACTACGGGGTCAACTCCACGGGCAAGATAGTGACCATCGTATTTCTCGATGGATGCTGCCGCATGCCTCATGTAGTTAGCCGCCGCCTCTTTGTCGAGGAGCTTCACTTCGGATATTACGTAAGCTGCCATGATAGTATTTCCTCCCAGTAGTCATCAGAAGCCCAACGTTTGACGTAACAGGCAGCTTGCGCGTAAGCGCAAGACGCCCCCTTGACGGAGGGGTTAGGTGGCTGCTTACTCATGGCATGTGCTCCGCCTCCGGCGGGGGAACAACCCACCGGTGCATTCGTGATTCGTAGACGGACACGCGGGGCGAGGGAAAGCTTGGATCTGCAAAGGTACCAACAGGGATTGCCAAGTACGCTTCCAGTCCATCGGACTCATAGAAGACGGTCGATCCGCACCGAGGGCAGAAGTGGAACCTAATTCGCGAGCCCTCATCGCCAACGCGAACGTATTCAGTTGAGGCACCCGAAATCGATACATTCTCGCGAAGAAACCTGGCCTGCTCACCAAAGGCACTGCCGGTTCGGCGTTGGCAGGCCAAGCAGTGGCAAATTGAGATACGCACAGGCTCGCCGACGACCTGAGCCGTAAGCTGACCGCAACTGCATGAGGCAAGACGAATCGACATGTGGGCCTCTCAGGCACCTAACGCCGCAATTCACCGGCGGCAAAAAGCATAGTGAGGAACGAACGACGCTTTTTGCCGTCCGAGTGAAATTGCCTTGTTAGCTGCTCTATTCAACCGACTTCCTCATAACCATAATGCTGCTGTTTTCTGTAAAGCCCAGAGACGAATAGAATGACGAGGGAATGCTATCTCTTTGGGTGATCAAGTAGATTCTTGAAACACCCCGGCCTTTCAGGCTTATAGTTAGATTCCTAATAAGAGTACTGCCCACTCCTTTTCTTTGGTCTTTTCCACTTACGCACATTTCTTTTAAATAGTAAAAATGTGCGCCATTCCATTTTTGAATTTCACCGGCAAGGAATCCTATAATTTCACCGTCACGGACTGCCTTCAAGGAAACTGTATTTGGGCATGCCAGGAAGTCACTTAACCTTTCAAATGCATCTTCAATACTCCACTCTTCATTCCAAGGCGGTTCTTTGAATATTGATACATAAAGTCTTGAGCATTCAACCAAGTCATCATTTTCTATATTTGCAATTTCCATGGCTCTTCATTCTTTCAGCTAACGTTTGACGTGAGGGGCCGCCGAAGCGGCGAAGCCGCGAAGGGAACCCACAAGCGCAGCTTGTGGGCGGTCACTCTCGACGGAATTGTTAGGCCGCATCAGGAATCTTTCGGATCGATGGCGCGAACAACGGGAGCGTTGCTCTCATTCCAGCGAAAGAGAACCAGATGCCATAAGCCAGGGCGCTTGCGCGAAGGATCAATTAAACCGTTTGCCCCAACTTCGATTAGCCGGTCGCGAACTGCCCATGAACGCGGAGAGCCTCCCGACTGAGCTTCCTCTTGCCAAGGTGCAGCAGCGTCAGCTGGATCAATACCAATCGTTGCCAGTGCGGATAAGTCCCGAAGATCGACAATCCGACTGGCTTCGACCTCGATTTCGATGGTCTGAAGCACCGCCGACCGCGTATCTTTGTGGGCGATCATGGCTGCTTCAACGCCATCGACGGACGAGCTTAAGTAAAGAGTAGGTTCATTTGGCCTTGAATAACGTCCCGCCGATCTGGAGCCTGATATCGCACTGGAGCGAAACTGAGGATCTATCGCCCGGTAGAAGGTGCCACGTAAAACTGGGACAAAAAATGATAGATCGATCTTGTGCATTGGGTGTGCCGGGGCGTGAGGCCTAACGCCCAAGTTCACCTGCGGTCCAGTTGCCGCGAAGCGGCGGCTGGGACGCCGGAGTGGAACTTGTTGTTAGGCATCAACTCCACCTATACCGCCTCCTTTTCCGCTTTCAACATCCTCCAGACTCGCATTCTGGTGTGATGCGCTTCTGGAGTACTCGCCAGGTAGTGGGATCTACCCAGCCGTTGTTGAGCCAGAAGTGATTTCCGTGTTGATTGTCGTTGTACACGAAGATATTGCAGCGCGGAATTTTTGCTGACGCCAAATGCGTATACGCGTACTCAAGCAACTGCCTGGCGATACCCTGCCTTCGGTATTCCGGGACAACAGCCAAGTGTTGGATAGACCCCGCTCGACCATTGTGGCCGCACAGAATTGTGCCTACGACTTTGCCGCTTTCCGCGGTAGCGACAGCGCTGAAGCCTGGGTTTCTCTCAAGAAAGGCCTGAATCGCCTCTGGCGTATCAGACTCGTTCAATCCGATGCCCTCAATCCCGGACCAAAGCTGGATCGCTTGCTCGTAGTCCTCAAACACAAAAGCTCTGTATGAGATTCGAGGTATGGTCATTCTGGAGCCTAACGCTTGAGTTAAGCCGCGCCGCGAAGCGGCGTCGGCTTGGACGAATTGTTATACGGATTCCAGTTGCTTCAGAGTTTTCCCACTGGCGTCCTTCCACGCGGTTCGGCCATTTGCGGTGCCTCCATGAATCACCGCTGCTGCCGCACTTGGGCTGGAGAATTCGTGGTTCTTAGTGAAGACCAAATGGCCCTCGGCAGATGCCAGAACGCCATCCTTGAGTAGCTGCTCGCGAGCGCTAATAACCCAGGGATAGTCTTTGGCGGAAGGTCGGAGCGACGAAACCGCCTGCGACTGAGCAAGTACCACGATGCCGTTCGGTGTGAGGTGGCCGCTAGCCTTGAGGCCACTGATCTCACAGAAGAGTAGGCGCGCCTCTTCTTTGGACTCAGGCAGTGCGGCAATGGGCACCAGCACTTCCACTCCTAGAGCGGGAAGCAACTGCTCGATCTTTTCGAGGAAGATTTCCATGTCCGCGCGATCAGACTCGGGAAGCTTTGACGTTGTTGCCTGGGAGTTCGTAAGGCTCGCCCGGCCAGCAAGCTTTGCTAGTTCGATGAGCCGGCCTTCCAGATAGCGGATGTGGGACTTGGTAAGGTTCTCGTCCTTGCTCGTGAAGTAAACGGCCTGGTTCCAGAAGTCCTTGTCGACATGCTGCTTGAGCCGCGATTGGATTGACTCTGCTTCGCCGATGTAAACAGCCGGTCCGCCGGACAATGGATCCACGCCGGTGAGCAAGTAGACGCCAACATTCCCGGCCTCCTCGCGCTTTAGAAGCTGGTCAAGCTCTGTGCGCGGGCCTGCAACGGCTTTACCCGACCAATTAGAAATCTCTCCGGTCCGCAGGCGCTTCGGATCGCCATGGGGTAGGTAGATTTTGATAGTGGCGCTAGGCATGTGTGTTGTCCGTATAACGCCTGAGCTCAGGTGCGTTTGAGGCGATGGCCGCTTTTGCGGCAGCAAAAGCGGGTGGCGGGTCAAACGTCACCTGCAACGATTTGTTAGCCGCCAAGCGCGCCATGCGCCAGCCAAAAGTACTGACTTTCTTGAACAAAGACCTCTCCTGCATGCGGGCGGATCACCTCATAGAGTTCGCGCGCCTCTGGGAAATTCTTCAGAACCTCATGCTTCGAACCGTCTGAAAGCGTTCGCAGTTGAAATGTATCTCCCGTTTCAGACCGACGCGATATCGGAGTACTGCTCCCTTCAACGTAGCGATTGTCAAAGAACACAAACCGGGTTCCGGGTTCAAGAGCATGCGCTAGACCTGCCAAGAATGCACTGATCTTGCTGCGCCCGATGTGGGACCAGAAGAAGCCAGCAACGAGGCAGTTGTACTGCGAAGAAGGTGGCAAAGCGTATGCGTCTAGTGCGCCAGCCGTAACTTTGGGCGAGCTGCATGATTCCAGGGCGACTTGAGCGAGCTTTGGGGATGCGTCCGTTGCGTGCACCGAGGCGGCGGACTTGATCATTCGGCGTGTCCAGTAGCCCGTGCCGCAAGCAAGCTCCAGCACGTGAAGGCCGGAAACCAGCCTCAGCAAATTTTTCTCAAGCTCTGCGAGATCGCCTTGGCGCTCAGGCTTTGAATAGATCGCCTCGTATTCAGGCTGGCGTTGTTCGTAGTACTGGAGCATCTTTTTTTGGCGGCTAACGCCGCGCATCACCAGCCGCAAAAAGCATGGCGACGAAGACGCTGTGCTTTTTGCAGTCTGAGTGAATGCGATTGTTAGCCAATTTCATTATCGACCTTTAGTGTTGGCTCAAGAAGTTTATAGAGCGCGTTGTGCCAATTAGGTATTTGCCAGTTGATTTGTGGAAATTCTGACTTCCAATCTTCCCCATAAAGATCCTGGCGTGCAAAGCATCCGGCCCCTCTTAAGTATGCCGGTACGCCTTTGACGAAATTGACACCATTTCCTTTATGCACCCATCCATTGGGTATGGGGAAAAACTCATCAAGAAGCTCAAGCGCTTCTGGAATCTTTTCCGATGGAATACCTGTCGCCTCTGATATTTGCAGTAGCTCTCTTTCATCGGTTGGGCAGTAAAACCCACCAAAGACCTCGATAAACACTTGGAGAAAATATGGGATGTGCTGCGCATACTCAAATTTACTGAGCGCGTTCATTCCATTCTTAAATGAGTCGGGAAGAAGCGCCTTTATGAGATTCCCCCAACTAAATGCATTCCCCTTCTTGCTTTGTGAGTCAGCTTCCTCAAGCAGTGCATCGTATGCGTTTTTGATGATTGCAATCCTGGCCCGAAACTCTTGTGCCATGACGTACTGCAAGTGGGCGCGACCATACTTATCTGACACGGAACTACGAACAGCCTTCACATTATCTTGCGAGGTATCTGCAACATAATTAATCAAGCTTGAAGTTATCTGCGGATACACCTTGTATGCATCATATAAAGCATCAACTCGTGAAATCGGTGATTTCTTAAATAGGCACTCATCTAACGCGGCAAGATAATTTTGGGTATTTCGAATTGCCTCGGGGATTTCCGCGTGACTTTTGCACCATTCTCTGAATTTACTTTGAGCTATTCGGTCAGCTGACCTAGACCACCACGACGTAAGGAATATGCATTTTGCGATTTTTTCCGGTATATCAAGGCCGACGGGAATATTTTCTGATTTCTCTTCTCCATCAATATTGATATTTATCGTGGATACTGGAACGCTCCCGCATACTTCTTGTATTGCGCCTTTTTTTGTCTCATTAGTTACTTTCTTGTGTATTAGCCATGCGTGGGTCTCGGATGTATATAGCACTTGTCCATAGAGCTTAAAGATATCTGAAATACCCCATTTCCCACTCTTGACCTCAACAACCTTACGGTTTTGGTAGTCATTTGTGGGGGTGGCTAGTGCGTCAAATTCAAGAACCTCTTCGCTACCTTTTTTAAGAATGAGTCGAGTTTCCAAATAATATCCATGCGCTTGTAACAAAGAACATATCTGATCTTCGTAGTCGTATCCGTGTGCATCCTTAGGTAAACGTATGGGCATGGCTACTCCATGGCTAACTTAAAGTAGACACCCTAAAGGGGTGCGTTGAATCACACCTGGCAGGTGCCTAAACTACAATCATGCTTGCCTTATCAAGGCTTGCACATCACATCAAGCCGTCAAATACACCCTAAAGCGGACAACAAGTACACCTCTGCGCGCAGCCGGGATCGAATAGCTGCATCCGCAGTCCAATACCCACTCACGCTAAAAAATTAGGAACTGGCGCGGTCACACCGCGATAGCCGAGCTTGTTTCCCTACATGTGAAATTCCACGGTATCGAGCACCATCGCCCGCACGCGCCAAGCGAATGACCACGATAGACAACGGGTTAATGAAGTAGAGCTGTGGGTGGCTGATAAGTTCCGCCGCTGAGCGATGGTCAAGCGTGAAAAGGCACTCAGCCCGGCGGCGAAACGTCCAACGCCTCGCCCAAGACCCGCATCCCCACACCTTCGCGCTCGGCGACGAGTACGCCGTTACGGAATATGGCGCGGCGTGGCGGGAGACGGCGCAGGGCCTCGTCCTCCGTGGGGACGTCCCACAGGATGAGGTCGGCGGGGGCGCCGATGGCGACGGCGTGATCGCTCAGGCCGAAGGCGGCGGCGGGCATGTCGGTGAGCATGCGGAACAGCCAGGGGCGTTCGTCCGCGCCGACGATCTGGGCGTAGTGCATGAGCACGAAGGCGGCCTTGAGCGGGTCGCCGTCGCCCATCGGATACCAGGGGTCCATCACGGAGTCGTGGCCGCAGGCGACGTTGAGCCCTGCCTGCAGCATTTCCTTGATGCGCGCGTGGCCGCGGCGCGTGGGATAGCCGTCGAAGCGCCCCTGCAGCACGGAGTTGTCCAGCGGATTGGTGACCACGTGCAGGCCGGCGCGGGCCATGTAGCCGATCAGCTTGCCGGCGTAGGCGCCGTTGTAGCCGTGCGAGGCGGTCAGGTGGCTGGCGGTGACCTTGCCGGACAGGCCCTGGCGCAGGGTCTGCGCGGCCATGACCTCGACGAAGCGCGACTGGTCGTCGTCGGTCTCGTCGCAGTGGATGTCGACCAGCCGGCCGTGTTCGCGCGCCTGCGCGAGCACCCATTCGACCGAGCGCACGCCGTCCTCGCGCGTCATCTCGAAGTGCGGGATGCCGCCGATGCAGTCCACGCCCAGCGCGATGGCCTCGCGCATCAGCGCCTCGCCGTCGGCGAAGGCGTAGATGCCCTCCTGCGGGAAGGCGACGAGCTGAAGATCGAGGGTGCCGCGCAGGTCCTCGCGCAAACGCAGGAGCGCGCGCAGGGCGACCAGCGAGGGGTCGCAGACGTCGACGTGGGTGCGCACGTGGGTGACGCCGTGCGACAGCATCCACAGCAGCGTCTTGCGCGCCCGCGCGTAGACCGATTCCTCGGTCAGCGCGGGCTTGATCTCGGCCCACAGGGCGATGCCTTCCCACAGCGTGCCGCTGCGGTTCGGGCGCGGGGTGCCGGCGGTGAGCGTGGCGTCGAGGTGGCAATGCAGCTCGACGAAGCTCGGGCTGAGCAGGCCGCCCGCCGCGTCGATCTCGGTGCCGCCGCCCGGCAGGTGCGGGCCGATGGCGGCGATGCGTCCGCCGGCGATGGCGACGTCGCAGGGCTCGGCGCCGCGGGCGGTGATGCGGGCATTGCGGATCAGGATGTCGGTCATAAGGCCTCGGTCGGTCTACGGGGCCGGCGCCCCGGCGGGCCGCCGCCGTCCGTGCGGGCGGCGGCGCGTGCGTCGTCTCATTTTAGGGCGCCGCCCTGGCCGGCGTCAGCGCGCGTGCGCGCGCAGTTCGATCGGCCGCAGGATCGCGTAGACGATGGCGGCGAAGACCACGCCCAGCTCGAAGCCGACGTCCATGCCGTAGGGCGGGTTGAACAGCGCGGCGACGGGGCCGACGAAAAGCAGCTGCGCGGCGCCGAGATACACGCCGAACAGGCCGGAGGCCATGGCGACGATCGCCGCCCAGCCCACCGGCAGGTGACGCGCCTCGTTCCAGCCGTCCAGGTTGTAGCGGCCGCGGCGCACGATGAAGTGCTCCAGCAGCAGGATGATCGACCACGGACCGAGCCAGTACGCCACCATCAGCAGGAAGTTCTCCAGCGCGGCGTTGAAGTGCGCCGCTGCGGCGATGGCGATGGCGATGTAGACCACCGCGCCGATGAAGGTCCAGACCGCGCGGTTGACCTTGTGGAAGGCGCGTCCGAGCACCTGCATGGACAGGCCGAGGCTGTAGTCGTTGGGGATGTTGTTGGCGATGACCGACAGCGCGAGCAGGAGCAGCAGCAGCTCGCCGAAACCGCCCAGCGGATGCAGCGCCGCGGCCAGCAGCGCGCCGCCGCCCTCGTTCGCGGCCTTGGCGAAGGCGCCGACCGTGGTCAGCGACAGGCCGAGGGTCTCCAGCAGGATGCAGGGGATGGTCACACCGAAGAAGGTCAGCCAGAAGATCTTCGCGGGCGGGGTGTGCTCGGGCTGGTTGACGCTGTAGTCCGCCGCATAGGAGCTCCAGCCGGTGGCGAAGCCGTAGATCGCGCCGCCGAAGGAGATCAGCGAGGCCCAGTGCGCGACGTTCCACGCCGGCGTGGGCACGATGCCCATCTGGCCGCCGGCGGTGAAGGCGACGATGAGGAAGATCGCCGCCATCGGCATCCAGGCGTAGCGCTCGTAACGGTGCACGTAGCGGTAACCGTACACGCTGACCGCGGTGGTGAGCGCGGCGATCGCCAGGATCGAGGCCCACACCGGCACGGCACCGTGGCTCAGCGCGGTGATGATCTGCGAGCCCACGATCACGTTCACCGCCGACCAGCCGATGCAGGCGGCGACGTTGAACAACGCCATGATCTTCGCGCCGTGCCAGCCGAAGGAGAAGCGCGCGATGGTCATCTGGCGCAGGCCGAGGCGCGGGCCGAGGGTGGAGAAATAGGCCACCGGCAGCACGCCGAGCATGTTGAAGGCGAGGATCACCAGGAAGCTGTCCCAGAAGCCGAGGCCGAACACCGGGATGGCCAGCGCGCCGAGCGCCACGGTGGAAATGACCATGTTGGCGGACAGCCACAGGGTGAAGTTGTCGAAAATGCTGACGTGGGTGCGCTCGTGCGGCAGCACGCGCTCGATGCCGCGCGCCTCGATGCCGCCGGGGAAGACGGCCGGATTGACGCCCAGACTGGAATCGTCGGCTGAAGTGGACATGCGATAGCTTCCTCGTTTGTTGTTGTGGTTTGTCCGCGCCGGGCGGCCGCGCGCGCCTCGGGGACGCGGAGCACCGCCATGACGGCTGGCCGGGGCAAAATGCAAATATCGGACCGCCGGACGGCGGCGCCCCGTGGCGGCCCGGTAACGAGGAAGCGGATGGTAACAGCAGGCGGGCCTGCACCCAAAGCGTGCAGGCCCGCCTCGATGCGGCGCGTTATTCGCTCGCCACGGCGGCGCCGGGGGGCCAGCCCACCCCGCTCGGCACGTAGTGATAGGCGCCGCTGAGGTTGGGGTCCCGCGGCAGGATGCCGGCATCGGCCAGCTGCCGAGCCATGCGCCGGAGCACGGTGCCGTCGATGCGGCCGAGGTCGTAACCCACCGGCGGACGCATGATCTCGTAGATCTTGGCCAGCCCCTTGAGCTCGAAGGGGATGTTCAGGCTCGGCGAGGCCTTGGCCAGCATCTTGCCGGCCTCTTCGGGGTGCTGGAAGGCATAGCGGTAGCCGCGATAGCGCGCGTGCAGCACTTGGCGGATGATCTCGGGGTGCTCGCGCAGGGTCTTCTCGGTGGTGAACACCACGTTCTCAGGCCAGTCGACGCCCAGATCGCTGTACGACACCACGTGATACGGCTGCTTGGCGTGCTCGGCCGCCACCATCACCTCGTTGTAGACCATGCCCGAGGCGAACTCGTAGCGGTGATTGAGCCAGGCGCCGAGGGTGGCCGGATCGCCGGTCTGGTTGACGATCTGGACATGCTGCGCCCAGTCCTTGCCGAACACGGCCTTGATCGGCGTGTCGTAACCGATCCAGGTGGCGAAGGTGCCGTGGATGTCGTCCTTGGTCTTGACCGGTTTCCAGGACAGGATTCGCATCGCCGAGTGCTGGAAATCGGCGGACAGGATCACCAGCGGCAAGCCCTGGCTGAGCCGCGCGCGCACGACGTTGTATGGCAGGTCGACACCCAGGGCGACGACGCCGTCGCGACTGGCGGCCATCACCCGCTGGATGGGCGACAGCCCCGGGCCGCCCGGCACGATGCGCACGTCGAGATCGCCGAAAAAGCCCTTATCCTTGGCCACCACGTCGCCGATCGACTCGGCGTGGATGAACCAGGATTCGATCACCTGCACCGACGGCTTCTCCGCCGCCTGAGCGCCGAAGGCCGCGAAGCCCAGCAGCAACAGCCCTGCCCTTGCCCATTTCTGAATCATGCCCTTGTCTCCCTTTTGTGTTGGCCCTTCAAGTCGTGCATCGGCGCCGGCCGGGCCGGCGCCGGTTCAGCCGGCCGCGCGCAGCCGCATCCGGTGCCAGCCCAGCACCCGGCGTTCCAGCAGCTCCAGCAGCCCCATCAGCAGCCAGCCGAGCACGGTGCACAGCAGGGCGCTGAGGAAAACCCGTGGGGTATTGCCCACGTAACGCGAATCCATGATCAAAAAGCCCAGCCCCTGATAGGCGCCGAACAGTTCGCCCACGATGGCGCCGTTGACCGCCGCCATCGCGCCGCCCTTGAGGCTGGTCATCAGCACCGGCAGCGACGCCGGCAGCTTGAGGTAGAGCAACCGCTGCATGAAGCTGGCGCTGTAGGAGGTCATCAGGTCTTCGTACAGCGGCGGCGAGGCGCCGAAGGCCTGGTGGGTGTGATAGACCACGGCGAAGAAGCAGAACAGCGCGGCGGCCACGGTCTGCGCCTCCATCGGCGCCGGAAACCAGATCACCACCAGGCCGGCCATGGCCACGAAGGGGACCGAGTTGAGCGTGACCACCAGCCGCTGGATGTAGTCGCGCAGCCAGTGCGGCAGCCCGAGCAGCGCCACCGACACCAGCAGCGCGGCCACGCTGCCGACGACGAAGCCGATGCCAATCTCGGCGGCGGTGATGAGGGTGAAGTGCAGCAGCAGGCCCGGCTGACGGCCGGCTTGGAGCAGCACCTGCAGGGGATCGGGCAGCAAATAGGTCTGGCCGTACAGACGCGCGACCACCGCCCACAGCCCGATGCTGACGACGCCGAAGATCACCCAGCGCCCGACCGCCGCGCCCCCGGCGCCGGCTGCTCCCCCCTTAGCCTCCATCTTGCCCGCCCTTTTGCCGTATGCCGGCCCGTCGCGAATGCGCGCGGGCCCGTCCAGAATCATAGCGGACTGGTCCGAAAACGCCGGACGCCCACCCGTATCGCGTCGCCGCCCTGTCCTGGCGCCGACGTCGGCCTTCGGTTTCGCCATGCAGGGAGTGGGCCGGATCGCGCAGGCCCGTCTCGCGCCGCCGGCTGGCGGGTGCGACGCGGCTCGTGCGGAGTCCGCGCACCATGGCGGTGCGCGTGGCGCCTGGATCAGGCGGAAGCCGTGCGCGGCGGTGCGGCGGGCGGGTCGTGGCGCGCGCCCGCGATCCAGGTGGCCAGCGGGCGACCCTCCAGCTCGGCCATGCCGCCGCGCGTCCACTCGCCGATCCAGCCCTCGACGTCGAGCTGGCCGCCGGGCGCGGGCAACAGCACGAAATCCGCGCGCTTGCCGGCATCGAGGTTGCCCGCGACCGCATCGCGCCCCATGCACTCGGCGCCGGCCAGGGTGGCGCGGTACAGCGCCTCGACGGCGCTGACCGCCACGCCGGCGGCGCGGTGCGCATCGAGATAGCGCTGCATCACGTGCAGCAGGCTGTGCGAGGGGCCGGCGCCGACGTCGCTGGCGAGCGCGTAGGGAATGCCGTGGCGGCGCACGGCTTCGAGGTCCATGCGCCCCGAATCCAGCGCCTCGTTGCTCGACGGGCAGTGCGCGATCCAGCTGCCGCGCGCGCGCAGCACGGCCCACTCTCGCGGCGAGAGGTGCACGCAGTGCCCGAGCACGCTGCGCGGCCCGAGCAGGCCGGCGCGATCGTAGACGTCGGTGTAGTCCTCGGCGTCGGGGAATTCGCGCAGCACCTCGCGGATTTCGCCGGGCGATTCGGACAGGTGCGTCTGCACATGGAAACCGCCGACGCGCGCATACACGCCCAGCTCGGCCATCAGGCGCGGGCTGCAGTTGAGCGCGAAGCGCGGCGAGACCACATAGCGCTCGGTGCCGAGCCCACTCGCGCGGCGGTCCAACTCGACGGCCTCGTGCACGCTGGCGCGCGTCAGCGCCTCGGGCGCGCCATGCTCCATCACCACGTCGCCCACCATCCAGTCGCCCACGCGCGCCTGGTCGGCGATGCGCACCGCCTCGGCGTGCGCGCTGGAATAACTCATGCCCATCACCGTGCCGGCACGCACGGTGTCGGCGAAGAAGCGCTGCGCGGCGGCGCGCGCGAAATCCTGATCGGCGTAGCGCGTCTCCTCCGGCCAAATGTGCTCGCGCAGCCAAGGCATCAGCGCTTCCTCGAAGGCGCCGCGCACCGGATGCTGCACCCAGTGGATGTGCACATCGGCAAAGCCCGGCACGATCACGCCCTCCAGCGTCTCGACGCGATCGTGGGCCTCGCCGACGCGCATCACGGCATCGAAATCGCCGAGCGCCTCGATGCGCCCGTCGCGCACGCGCAGGCCGCCGTCGATCCAGGCGTCGTACAGGTTCGCGCCGCGCGGATTGATCATCGGCGCGCGGTAGACGACGGCGCTCACGCGCGCACCCCCGCGGCGGTGAGCAGCGCATGCGAGGCGGCGCGCTGCGCCGCGGCGAGGGCCGCGCGATCCACGCCCGGCACCTCGCCGTCGATCAGGCGCCACGCACCCGCGACCATTACCCGGTCGGCGTTCTGGGCGGCGCAGAGGACCAACGCGGCCAGCGGATCGCCAGCCCCTGCGAAGCCGAGGTCGTCCACCCGGAACAGCGCGAGGTCGGCCTGGCAGCCGGGCGCGATGCGCCCCAGCTCGGGCCGGCCGAGACAGCGCGCGCCGCCCTCGGTGGCCCAGCGCAGCGCGTCGCGATGGCCGATTACGCCGGCCCCCGCGTGCAGGCGCTGGAGCAGGAAGGCCTGGCGCACCTCGGCGATCAGGTTGGAGGCATCGTTCGAGGCCGAGCCGTCGACACCGAGCCCCACCGGCGCGCCGGCCGCCTCCAGCGCCGGCACAGGGCAGCGACCGGAGGCCAGGATCATGTTGGACGAGGGACAGTGGGCGACGCCCACGCCGGCGGCGCCGAGGCGCGCGATCTCGGTCTCGTCGAAGTGGATGCCGTGGGCCACCCAGACGTCGTCCGCGATCCAACCGAGGTCGTCGAGGTAATCGACCGGGCGGCGACCGAAATGCGCGAGGCAGTAGTCGGTCTCGTCGTCGGTCTCGGCCAGATGGGTGTGCAGCCGGGCGCCGTGACGACGCGCCAGCGCGGCGCTCTCGCGCATGAGGTCGGCGGTGACCGAGAACGGCGAGCACGGCGCCAGGGCGATCTGACGCAACGCGCCCTCCCCGGCCTCGTGGTAGCGCGCGAGCAGTCGCTCGCTGTCGGCCAGGATGGTGTCCTCGCGCTGCACCACGCTGCGCGGCGGCAGGCCGCCGTCGTCCTGCGACAGGCTCATCGAACCGCGCGTCAGCACCGTGCGCAGGCCCAGCTCGGCCGCCGCCTCCAGTTCGATGTCGATGGCCTCGTCGAGCCCGGCTGGAAAGAGGTAGTGATGGTCGACGGCGGTGGTGCAGCCCGAGCGCAGCAGCTCGACCAGCGCCGTGCGCGCGGCGACGGCGAGCTGTTCGGGCCGCAGCTGCGCCCACACCGGATACAGCGCCTCCAGCCAGGGGAACAGCGGCTTGTCCAGCGCCGGCGGGCAGGCGCGCGTGAGGGTCTGGTAGAAGTGGTGATGCAGGTTGATCAGGCCGGGGACGACCACGTGCGCGCGGGCGTCGAAGGTCTCGTCCACCGGCGTCGCCGGGCGCGCTCCGGCCGGCAGGCATTCGACGATGCGGTCGTCCTCGACCACCAGGCCGCCGGCGGCCGCCTCGGCGAGGATCGCCAGCGGCTCGCGTATCCAGGTGCGCATGCGTACTCCAGGGTCAGAAGTGGTGCGCGGGCATGATAATGCAACGTTGCATACACATACACCCCGCCACGGCCTAGATTTGTCCGAAACGGCTGTTGCGGCGCTGCGAAAGCTGGTGAAGCGTGAGCGACTTGGCGAAGGCCTCGCTCTGCGAGATGTGGGTCTGCATCAGCGCGAGCGCCCCCGGCAGGTCGCGGCGCAGCAGGCACTGGACGAGTTCGTGATGCTCGGCGTAGGTCCGGTCGATGCGTTCGCCGCTGGTGAAATCGAGCCGCCGCACCACCCGGATGTGGTTGTTGATGTCGCGCAGATAGTTCGCCAGCACCACATTGCCGCCGCCCTCGGCCAGCGCCAGATGGAAGGATTCCTCGCGCGCCACCATCACGCCGGGATCGTCGGTGCGGCCGGGCTGCGTCACGGGATCCCATTCCGCGCCCAGCGCCTGCAGCGCCTCGTCGGCCATATGCTCGCAGGCGAAGCGCAGCGACAGCGCCTCGAGATCCTGGCGCACTTCGTAGTACTGCCCGAGTTCGGCGATATCGAGCTGGCGGATGAAACAGCCCTGCTTGGGCCGGATCAGCAGGTAGGCATCCTGTTCCAGGCGCTGCAGCGCCTCGCGCACCGGCGTGCGGCTGACGCCGAAATACTCGGCCAGCTCGGTTTCGGTGACGCGACTGCCGGGATACAGCTCGAAGCTCAGGATCATTTCGCGCAGCCGCACGTAGATGTCTTGTGCGGAACAGCGGGTGCCGGCGCGCGGCTTGGCGGACACATCGACGGGGCGACCCATGCTGACCTCCTCGGAACAGGCATTGCTGGCGAGCCGTGGTGACTCTTGCGGACCGTTGCGTCCACCCGGACGGTCACTATAGCAAACCGCTCCGGCCCGTCGCATGGAATGTTGCATGCATCAATCCAGCAGCCTCGCCGCCGCCTCGCGCAGCAACGCGATCACCTGCCGCCGGCCGGGCACGCCCGCGCGCGCCGCGACGTGCTCCCAGCCGCGTTTTTGCAGCACCTTCATCGCCAGCGCCTCGTGCGCGCGGCCTGCCGCAGCCGCCTGCGGCAGCGCGTCGACGGCGAGACGCCAGAGCGCGCCGAGCGCATCCTCGTATTCGCGTGCACCGGCGACGAAGTCCGCCGCCTCGCGGCGCCATGCGGGGTCCAGCGCCGGGGCCGGCGCCTCGCTCGGACCACGGGCGAGCAGTTCGAGCGCCAACCGCGGCTCGACGCCGCGCAGCGAATCGCCCAGCAGCTGGGGCAGCGACTCGAGATAGCGCCGGCGCAGGTCGGCATGCAGCCGACCGGCCTGCGTACTCACGGGCCTCAGAACCAGGGCCGCATGGGCGCCGCTGACGGCCTCGCGGGTCGCCCCGACGCGCAGCGGCAACAGGCCCGCACGCCGCCAGAAGGTCAGCAGCGGCGGCGTCGCGCCGAAACTCGCACCCAGCCAGTCGAGGCCCTGGATCGCCGCCTCGTTCGCCAGGCGGGCGATCAGTGCCGCGCCCAGTCCCCGGCGCTGCAACGTCGGATGCACCGCCAGCCGCACCACCCGCCAGCCGCGCAGGGCCATGGCGTCGGCGCGCCCGCAGTGGGCGGCAAGCACCTGCGGCAGCAGGTGACCGTGTACGCGGCGCCGGCCCTGCGCCACGCCGGCAGCGAGATCGGCCGGCAGCCCGCCCTCCTCCGCCACCAGCGCCACCGCCACGACGCGCCCGTCCAACCGCGCGACCCAGACCGCAAGCGATGGGCCGTCGAGCAGCTGGCGCAGATCCTGCGGCCGGGTCCGGTAGTGGGCGATGATCAGCAGGCCGAATACCTCGCGCAGCAAGGCTTCGTCCGCCGCCAGGGCATCCCGGCCCAGGCGTTCGATCGTGGCGCGCGCAAGCGGATGGCCGGCGGCCCCGTCGACGACTGCCGGCTCGGCATCGAGTAGTAGCGCGCGGAAACTAAGCGCCTCCAGGGGATCGCCGGCGGCCCAGCGCACCGGTTCGTGGAGGCTCAGCGCGCGCCAACCCGGCGTCTCGGCGTCGAGACGCGCGGAAAAACGCAGCGCGAAGGCGCGCCCGGAGCCCTCGTAGCCATGCACGGTGGTAGCGAAGGCCAGCCGCGGACAGCGCCGCAGCAGCCGCAGCACCAGCGCCTGCGGCAGGCAGGCGGCCTCGTCGACCAGTACGAGGTCGGTCTGCGGCGGCGCCTCGGCCAGAGCGTCGGGCGCGACGAATGACAGGCTGGCCTCGCCAAGGGTCAGCGCGGTGCGGGTCCGCCGCGCCGCCGGCAGACGCCGCGCCGCATGCGCGAACACCGCTTCGACCGCCGCCAGGCTCGGGCCGGTCACCACCACGCGCCGGCCGTGTTCGGCCATCAGGACCGCGGCGGCCAGCCCGAAGGCCGCGGACTTGCCGCGCCCCCGATGCGCGGTCAGCACGGTGGGACGGCGGCGATGGCCGGTCGCGGCGCGCAACACCGCGGCCACGGCGGCGCGCTGCTCGGGATTGACGCAGCCATCGGCCGCGATCCGGGGCGCGGCGACGGGCGTTGCGATCGGCCGCCTCGCCTGCGCATCGCCGGCGAGACGGCCGTCCTGGCCAAGCACGCAAACGCCCGGCGCATCGGCCAGCATCCCGGCCAGCCGCGCGAGGAAGCGGTCGCCGGCCGCCGGCGACCCGCGCGCACGGGCGCACGCCGGATCGGGGCAATCGCCCCACGCCGCCAACGGGGGGCTCAGCAGGCACAGCAGGCCGCCGCCGACCAGGGTGCCGGCTACCGCGCCGAAGGCATCGGCATCGAAACCGGCGAAGGCATCGAGACACACCCGCGCGTACTCCCTTCCGAGCTGGCCGCGCGCCTCGCGCGGCGCGCAGGCCACCCACCCCGGCGGCGCATCCGGACCGATCCATAATCCTTGCGCGGCGTCGGGCAACGGCAGCCGCGCGGCCTCCGCGCGCGCCCACCCGGCCTCGCCGCCGAGCACGAGCACGCGGCGCTGCCGGCTGGCGCTTGCGGCGGCGCTCAGGGACTGGGCGAGCTCGATGGTGTCGATGGGCGGCATGCGGCTGATATTCGGACTTCGCGGTGACGAATGGGAGCCATTATGCCGCACGCGGATATACTGCCGCTTTGCTTCAACGGAGCACGCAGCAATGGGCCGCTGGCGACCCCCACCACCGAGATCATCGCCTTACATCACGCCGGAAGGCTATGCCGCGCTCGCGGCCGAACTGGAAGCGCTGTGGCCGCGCCGCGCCGACGTGACCCGCCATCTGGCCGCCGCGGCGGCCGAGGGCGACCGTTCCGAAAACGCCGAGTACATCTATCGCAAAAAGGAGTTGCGCGAGGTCGATCGCCGCATCCGTTACCTGCAGAAACGCCTGCCATCGCTCAAGGTCGTGCAGCGCCCCCGGGCCGCGGAAAAGGTCTATTTCGGTGCCTGGGTCCGGCTGGAAACCGAGGCCGGTGAGGAGGTCGAGTACCGCATCGTCGGCGCCGACGAACTCGGCGGTGCGGGCCTCATCAGCGTCGATTCGCCGATGGCCCGCGCCCTGCTCGGCAAGGCCGTGGACGACGAGGTCTGCGTGCGCACGCCGCAGGGCGAAGCGTTTTACTGGGTATGCGGCCTGCGTTATGCATCGGCGGAAGGCGAGGCCTAGGTCTTGTGTCCGGGCCCGAGCAGTGCGTTCTCGCCCGACAGGCACGGCGCGTTGAACAGATACCCATGCCACATGCCATGGAAGGTCCGCACGGTCACCACGGCCCAGAAACCCGCGAGCTGAATCACCAGCAGCGCGCCGAAGATGCCGAACGCGGTCAAGCCGGTTTCGTGCGCCAGCTGCAGCGTCGATGCCGCGTACACGCCGAGCGGGAAGGTGAAACCCCACCACCCCATGTTGAACGGCAGGCCTTCGCGCAGATAGCGCAAGGTCAGCAGCCAGGCCATCACCCACCACCACAGGCCGTAGCCCCACAGCATCAGGCCGCCGATCAGCCCGACCCCCCGGGCCAGCGGCCCGAGCGCGGCCAGCGAGGAACCGGCAAAGGCCGCCGGCGCCGCCGTACCGAGGAGCAACAGCCCGAGCGCACCGGTGCCCATCGGCCCGAGCACCAGCCAGCTCGATACGGCCATGTCGCGATGCGGCAGCTTGTGCAGCACCAGCCGCAGGAACAGGATGACCACGATGGTCAGCGCCAGCGGCATCGACAGCGCCCACAACACATAACTCGTCACCACCACCACTTCCGCGGCGGCGGGTGCCAGATGCGGCGCCAGCATGCCGCCGGCGGCCGCCGTCACCTCGGCCGATACAATGGGCAGCAGCCACACCGCCGTCATGCGCTCGAGCAGGTGCGCCTGCCGCGTGAACATGAAGTAAGGCACCAACCAGCCGAAAAGAGCCGCCAGCAGGGCATCCAGCCACCACAAAGCCTCCGCCAGGACGACCGCATGGGGCCCGATCAACTGGGGTCCGAACAGCAGCCAGCCATCCAGTATGGGCACCAGCCCCATCGGAATGGCACCCAGGAACATGGATTGCACGGGATGACGCAACAAACGCCCAAGGCTGTCCGGAAACCAGGCGAAGCGGGCGATCAAAAGCCCCGAAAACAACACGTAAAGGCCCATGTCGAACCACCACAGCCCACGCGTCAGCCAGGCCTGTCCCGGCATCGCCGCGGGAAAGCTCTCGTGCAGGCTCAGAAACAGAATGCCCGTGCCCATGTTCATGGTGAACCAGTTGGGCGTGAAATGACGGACGATCTCCTTGAATGATTTTCCCGACTGCATGCGCTCCTTCCTTTTGCCCGGCCAACCGGGCCGCCGCTTGAACGGGGCTCAGATTAGCGCGCCTGTAACATTTTTAATAATTATGTTTTTATCTATTTGATATCACCTCTCGTGATTAAAGGAAGACCTATGCGCATCAATCCCGAGCAACTCATCACTTTCGCCCATGTGGTGCGCGAGGGCGGTATCGGAGCGGCCGCGCGGGCGCGCCACCTCACCCAGCCCGCGGTCTCCAACCAATTGCGGCAGCTGCAGTCGATCATCGGCGAACCGCTATACCGGCGGCAGGGGCGAGGCATCGCGCTCACCAGCACGGGGCAGCAGCTCTACCGGCACGCGCAGGCGCTGGCCGACGCACTGCAGGAAGCCGAGTCCTTCGCCGCCTCGCTGGCTTCGGTGGACTCGGGACGCGTGCGCATCGCCGCGAGCCAGACCCTCGGCGCCTACATCCTGCCCGCCGCGCTCGCCGAGTTCCGCGAGCATGCACCGCGGATCGAGATCATCCTGGAAAGCCACAACAGCCAGTCGGTTCTCGATCACCTGGAGGCCTGCGACATCGGCCTGATCGAAGGCCCCGTCGGTCACGGCGCTTCCACCGCGCACTTCACCGCACAACCGCTCGGCAGCGACACCATCGTCGCCGTGGTGCCCAGCGGGCACCGGCTCGCCAGTCGCCGCACGCTCGCCCTAGGCGACGTGGCCGACGAGCCGATCATCCTGCGCGAGGCCGGATCGGGCACACGCGAACTGGTCGAGGCCGCCTTCGAGCAGGCCGGCATCACGCCACGCGTCAGCATGACGCTTGCCGGCGTCGCTGCGGTGATCGAGGCGGCGCGGCAAGGCCTCGGCATCGGTTTCCTGTCCGCGCTCGCCCTGCGTCACGAGGGCGGGCATGTGGTCGGCATCCCGCTGCGACCGGGCCTTCGCCGCAGGCTGACCCTGCTGACCGCCAACCGTCCGTCGCGCGCCGCCGAGCGCTTCATCGATTTCCTCAAGGACTTTCTCGCGCGCACGCCCGCCGCGCCCACCATGCAGCAGCCGGGCGCGGACGCCGGCCCGAGTGACGGCTTCGAACCTGCCAGCCACGACCCGTCATGACCCTGGCCCAGGCTGTGCTATAGATTTAGCAGGCCAGCCGGACCGAGAGGACACGATGCCAAACGACCGCGCAGAAGACCGACACCCCGGCCAGCCCTCGGCCACGCCGAAGGCTCTCGTCGCGCCGCACAGCGATCAGCTGATGGCCGAGCGGCTGCTGCTGGAAACACTCCCAAGGCCGCAGCCGGCACCCGAGGCCGGCCGGCGCGAACGCCCGCCGGGCGAATGGCCCGAGCCTCTCCAGCGCGAAATGGACCTTGCGATCGTAACCACCTTCTTCAGCGCCGGCGTGATTGGCCTGTTCCTGTGGATGGCCGGGCTGTTCTGAGCCGCCAACGCACCCATCGGGTGCGCGCGCGCCGTACAATGCACCTTTTTTGCGCATTATCCAGGCATAAGCCATGCGGATGAGATCGCCGCGCATGGCCTGGCAATTGCTTCACTTCTCCCGTACCCCTTTGTGCACGGGAGATCCCGATGTCCAAAACCGTCGCCCCTCTGGGCGAGCGCTTTCTGAGAAGGCTACCAACCGGCCTGCAGCTCGCGCTCATCGCCTGCCTCCTGCTGTTTCCGATCGGTGATTTGCTGATCGCCGAGGACTTCGCAATCCCCCCCGATACCGCCGCGATGAGCGGCGTGCTCGCGCTGCTTGCCCTCGGTCTGTATCTGACGACCTGCTGGATACGCGGCCGGCTGCAGACCCAGCGTCAGCTCGCGCAGGCGCTGGCCGCCGTGGCGGAAGGTCGTTTCGATACCCGGCTGCCGACCCGCGGCATCGACGACCGGCGGGCGCTCTTGATCGCCTTCAACGACATGGCGCGCAGCGTGCAGCGGCTCAACGCCCGCACCGCCGCCGCGCTGGAGGAGGTCACTCACGCCGTGGGCGAACTGCAATCGAGTGCAAACCGGGTGGACGAAGGCACCGCGCGCCAGCGCGACGCCGCCACCTCGACCGCCGCCGCGATGGAAGAGATGAGCACCAGTCTCGGCGAGGTGGCGGAACAGACCCGTGATGCCGAACAGCGCGCCTCGGACGCCAGCGATCTCGCCCATCGTGGCGGCCAGACCCTGACCGAGACCACCACGGGCATCGCGGCGCTGGCCCAAAGCATTCACGGCACGGCGCAGGCGATGAATGCGCTGCGCGAACGCTCGAACGAGATTTCCGAGGTCTCGAAGCTGATTCGCAGCATCGCGGAACAGACCAACCTGCTGGCGCTCAACGCCGCCATCGAGGCCGCGCGCGCCGGCGAGGAAGGCCGCGGCTTCGCGGTCGTCGCCGACGAGGTGCGCAACCTGGCGCTGCGCTCGCGCAGCTCGGCGGACACCATCACCCAGATCATCGGCGGCATCCAGGACGACGTCCGCCACGCGGTCGGGCAGATGGACGAGGCCCAGCACGCCGCGGACGCCAATGTCAGCCATATCGGCAGCGTGGTCGAATCGCTCAACGACATTCACCAGCGCGTGCGCGCCGCCCTCGACGGCGTGCATCAGATCGCCGTGAACACCCGCCAGCAGACCGAGGTCAGCACGGAAATCGCGCGTCACGTCGAGCACATCTCCGGCAGCGCATGGACCAACAGCGAAGCCGCCCACGAAACCGCCCAGGTCGCGGCCTACCTGGACCAGCTCGCACAGGGACTGCACGATGCCCTGGCGGGACCGCGCGAGCCACGCGCGGCCTGAACACTCACGGGAGACCTGTCGACATGAATGCGTTTCACGCACTGCTGATCCCCGGTCTAGCCATCGCCAGCGCGGGGCTGGCCCTGGGCGTCCTGCGCGCGCGTCGCGCCGAATCACCGGCCCGGCGCAGCCGGCGGGGCATCGCATTGAACATGACCCTACGCAGCCTGCTGCACGATCTGCAGATGCATCGCGGCATGGCGAGCATCCTGCTCAACGGCGACAACGCCTTCGGCGCCCGCCTGCAGGCCAAACAGGCCGACATCCAGCGCGCGCTCACCACCCTGGCCGACGGCAAGTCGTGCTCCGATCTGCTGGCGCCCGTGCGCATCGAAGCCCTGACAACCAGCTGGTCCACCCTGCGCGGGCGCGTGCTCAAGCTGTCGCCCGCGCAGAGCTTCGCCGCGCACAGCACGCTGATCCAGGAGGTCCTGCATCTGATCTCGGACGTCGCCGAACGCAGCCAGCTCGATGCCGGCTCGCCGGTATCGGCCTCGCTGAGCGATATGCTCTGGCGTCGCCTGCCGGAGGCGGCCGAGGGTATCGGCAAGGCACGCGCCATCGGCTCGGGCATCGCCGCCGCCGGACAGGCGAACGGCGTCGAACGCATACGGCTGCGCTTCCTGGTGACGCATATCCGCAGCGGGCTCAAGGCGATACAACTAGCCGTCGGCCAGCACGATGGACAGCTCAGTCTCGAGACCCGGCAGGCCGCGGCCAAGGCCCAGGCCCAGACCGCCCAGTTGCTGTCGGTGATCGAAGCCGATCTGGTCGAGGCCGAGCGCCCCGGCATCGACGCCGAGCGTTATTTCGCGGCCGCGACGGAAGCGCTGGAAGCGCTCTACCGGGTCTACGATGCGGCATCGGCATCCTTGGCGCAGCCTTCGCACGCGGGCGACGCCTCCGGCCCCTCGCTCGACGGCGCCGAGGCGCGCGCGGCGTAAGCCGAATCCGCGCCGGTCGGAGGATCGGTCGCCTGAAGCGCCGCGAAGGCGCGGTCGGCGGCTTGGCGTGCGGCGACCACGGCCGCGTAGGCGCCGTCGAGCTCCGGGCCAGCCCCCCGCCGTTTTCGGCACACCAGATAGGCTGCCTCTCGCTCCCGCAATACGGCCTCCGCCTGCCTGAGCCGCTCCAGCCACCGCCTGCGCTGTCGGTACATGCCCACAATCCCGCGTCCGTCGTCCCGGATTGGCGCCACGCTATGCAATTTCGGCGTGCGCGGGCCAGCGCCGAACGCCTCGGGCATGACCCAGCTCAAGACTGGACGGCCAAGACTGGACGGCTTGGATGTGTCGCCGCATGGGCGTATTTTGGAAGATGGGACGCAGCGGAACAAGGCTGGATCGGGAGGGGGCAAAGATGGTGGCTATGGGTGGATTCGAACCACCGACCCCAGCATTATGAGTGCTGTGCTCTAACCAGCTGAGCTACATAGCCTTCAAGGCGAAGGCGGGGATTTTCTGCAACCGCTCCCGCCATGTCAAGTCCGCAGGCGCTCGCTCGGCAATGAGGGGGTCAGTAAGGCATGGGCAACATACCTTATAACGACGCCATGCACCGTCGCATGCTGCAGACGCTGCTCGCGCCGGTGGACAGACATTGGCTGCGCACCTTCGCGCTGTTCTTTCTGCCGGTGGCGCTTGCCTGCGCGCTCGTGCTTGGCGCATTCCACCTGCAGGACCGCCATGCGGAAGAGCGCAGGGCCGCGCTGGGCGAACAGGCATCCATCGCGCTCGCGCTCTCGCGCATCCACCGCGACTTCGAATCGGCTGTGGGCGATCTGCTCATTCTCAGCCAGCGGGCCGACCTGCAGGCGCTGGCCGCTCATCCCGCCCCCGGACTGCGCCTGCTGATCGACCGCGAATTCGAGACCTTCGCCCGCCAGAAACGCCTCTACGGCCAGATATGCCTGCTCGATCGCGACGGCCACGAACTGAGCCGCGTCATCTATCATGCCGGCGCCACCCGCATCGCCCCGCCGGACGAATTGCTCGACAAGGGCGCCAGCGCAACCTTTCAGCGCATCGCACACCTCGGCGCCGGCAGCATCTTCGTATCGGATCTGATGAATCCGAGCACGCACGGAGGTCCCGCCCCCGGCCCCCCGGTCATCCGCCTGATCACGCCGGTCACGGATGCTTCGGGGCGGGTGCTGGGGCATCTCGCGCTGGATTACCTCGGCGACCGGCTGATCGAACAGGTGCGCGACGAACTGACGGGCGTGGGACGCGAAGTCTATCTGTTCACGCGCACCGGCGAATGGCTGCATCGGTCAACGCCCGGCACCCGCCCGCCGATTTCGTCGCGCATTCTCAACACGCTCGCCTGGACACGCGCCACGCCGGGCACGATCAGCCAGCGTTTCGAGCCGCCGGGACTGCTGAGCCATACCACGATCCATCCCCTGAACGAGGTTGCGAGCCAGATGGGCGCAGACAGCGGCGCCGTGATCGGCCCGCTCATCGACGGCGCCGAGGGGCCTGTCTGGCAACTGGTCTCCTTCGTCGGCGCGCGTACGCTGACCGAAGCCAGCCATCAGCGCGGCATGAGCTTCCTGTACGCCTATCTCTGGCTGATGGCGATCTGGTTCGTCGTCAGCGCCTATCTGACCGGCATCCGGCGGGCCAGCCGACGCGCGCATGCGATAGCCGAACGGCTGTCCAGCGTGGTCGAACAAACCAGCGACGTGGTCTACATCACCGACGCCAACGGCCACATCCAGTACGTCAATCCGAGTTTCGAACGGGTGACCGGCTACACGCACGAGGAAGCCCTCGGCCAGAATCCGCGGCTGCTGCGCTCAGGACGTCACGACGAACGCTTCTACCGGCGCCTCTGGCGCACCCTGCGCAGCGGCGAATCCTTCCATGACATCGTCATCAACCGCACGCGTGCCGGCTCGCTGTATTACGAGCAGAAAACCATCAGTCCGCTGCGCGACGGCCGCGGACGCATCAGCCATTTCGTCTCGACCGGCAAGGACATCACCGCGCAGATGCGCGCCCAGCAGCGCCTGCAGCGACTGGCCTTCTACAACCCGCTGACCGGACTGCCCAACCGCCATCTGTTCCGCGACCGTCTGCAGCGCCTGATCACGCAAGGCTCCCGCGCGCACAGTCACGTCGGACTCATGTTCATCGACCTCGACCATTTCAAGCACATCAACGACAGCCTGGGGCACGACGCCGGCGACACCCTGCTCAAGCAGGTGGCGGACCGCCTGCGCCTTGGCGTTCGCGAAAGCGATACCATCGCGCACCTCGGCGGCGATGAATTCACCGTGATCCTGGGCGACCTGGGCGACACTGCGGCCGCGGCCGCAGCCGCGGTGGCCGAGAAGATACTCGACGCCCTGCACAAGCCCTTCCGCATCAAACGCCAGGAGGTCTTCGTAGGCGCCTCGATCGGTATCGCACTCTACCCCGAAGACGCGACCGAACTCGACGATCTGATCAAACATGCCGACACGGCGATGTACCATGCCAAGCACCAGGGGCGAAACCGCTACGCCTTCTATTCCGGCGAGATGACCGCCAAGGTCACCCGCCGGCTGAATCTGGAAATCGCCCTGCGCCACGCCCTGCAACGCAACGAGTTCGTCAACCATTACCAGCCGATTTTCGACCTGCGCAGCGAACGGATGATCGGTGTCGAAGTGCTGCTGCGCTGGCAGCCGCCCGGCAAGGCGCTGCAGGCGCCGACGGCGCTGGTGCCGGTGCTAGAGGAAACCGGTCTGATCCGGCAGGTCACGCGGCAATTGTTCATGGAAGCGGCGCAGACGCTGCTGGGGCTGGGGGAAAGGGCTGCGCCGCTGTACGCGAGCCTCAATCTGTCCGCCCGCGAGTTTCTCAGCGGCGACATCGTCGCCGCGTTCCGGGAGGTGCTGGCCAGCAGCGGCCTGCCCGGCCACAGGCTGGTCGTGGAGATCACGGAATCGCTGCTGATGGAACGCACGCCCGGCGTGGCCAAGGCTCTGCAGGGGCTGCGCGACCTCGGCATCCGCATCGCGGTGGACGACTTCGGCACCGGCTACTCATCCCTCGGCTATCTGCGCGAGCTGCCGATCGACATACTCAAGATCGACCGCGCCTTCCTCGAAGGCGTGCCGGACAACCACGGCGACAAGGCGCTGGTCACCGCCATTATCGCCATGGCGCACAGCCTCGGGATGCGCGTGGTGGCCGAGGGTGTCGAGAGCATCGAGCAGGAAGCCTTTCTGCGCAAACTGGATTGCGATGCGGTGCAAGGCTACCGCTACGGCAAGCCGGTACCGGCGGGTGCGCTCGACACGCTGCTACCGCCGCCCGGACGACCCGACCCCGATCCTGGCACAAGGACCCGACGCGGCAGCGCGAGCTTTCACGTGGTGCCGCGCGGTTGAACCCCCGCCGTCAGACGTTGAAGCGGAAGTGGACGACGTCGCCTTCCTGCATGACGTAATCCTTGCCTTCCAGCCGCCATTTGCCGGCATCCTTGGCGCCTTGTTCGCCACCACAGGCTACGAAATCAGCATAGGCGACGACCTCGGCGCGAATGAAGCCTTTTTCGAAGTCTGTGTGGATGCGCCCCGCGGCCTGCGGGGCGGTGGAACCCGCAATGATGGTCCAGGCGCGGACTTCCTTGACCCCCGCAGTGAAATACGTCTGCAGGCCAAGCAAGCGGTAACCGGCACGGATCACGCGATCCAGACCAGGCTCCTGCAGCCCCATTTCGGACAGAAACTCGGCCTTGTCGGCCTCGTCCAGCTGGGCGATTTCGGCCTCGATGGCCGCACACACGGCGACCACCTCGGCGCCTTCGGTCGCCGCCAGCTCGCGCACACGGTCGAGCATCGGATTGTTTTCGAAGCCGTCCTCGGAGACGTTGGCGATATACAGCGTCGGCTTGAGCGTGATGAGGTGCAGCTCTTCCAGCGCCTCGATTTCATCGGCCTCCAGCGGCAATGTGCGCGCCGGCAAGCCCTGATTGAGGTGGGCCTGCAGGCGCTCGAATACCTGCAGTTGCGTGGTGGCCGCCTTGTTGCCCGACTTGGCGTTGCGCGCCACGCGCTGCACCGCGCGGGTCACCGTGTCCATGTCCGCCAGCACCAGCTYGGTGGTAATGACCTCGATGTCCTCCAGCGGGTCGACCTTGCCGGCAACGTGGATGACGTCGTCGTTCTCGAAACAGCGCACCACATGCGCGACCGCATCGGTCTCGCGGATATGGGCGAGAAACTGGTTGCCCAGCCCTTCTCCCTGGGATGCGCCGGCGACCAGGCCGGCGATATCCACGAACTCCATCGTGGTCGGCACGACCCGCTCGGGCGATACGATGGCGGCCAGCTCGGCCAGCCGGGGATCCGGCACCGCCACCACGCCGACATTGGGATCGATGGTGCAGAAGGGATAGTTTTCGGCCTGGATGCCGGCCTTGGTCAACGCATTGAACAGGGTCGACTTGCCGACGTTCGGAAGCCCTACGATGCCGCACTTGAAACCCATGAGCGTGGTGATCCTGTCGGTGGTTGTATAAGCCGCGTCAGCGGGTGTGCAACGTCTTCATCGCGCGCTCGCCGGCACCGGCAATGAGTTCGGGCAATGCGTCTGCCGCGGCCGCGATCGCTTCGTCGATCCGCTGCTGTTCGTCGCGGCCCGGCCGCCCGAGCACGTAGTCGATCACCTGGTCGCGATGACCGGGATGACCCACGCCGATGCGCGCGCGCCAGAAATCGCGGCCCGAGTGACCGAATATGTCACGCAGGCCATTGTGACCGCCATGCCCGCCGCCGAATTTGAAGCGCACATCTCCCGGGGGCAGATCGATCTCGTCGTGCGCGACCAGCACCTCGGCTGGCGGAATCTTGTAGAACGCCGTCAACTGGGCAAGCGATTGCCCGCTGCGGTTCATGAAGGTGGTCGGCTTGAGCAGCCAGACTTCGCGGCCTTCGATACGCGCCCGCCCGACCTCGCCCGAGAAGCGGGTTTCGGCACGCAGCGTGGCGCCATGACGACGAGCCAGCTCGTCAAGGAACCAGAACCCGGCATTGTGCCGGGTTCTGTCGTACTGCGGCCCCGGATTGCCCAGGCCCACGATCAGGCTCAGTGGGTCCGACACCGCCCGGCGCCCCGCGATCAGGCTTCGCCGCCCTCGTCACCCTCGGCGGCCGCATCCTCGGCGGCGTCGGCGGCGCTGACGCGCTGCGGGTGAATCGCCACGACCGCCTGGTCATGACCTTCGCCGTGGCTCAGTTCGACCAGGCTGACGCCGGCCGGCAGCTTGAGTTCGGTGAGATGGATGGCGGCATTGAGCTCCAGAGCACCGAGATCGACCTCGATGAATTCGGGCAAATCACGCGGCAGGCAGCTGATCTCGACTTCCACCATGTGGTGGTTGACCATGCCGCCGGCCTTGACGCCCGGCGCGGTGGCCTCGTTGACGTAGTGCAGCGGCACATGCACGCGCACCGGGGTATCCTCGTTCACGCGCAGCAGGTCGAAATGCAGCACCATCGGCTGCGCCGGGTGGCGCTGCAGGGCACGCAGAATGGCCTTTTCCTCGCTGCCGTCGAGCTTCACCGTCAGGACGTGCGAATAGAAGGCGTCGTTCTCCAGCTGCTTGTTGAGCACCCGCGCCTCAAGGCTGATGGCGGCGGGTTCCTTGTCCCCGCCGTAGATGATCCCCGGTACACGGCCGGTCCGACGCAGGCGGCGGCTCGCACCTTTCCCCTGGTCGTCGCGCCGTTCGGCGATGAGTTCGAAACTGTCAGTCATTGTTGGCTCCAACGTTAGCAATAGGACCGCCTGGGCGGCCGTCATGTCCCCGCGACCAGGGACATCTCTCCCGGCGGACGAACCTTCGCCCGCCGTCTTGCGGCCTTGCGGCCGCTAATCCATGAACAGGGTGCTGACCGATTCCTCGCGGTTGATCCGGTGGATGGTCTCGGCCAGCACGCCGGCGACGCTGAGCTGGCGAATCTTGTCGCAAGCCTCGGCCTCCGGAGTCAGCGGAATCGTGTCGGTGACCACGAGTTCGTCGAGCTCCGAGCCGGACACATTGTCGATCGCCGGCCCCGACAGCACCGCGTGAGTGGCGTAGGCGACGACACGAGATGCGCCATGGGCCTTGAGCGCCTTGGCGGCCTGGCACAGCGTACCCGCGGTATCGACCATGTCGTCGACGATCAGGCAGGTCTTGCCGACGACGTCGCCGATGATATGCATCACCTGGGCGACATTGGCGCGCGGACGGCGCTTGTCGATGATCGCCAGTTCCGCATCGTCGAGCCGCTTGGCCAGCGCCCGGGCGCGCACCACGCCGCCGACATCGGGCGATACCACGATCAGGTTGTCGTATTTCTGCCGCCACACGTCGCCGAGCAGCACCGGCGAGGCGTAGATGTTGTCCACCGGCACGTCGAAGAAGCCCTGTACCTGGTCGGCATGCAGGTCGACGGTCAGGATGCGATTGGCTCCGCCGACGGTAAGCATGTTGGCGACCACCTTCGCGGAGATCGGCACGCGCGCCGAGCGCACCCGGCGGTCCTGCCGGCCGTAGCCCATGTAGGGAATGACCGTGGTGATGCGCCAGGCCGACGCGCGACGCAGCGCATCGACCATGATGAGCAGTTCCATCAGGTTGTCGTTGGTCGGGCGGCAGGTCGGCTGGACGATGAACACGTCCTTGCCACGCACGTTCTCCAGGATTTCCACCTGGATCTCGCCATCGCTGAAGCGCCCGACCAGGGCCTTGCCCAGCGGTATGTTAAGGTGTTGTACGACCTTCTCGGCAAGCCTGGGGTTGGCGTTCCCCGAGAAGACCATCATCCTGCTGGTTTCGGATACAGACACGGCGACGGCTGCTCTACTGTTGACTGGCTGGGCCGCCAGGATTCGAACCTGGGAATGCCGGGATCAAAACCCGGTGCCTTACCGCTTGGCGACGGCCCAATGAAAAAATATCCAATGAATTGAAATAATCGCCCTCAGGCGGCCCCTTCGTCCACGGACATCCTGCGTAGACGGTCCTGCAGGGGAGAGGTGTTGCACCCCCGCGCGACGAATCCGCTCCACTCTCCGGGCAACGCGCGCAGCGCGTCCCGCGCCGAGGCTTCGTCCGCGAAGGCGGCGAAGACACAGGCCCCGGTCCCGGTCAAACGGGCCGGCGCATATGCCGACAGCGCATCCAGCACCTGCGCCACCGCGGGATACCGCGCGCGCGCCACCGGCTCGAAGACGTTGCCACCGGCCCCGGACAGAAAGTCGCGTATTGTGAGCGGCACGCAATCGCGTGTCAATTTGGGGTCGGCGAACAGTTCGGCGGTGGCGATGGCGACCGTCGGCCTGACCACCGCGTACCAGGGCACAGGCAGGTCCGGCAGCGGCGTCAGGCGCTCGCCCACGCCCTCCGCCCAGGCGGCGAAGCCGTGCACGAACACCGGCACGTCGGCGCCCAGGCGCAGCCCCAGCTGCGCCAGATCGTCCGTCGTCAGGCCCGCGCGCCAGAGCGCGTTCAGCGCCACCAGCACGGTGGCCGCGTCCGAACTGCCGCCGCCCAGCCCGCCGCCCATCGGCAGACGTTTGCGCAGTCGCAGGCGCACGCCCTCGCGCAATCCGGTTTCCTGCAGCAACAGCCGCGCCGCACGCACGCAGAGATCGTCGGCCTCCGGCAGATCGCGCGGTCCCTCCGCGCGACTCACCTGCCCGCCCGGGCGCGATTCGAAAGCCAGCGAATCGCCGTAATCGAGGAACTGAAACACGGTCTGCAGCAAGTGATAGCCGTCGGCGCGGCGACCGATGATATGCAGGAACAGATTGAGCTTGGCCGGCGCGGGCCAGCTCTCGCTCACACGGCTCATCCCCTGTCGTCCCACTGATTGACCACCACCACCAGCCGCACATCACCGTGCGTCATCACCACCCGCATCGGACGCGCGTTGACGGTATCGTAGTCGTAATCCTGGTAACGCAGATCCCAGCCACTTTGCCGAAGCTGCGCCAAACGGCCGCGGCCGTCCAGGCGGCGCGCCTCGACCGGCATGCCGGGCACCGGTACGCCGCGAATCCAGTAGCGCAGCCCCGAAACCGGCAAGGACCAGCCAAGCGCTCGTTTCATCAGCCCGGCAGCCGAAGACGCCCGGTAGCTTCTGCCACGATCGTCGCGCAACGTCACGTCGCCGGGGCGGCCGGCCAGCACCGCGACCGTCCGCCCGAGGGGATCGTAGATATCGATATGATAGCGATCGTCGGCCTCGCGCCAGCGCAGCCCGGCACTCCAGCCGCGATGACCGACCCTGAGGCCGAAGCTGCCATCGAGCGACCATTGCGTGCCGGCCAGGATCGCCGCTTCGTGACGATGCCAAGCCGCCTCTTCTGTCCCTTGCGGCAGGCTCGGCAGATTGGCGCAGCCCGCGAGCGTCAGCGCCAAGCCCAGCGCCGCGATCCCGCGGAATACCCTCATAGGCCCAGCCGGCGCTTGACCGCTGTGAGCTTGGGATCGCCCGGATGGGCCTTGAGCGCCTTGCCGAGCAGCTTGCTCGCCTGCCCGCGATCGCCCGAAGCCGCCAGCACCTCGATCAGATGGGCGGCAACCTCGGGGTCCGGGAAGCTGGCATAGGCCCGCTCAAGATAGCGGCGCGCCTGCGCGTAGTGTTTGAGCTTGAACTGCACCCAACCCATGCTGTCGAGGATCGCAGGATCGTCCGGCTTGAGCGCCAGCGCGCGCTGGATGTAGCCCAGCGCTTCGGCATAACGGTCGGTCTGGTCCGCCAGCATGTACCCCAGCGCGTTGAGCGCGGCCGCGTCCCGCGGATTCTCCTGGGTCACACGCGTCAGATCGGCTTCGGCCTGCCCGAGATCGCCGAGGCTGTCGGCGATCAGCGCGCGGGCGTAGAGCAGACGGGCCGCGCCAGGGTATTCGTGCAGCGCCTTGTTGTAGAGCTTGAGCGCGGTGGGCGCATCGTCCGCCTGTTGCAGCAACTCGCCCTCGACCAGATACAGTTCGACCTTCTGCTGCTTGTCGGACACGCTGGCGCGCAGTTCGCTCAGGTATTCGCGCGCCTGGTCGAGGTCGCCCTGACGCGCAAGGATGTAGGCAATACGCACCTGCGCGTCGAACAGGTATTCGCCGGCATCGACGTTCGCGTAGTGATCCAGCGCGGACTCCATGTTGCCGCCGCGTTCCGCTATGCGGCCGAGAAAATACTGCGTGGCCGAAACGTGATAGCCGGCCTTGGATACGCGCCGCAGGTAACGCGCGGCCTCGCGATCGTGCTTGAGCTCGAAATCCAGCAGCCCCAGCGTGTACAACACATCCGGGTTGTGGGGATCGCGCTTGAGCAGCCAGTGAAACTGGCGGCGGGCCTCGTCGTACGACTTGGCGCTCACCAGCAGCCGCGCATAGGCCAGGCGCAGGGCCACGCTGTCCGGCGTGCGCTTGAGGGCCTCGCCCAGCAGGTCGAGCGCCTGATCCGAGTGTCCCAGCGCCATCAGCGACTGCGCCTTGAGGCTCAGCGCCTGGTCGAAGTGCGGTTGCAGTGCAAGCGCGTGCCCGGCGGCATCGAGGGCGGTGGCCGGCGCGCCCAGCTGCAGGGCCATCATGCCGTAGGCGTACTGCGCACCCGCCTGCTCGGGGTAGTCGCCGACCAGCCGATGCATGACCGGTAGCGCCGTCGCGCCCTCGACGGTTTGCGCCAGCAGGGCACCGACCAGCAGCAGTGCGCGCTCGGGTTTCTGACCGCTACGTTTGACGAAACGGGCGAGATGCAAGGCCGCCTGATCGATGTCGCCCCGGCGCGCATAGAGAATGCCGAGCGCCTGCTGCGGCCGGGCATCGTCCGGCGCCAGCGCTGCCCAGCGGCGCGCGGCTTCCAGCGCGACCGCCTCGTCGTGCAGGTAGGTGGCCACCTCCATCGTGCGTCTCGCCAGCGCCGGATCGGGCAGTTCGTTCATCGCCTCGCGGTAATACCGGATCGCCGTCTTGGCGTCGCCCGCCTGTCCGGCCATCTCGGCGGCCAGCACGTCGTACATGGCCCGGCTGGACGGTGTCGGCTTGAACGGCCCGGCGGCCACCTGGGCCGACGTCGCCGCGGATTGCGCGCCGCCGGGCGCGCGCAGGCTGGCGCAGCCGCTCAACACAAGACCGGCCACGGCCGGCGCCAAGACCCACAATCGCTTCATTTGTCGCTCCGCACATCCTGGCCACGCCAGACCGCAACATCATAACGGTTCGGGGACGATTGCGCCGCACAGTTAATGGCGCTTGTAATAGACTGATGCATCCAGCAGAATTTTTTGTTCGCCCAAGCAACCAGCATCTATGTCGCTCATCACGATCGGGGTCAATCACAAGACAGCACCCGTCAGTGTGCGCGAGAAGGTGGTCTTCGCCCCCGAGCAGATGAGCGACGCGCTGCGAGACCTGGCGCGCCTGCCCGGCCTCGACGAGGCCGCCATCCTCTCGACCTGCAATCGCACCGAACTATATTGCAGCGTGCATGACCCGCGCCACGAAGCCGAACTCGTGCGCTGGTTGGGCGAATACCACCACCTCGACGGCGGCGCCCTGCGGCCCTTCATCTATGAATTCTCCGATACCGAGGCGGTGCGCCACGCCATTCGCGTGGCCAGCGGCCTGGATTCGCTGGTCATCGGCGAGCCGCAGATTCTCGGCCAGCTCAAGACCGCCTACAGCGCCGCCGCCGCACAGGGCACGCTGGGCAAACTGCTGCGCCGGCTGTTCCAACATGCCTTCGCGGTGGCCAAGCACGTGCGCACGGACACCGCCATCGGCAGCAGCGCGGTGTCGGTCGCCTTCGCCGCGGTCACGCTGGCCCGGCAGATTTTCGGCGACATCGGCGAACAGCGCGCGCTGCTCATCGGTGCGGGCGAGACCATCGAACTGGTCGCTCGTCATCTGCGCGGCGTCGGCATCCGCGAGCTGACCGTGGCCAACCGCACACCGGAGCGCGCGGAAGCGCTGGCCCGCGAGTTCGAGGCGCGCGCCATCACCCTGTCCGACATCGGCCAGGTGCTGCACGAGGCCGACATCGTCATCGCCTCCACCGCCAGCCCGGTGCCCATACTCGGCAAGGGCGCGGTCGAACGCGCCATCCGCCAGCGGCGGCGCAAACCGGTGTTCATGGTCGACCTCGCGGTGCCGCGCGACATCGAAAGCGAGGTAGGCGAACTCAACGACGTCTACCTCTACACGGTGGACGACCTGCAGGAAGTCGTTGCGCAGAACCTCGCCTCGCGCCAGGAGGCCGCCACCGAGGCCGAAAGCATCGTCGACGTGCAGACCGAGCACTTCATGGGCTGGCTGCGCGCCCAGGACGCGGTGGAGCTGATCCGCGGCTACCGCGACCGCGCCGAACGCGCGCGCCAGGACGTGCTGGCCAAGGCCCGCCGCCAGCTCGGCCAGGGTCGACCACCCGAGGAAGTGCTGGAATTCCTCGCCGAAACCCTGACCAACAAGCTGACCCATGAACCCACCACCAGCCTGCACCAGGCCGCGCGCGACGGTCGCACCGAATTGATCGGCGCCGCCTGCGAGCTGCTCAAGCTGCCGCGCCTGCTCAACGACAAGCCGAAACCGTGAAACCCAGCATCGACCAGAAACTGCAGGCGCTGACCGAGCGTCACGCCGAGATCGCCGCCCTGCTCGCGGACCCGGAAACCATCCAGGCGCAGGACCGATTTCGCCAACTGTCCATCGAGTATGCCCAGCTCGAGCCGCTGGTGGCCGACTACCGCCGCTTCCATGCCGCCCAGGACGATCTCGAGGCCGCACGCACCCTGCTCGACGAGCCCGACCCCGCGATGCGCGAAATGGCACGCGAGGAAATCGCCGCCGCCGAACAGCGCGTCGAGACGCTCGAACAGCAGCTCAAGCTGCATCTGATACCCGTCGACCCCTACGACACCAGCAACTGCTTCCTGGAAATCCGTGCCGGTACCGGCGGCGACGAGGCGGCCTTGTTCGCCGGCGACCTCTATCGCATGTACCTGCGTTACGCGGAATCGCACGGCTGGCGGGTCGAGGCGCTGAGCGAACACGAGGGCGAGCACGGCGGCTACAAGGAGATCATCGCGCGCATCATCGGCCAGGGCGTGTATTCGCGGCTCAAGTTCGAGTCGGGCGCCCATCGCGTGCAGCGCGTGCCGGCGACCGAATCCCAGGGCCGCATCCACACCTCGGCGGCCACCGTGGCCGTGATGCCCGAGGTCGACGAGGTCGAGGCCCAGGAGATCAATCCCGCCGACCTGCGCGTCGACACCTTCCGCGCCTCCGGGGCCGGCGGGCAGCACGTCAACAAGACCGACTCGGCCATCCGCATCACCCACCTGCCCAGCGGCATCGTGGTCGAATGCCAGGACGAGCGCTCGCAGCACAAGAACCGCGCCCGCGCGATGAGCCTGCTCGCCGCGCGGCTGCTGGAAGGCGAACGCAGCAAGCAGGCCGCGGAACAGGCCGCCACGCGCAAGAGCCTGATCGGCAGCGGCGACCGCTCCGAGCGCATCCGCACCTACAACTTCCCGCAGGGCCGGGTCACCGATCACCGCATCAACCTGACCCTGTACAAGCTGGACGACATCATCGCCGGCCAGCTCGACGAGGTGATCGAGCCTTTGATCAGCGAATACCAGGCGGACCAACTCACCGCGCTCGGCCTGGACGACTGAGGTGGCGCCGGGCGTCCGCTACGACGCGGCCCTCGCCGATGCCGCCCGCAGGCTCGCATCCATCGCGGACAGCCCGCGGCTCGAGGCCGAACTGCTGCTGGCGCATGCGCTCGGACGCGACCGCAGCCATCTGCACGCCTGGCCCGAACGCACCCTCTGCGGCGACGCGCGAACCGCCTTCGAGGACCTGATCGCAAGGCGCCTGCGCGGCACGCCGCTCGCCTATCTCACCGGGGAACGCGAATTCTGGTCCTTGCGCCTGCACGTCGCACCCGGCGCGCTGATCCCCCGCCCGGAGACCGAGCGACTGGTCGAGCAGGCGCTGAGCCGCCTGCCTGCGGGACACCCGCCGTGCCTCGCGGACCTCGGCACCGGCTCCGGGGCGATCGCGCTGGCGCTGGCAAGCGAGCGCCCGGACGCGCGCATCGTCGCCACCGACCGCTCGGAGACGGCGCTCGAGATCGCCCGCGGCAACGCCCGGCGTCTGAACCTGCCGGTCGAGTTCCGCGCCGGCGACTGGCTGGACGCGCTGCCGGCGGACGCACGCTACGACCTGATCGTGTCCAACCCGCCGTATATCGCCGAGGGCGATCCCCATCTGACGCGCGGCGACCTGCCGGCCGAACCGCCCGAGGCGCTCGCCTCGGGGCCTGACGGGCTCGACGCGATCCGGCGGATCGTCGCCGACGCGCCGTCCAGGCTGCGTCCGGGCGGCTGGCTGCTGCTGGAACACGGCTTCGACCAGGGCGCGGCGGTGCGGGCGCTGCTCGAGGATGCCGGCCTGGTCGAGGTGGCCACGCTGCGCGACCTGGAAAACCGCGAACGGGTCAGCGAGGCGCGTCGCCCGGCGTGACCCGCCGCCTGCCGCCGGTGTAGCATCGACGGCCCGACCACGCCTGCATGCCAAGAGATGGACGACGACCAGCTGCTGCGCTACAGCCGCCACATCATGCTCAAGGAGCTCGGCTATCCCGGCCAGCTGCAGCTGCTCGAATCGAGCGCGCTCGTGGTCGGGCTCGGCGGGCTGGGTTCGCCGGCCGCGCTGTATCTCGCCGCCGCCGGGGTCGGCCGTCTCTCGCTTGCCGACTTCGACACCGTCGACGGTTCCAACCTGCAGCGCCAGATCGCCCACCGCACGGCCGACATCGGCCGCGCCAAGGCGGACTCGGCGGCCGACGCGGCGCTCGCCCTCAACCCGGAAATACAGATACGCCGGCTGCGTGAGCGCCTGTCCGAGGAGGCCCTGCGGGCGGAAATCGGGGCGGTGGACGTGGTGCTCGACTGCACCGACAACTTCGAGGCCCGCGACCTGCTCAACCGGCTATGCGTGGAGACCGGCACCCCGCTGGTGTCCGGCGCCGCCATCCGCTTCGACGGACAGGTCAGCGTGTTCGACCCGCGGCGCGAGGACAGCCCCTGCTATCGCTGCCTGTACCCCGAGGGCACGGACGAGGACGACACCTGCAGCAACCGCGGCATCCTCGCGCCCGTGGTCGGCATGATCGGCACCCTCCAGGCCGTGGAGGCGCTCAAGCTGCTTGCCGACGTCGGCGAAAGCCTGTGCGGCAGGGTGCTGCTGCTCGACGGCCTGAGGATGGAATGGCGCAGCATCCGGCTGCGGCGCGATCCGCAGTGCCCGGTGTGCGGGAGCCGGCACGCCGCCGACTGACGCCGGCGCTCAGTGCTCGGTGCGCGGTACCGGCGGTTGGCCTGCGGCCGAGAAGATCGCCGCCGCGTCGACCGCGTCGAAGCCGTAGTGCGCACCGCAGAATTCGCAGTCGACGTCGACCCGCCCCTGTTCGGCGAGGATGTCCTCGACCTCCTCCCGACCCAGCCCGCGCAGCATCCCGACCACGCGCTCGCGTGAGCAGCTGCAGTGGAAACCGACCGGCTCGCGCTCGAACAGGCGCACGTCCTCCTCATGGTACAGCCGATGCAGCAGATCCTCCACCGGCAGACTCAGCAGCTCCTCGGCGGTGACGGTCTCGGCCAGGGCCACGGTGCGTTCCCAGGCATCGGCATCCGGCACATCGCCGGGCAGCGCCTGCAGCAGCAGCCCGGCCACGCCGTGCTCCCCGGCCGCCAGCCACAGGCGCGTGGGCAGCTGCTCGGAGCGATCGAAATAGTCGCGCAGCGCATCGCCGAGGCCTGCGCCCTCCAGCGCGACGATGCCCTGGTAGCGCTCGCCGCCCTGGCCCGGGTCGATGGTCAGTGCGAGATGACCGCGCCCGCACAGCGATTCCAGCGGGCCGGGAACCGGTTCGCCCTGCCAGTGCGCCAGTCCGCGCAGCGTGCGCCGCCCGTGGCCCTCGGCCTCGCCGCTGCGCGCGCGGCCGACCTGCGCCTGGGTCACCAGCATGGGCACGTGCCCGTCGCCCTTGATCTGCAGGGTCAGCGAACCGCTGAACTTGATGGTCGCCGAGAGCAGCGCGGTGGCGGCCAGCGCCTGGCCGAGCAGGTCGCTCACGGCCTCGGGATACTCGGCGCGCTCGCGCAGCGCCTGCCAGGTGGCGTCGAGGTGGACCCATTCGCCGCGCACGTGGGTGCGCTCGATCAGGAATCGGTGCAGGCTGTCGCGTTCGGTCATGGTCGTGGCGTTCCCGCGCCGCGGCTAGGCGGCGCGGCGCTCGTGTGATGTGGGGTCAGCCCGCCAGCTTGCGCTTGAGCAGCTCGTTGAGCTGCTGCGGGTTGGCCTTGCCCTGGGTGGCCTTCATCGCCTGGCCGACGAAAAAGCCGAACAGCTTGTCCTTGCCGCCGCGGTACTGTTCCACCTGCGCCGGGTTGGCGGCGATGATCTCGTCGATGATCGCCTCGATGGCCGAGGTGTCGGTGATCTGCTTGAGCCCGCGCGCCTCGATCACCGCGTCGGCGTCGCCTTCGCCGGCCCACATCGCCTCGAACACTTCCTTCGCGATCTTGCCGGAGATGGTGTTGTCCTCGATGCGTGCCAGCAGGCCGCCGAGCATGGCCGCGCTGACCGGGCTGTCGGCAATCTCGCGGTTGTCCTTGTTGAGGAAGGCGGAGAAATCGCCCATCACCCAGTTGGCCGCCAACTTGGCATGGCCGCCGCAGGCCTGGACCACGGCCTCGTAGTAGTCGGCCAGTTCGCGGCTGGCGGTGAGCACGCCGGCATCGTAGGCGGACAGGCCGTGATGGGTCATGAAGCGGTGCTTCTTCTCGTCCGGCAGCTCGGGCAGCGCCTCGCGCACGGATTCCAGGAAGGCGGGATCGATGACCAGCGGCAGCAGGTCCGGGTCAGGGAAGTAGCGGTAGTCGTTCGCCTCTTCCTTGGAACGCATGGAGCGCGTCTCGTCCTTGTTCGGGTCGTACAGGCGCGTCTCCTGCACCACCGAACCGCCCCCCTCGATGATGTCGATCTGGCGCTCGATCTCGTGGTTGATCGCACGCTCGACGTAGCGGAAGGAGTTGAGGTTCTTGGTTTCGGTGCGCGTGCCGAACTCGCGCTGACCCTTGGGCCGCACGGAGACGTTGGCGTCGCAGCGAAACGAACCTTCCTGCATGTTGCCGTCGCAGATGCCGAGGTAGCGCACCAGGGTGTGGATCTTCTTCATGTAGGCGACCGCCTCCTTGGCCGAACGCATGTCCGGTTCGGAGACGATTTCCAAGAGCGGGGTGCCGGCGCGGTTGAGGTCGATGCCGGTGGCGTTGGCGAAGTCCTCGTGCAGCGACTTGCCGGCGTCCTCCTCGAGGTGCGCGCGGGTCACGCCGATGGTCTTGGTCTCGCCGTCGTCCAACTCGATCTCGACCTGCCCCCGGCTGACCACGGGCAGTTCGTATTGCGAGATCTGGTAGCCCTTGGGCAGATCGGGGTAGAAGTAGTTCTTGCGCGCGAACACCGAGCGTTCGGCCACGCTGGCGCCGATGGCGAGCCCGAACTTGGCGGCCATGCGCACCGCCTCGGCGTTGAGCACCGGCAGCACGCCGGGCAGGCCGAGATCGACGGCGCAGGCCTGGGTGTTGGGGGCCGCGCCATAGGCGGTGGCCGCGCCGGAGAAGATCTTGCTGCGGGTGGCGAGCTGGGCGTGGATTTCCAGCCCGATGACGACTTCCCATTCCATAGCGTCGTTACCTGAAAGTGCGGTGTCTGCGGCTCATGCGAAGCCGTGCGGGATACGGGTGTGCCAGTCGGTGGCCTGCTGGAAGCGATGCGCCGCGTTGAGCATGCGCCCTTCCTCGAAGTAGTTGCCCACGATCTGCAGGCCCACCGGCAGGCCGTCGGCGAAGCCGGCGGGTACGGACATGCCCGGGAGCCCGGCGAGATTCACCGCGATGGTGTAGATGTCGGACAGATACATGCTCACCGGGTCGTCCACCTTCTCGCCGATGCGAAAAGCCGTGCTCGGGCTGGTCGGGCCGAGAATCAGGTCGACCGATTCGAAGGCGCGGCGGTAGTCCTCGCTGATCAGCCGGCGCACCTTCTGCGCCTTGAGGTAGTAGGCGTCGTAGTAGCCGGCCGAAAGTGCGTAGGTGCCGACCATGATGCGCCGCTTGACCTCGTCGCCGAAGCCCTCGCCGCGCGAGCGCTCGTAGAGATCGGTAAGGTCCTTCGGGTTCTCGCAGCGGTGGCCGAAGCGCACGCCGTCGAAGCGCGACAGATTCGACGAGCATTCCGCCGGCGCGACCACGTAATAGGCCGGCACCGCCAGATGCGTGTTCGGCAGGCTGACTTCGCGCACCTCGGCGCCGAGCCCGCGGAACACCTCGACCGCGGCCTCGATCGCCGCCGCCACGCCGGTATCCAGCCCCTCGCCGAAATACTCCTTGGGCAGGCCGATGCGCAGGCCCGCGAGATCGGCGTCGAGACCGGCCGCATAGTCGGGTACCGGGCGGTCGATGCAGGTGGAGTCGCGCGGATCGAAGCCGGCCATCGCGCCAAGCAGCAGCGCGCAGTCCTCGGCGGTGGCCGCGAACGGGCCGGCCTGATCGAGGCTCGAGGCGAAGGCGACCATGCCCCAGCGCGACACGCGTCCGTAGGTCGGCTTGATGCCAGTGACGCCGCACATCGAAGCGGGCTGGCGGATGGAGCCGCCGGTGTCGGTACCGGTCGCCGCCGGCGCAAGGCGCGCGGCCACGGCGGCGGCCGAACCGCCCGAGGAACCGCCCGGAATGCGGTCGGTGTCCCAGGGGTTGCGCGCGGGGCCGTAATGGCTGTTCTCGTTCGACGACCCCATGGCGAACTCGTCCATGTTGGCCTTGCCGAGCATCACCATGCCGGCATCGCGCAGACGCTCGACCACGGTGGCGTCGTACGGCGCGACGAAGTTGTCGAGCATGCGCGAACCGCAGGAGGTGCGCACGCCGTCGGTGCAGAACAGGTCCTTGTGCAGCAGCGGGATGCCGGTCAGCGGGCCGGCCGTGCCGGCGGCGATGCGTGCGTCGGCCTCAGCGGCCTGGGCCAGCGCCTGTTCCTCGGTGACGGTGATGACGGCGTTGAGGCCGTCGCGGTGTTGCCGGATGCGATCGAGGTACAGACGCGTCAGCTCGACGCTGCTGATCTCGCCCGCGGCCAGCGCCCGGGACAGTGCTGCGATGGTTTTCGTGTGCATGCGGATTCCGTGGGGTTTACGGGCTTACTCGATGACCTTGGGCACCAGGTACAGACCCGCCTCGACGGCCGGCGCGATGGCCTGGAAGCGCTCGCGGGCATCGGGCTCGGTGACCGCGTCGGGGCGCAGGCGCTGGGTCGCATCCTGCGGATGCGCCATCGGTTCGACGCCCTCGGTGGGCGCGGCCTCGAGCTGCTCGACGAAGTCGAGTATCGAGGACAGGTCGTGCGCATAGGCCTCGACGGCGTCGGCGGCGAGCGCCAAACGCGCAAGATGTGCGATGCGCCGAACCTCGTCGGGAGCAAGGGACATGGTGGACCAACCTCGTGAACGAATTGAAATGCGGGGCGCAAGGGCTGGAAAACTACCACAAACCCGCCTTGCTCAAAACCCACCCTGTTGATAGAGTACCGCGATTCCACAATCCCGCCTCACGGCCACTATCCCAAATCCTGCCTACGCAATGTTCGGTTTCCTTTCCAACGATTTGTCGATCGACCTGGGCACAGCCAATACCCTCATCTACATGCGCGGCAAGGGCATTGTGCTCAACGAACCCTCCGTGGTCGCCATCCGCCAGGACCGCAACGGCGGCATGCGCTCGGTCGAGGCCGTGGGCACGGACGCGAAGAAGATGCTGGGCCGCACGCCGGCCAACATCACCGCCATCCGCCCGCTGAAGGACGGCGTCATCGCCGACTTCACCACCACCGAGAAGATGCTGCAGTACTTCATCAAGAAGGTGCATCAGAACCGCTGGTTCCGGCCCAGCCCCCGCGTGGTGGTCTGCGTGCCCTGCGGCGCCACCCAGGTCGAACGCCGCGCGATCCGCGAATCGGTCTCGGGTGCCGGCGCGCGCAAGGTGTTCCTGATCGAGGAACCGATGGCCGCGGCCATCGGCGCCGGCATCCCGGTGGACGAACCCAAGGGCGCGATGGTGCTCGACATCGGCGGCGGTACCTCCGAGGTTGCCGTGCTGTCGCTTAACGGCATCGTGTATTCCGCCTCGGTGCGCATCGGCGGCGACAAGTTCGACGAGGCCATCGTCAACTACGTGCGTCGCAACTACGGCATGCTGATCGGCGAAGCCACCGCCGAGCGCATCAAGTTCGAGATCGGCTCCGCCTACCCCGGCCGCGAACTGCGCGAAATCGAGATCAAGGGCCGCAATCTCGCCGAGGGCGTGCCGCGCAGCTTCACGCTCAACAGCAACGAGATCCTCGAGGCGCTGCAGGAGCCCCTGTTCGGCATCGTCGGCGCGGTCAAGACGGCGCTTGAGCAGACCCCGCCCGAACTCGGCGCCGACGTCGCCGAACGCGGCATCGTGCTGACCGGCGGCGGCGCGCTGCTGCACGACCTCGACCGCCTGATCATGGAAGAAACCGGTGCGCCGGTGGTCATCGCCGACGACCCCCTGACCTGCGTGGCGCGCGGCGGCGGGCGCGTGCTGGAGATGATCGACGAGCACGGCGCGGATTTCCTCGCAGTCGAGTAATCGCGCCGACAAGCCTGCAGACGGGGAGCGCCAGGCATCAAGCAGCCACTGTTCAACCTGGGCCCCACGCAGCACCTCAAGCTGGTGCTGCTGATCGCGCTGTCCGTCGCCCTGATGACCGCCGACCAGCGCCTTGCGGCGCTGCGCGAGGCGCGCAGCACGCTGGAATACGTCGTCTACCCGCTGCAGATACTGGCCAGCCTGCCCAATCGTGCCGGCCATTGGCTGGGTGAAGCCTTCAGCAGCCATACCCAGCTCATCGAGAGCAACCGCCGACTGCGTCGCGACAATCTGCTGCTGGAGGCCAAGCTGCAGAAATTCCAGGCACTGGCCAGCGAGAACGCTCACCTGCGCCAGTTGCTCAATGCCTCCGAGCACGCCAACGAAAAGGTCAAGATTGCCCGTCTCGTGTCGATCGACCTGGATCCGTACAGCCAGCGCGAGCTGATCAACCAGGGTAGCCGCAACGGCGTCTACCGCGGCCAGCCGGTCATCGACGCCACTGGTCTGATGGGGCAGGTGATACAGGTCGGGCCGTTCAACGCGCAGGTGCTGCTGATCGCCGATCCGAGCAGCGCGGTGCCGGTGATCGACACCCGCAGCGGCTTGCGCCTCCTGGCCATCGGCACCGGTCAGCCCGACGCCCTGGACGTGCGCAGCGCACCCGTCAACGCCGATATTCGCGTTGGCGACCTGCTCAGCACCTCCGGACTCGGCGAACGCTTTCCCCCGCACTACCCCGTGTGCCAGGTGACTCAGGTTCGCCGCGAGCCGGGCGACCCGTTCGCCAAGGTCCTGTGCCGGCCGACCGCCCAACTGGACCGTCACCGGGAAGTCCTGCTGCTCTGGTACCACCCGGCGCACAAACCGGATGCGGCGGAAACCGAGCCCGCGACTCCCGAACGGCACGGAAAACACAAATGACCACTCCGGTCAGGCGCAATCTGGGCATTCTGCTCACGCTCGTCATTGCCCTCAGCCTGAGCGTGATCGCCATGCCGGCGGCATTGACCGCCACCCGTCCCGAATGGGTGGCCATGGCGATCATCTACTGGAGCATGGCACTGCCGCGACGCGTCGGCCTGGGTACCGCGTGGGTCACGGGGCTGCTGCTCGACGTCCTCACCGGCTCCCTGCTCGGCCAGCACGCCCTGGCGCTCACCGTCGTCGCCTACCTGAGCATCCGCACCCACCAGCGCGTTCGCGTCTATCCCTTGTGGCAGCAGTCGATCGCCGTCGGCCTCATGCTGGTGGTCTACCGCATACTGCTGCTTTGGGTATACGGCATCACCGGGCACGCGCCCGACCAGCGCGCGTACTGGATTCCCGTACTCACCAGCATGCTGCTGTGGCCGCTGATCTTTCTGCTGCTGCGCCACATCCGCCGGCGTCTGCACCTTACCGGCTGAACGCCTTTCTCCAGGAGCAAACCATGGACGAACAGACCCGCACCGAGATCGAGGCCGCCGCCTTCCGGCGTCTCGTCGAACACCTGCGCGAACGAACCGACGTGCAGAACATCGATCTGATGAACCTTGCCGGCTTCTGCCGCAACTGCCTGTCCAAATGGTACAGCGCCGCGGCCGTCGAGCACGGGCAGGATGTCGATTACGAGGCCGCACGGGAAATCATCTACGGCATGCCCTATGCCGAGTGGAAGGCACGCTACCAACGCGAGGCCAGCTCCGAGCAGCAGGCCGCCTTCGCGAAGACGCAACAGGGTTGAGGGCCATGGACAGCGCCGTCGCCCAGCGGGTACCCAACGAGCAGGATCTTTACGTCGACACACCCGACGCGCTGGCGACGCTGGCAGAGCGCCTGAACGATACGCCTTGGCTGGCAGTCGACACCGAGTTCCTGCGCGAGAAGACCTATCGCGCCCGCCTGTGCCTGATCCAGATCGCGGCGCCCGGCATCGTGGCCTGCATCGACCCGCTGGCGCTGCCGGATCTCGACCCGCTGCGCCCGCTGTTCCGCGCCCCCGGCGTCGTCAAGGTATTGCATGCCGCGCGCCAGGATCTGGAGATCCTCTATCAGCTCTGGGACGAAATACCGGCACCGGTATTCGACACCCAGATCGCAGCCGCACTCCTCGGTCACGGTGAACAGATCGGCTACGGCAGGCTGGTGGCCGAGACCCTGGACGTGACGCTCGAGAAAGGGCATGCACGCACCGACTGGTCGCAGCGCCCGCTGGATCCGGCGCAGATCCACTATGCGGCCGACGACGTACGCTATCTGGGCGAGCTCTACGCCATGCAGCATTCCGCCCTTGTCGCGCGCGGCCGCCTGAGCTGGCTGGATGACGATTTCCGCCGTCTGGGCGAGCCAGCCACTTACGTCACCGATCCCGAGGATGCGTGGCGACGGCTCAAGGGCGTCAACCATCTGCAGGGCGTGCAACTGAGCATCGCCCGGGCGCTGGCCGCCTGGCGCGAACGTCAGGCGATGGATTCAGACCGCCCGCGCCGCTGGATACTCGCCGACGAACCGCTGCTCGACATCGCCCGGCGGGCACCGGCGTCCCGTCCGGCGCTGCAGCAGATCAGAGGGCTGCCGGAGACGGTCGTCGCCCGCCACGGCGAGGCCCTGTTGGAAATCGTGGCGCTGGCCGTCGCGCGGCCCGAATCGGAATGGCCGGCGCTGGACGAACGCCTGGTGCTGACCCCCGAGCAAGAGGCGTTGAGCGATCTGCTGATGGCTGCCCTGCGCCTGGAGGCGGGACGCCAGGATATCGCGCCGGCGCTGCTGGCCACCCGTCGCGAGCTGGAGCGTCTGGCCGGCGGAGACCACGATCTGCCGGTCATGCAGGGCTGGCGCGCGCACGTGGTCGGTCACACGCTGCGCGCGGTTATCGAAGGCCGCCTCATCGTTCGCATCAGCCAGGGGCAGGCCAGCCTCGTACCCGCCTGATCCGGGGCCTGCGGCTACTTCTTGCCGGGAGCGAAGTAGTAGTCGGTCAGCACGGCCACGTCGGTACTCATCTCGCGGATCAGGTGGTCGAGGCTGACGATGGCGTATTCGAGGAAATTGACGGTGATGAAGGGCTGCTCGACGCGCATGCGCTCGTACATCGGCCGCGACAGTTTGAGCAGTCGAGTCTGGTTGCGCGTGGCGCGCATGCGGGTTAGCCGCGGCTTGCGGTCGAAAAACGACATCTCGCCCATCAGTTCGCCCTGACGCCGCCGCCCGACCTCGGTTTCCATCGTGCCGGTATCGTAGAGCAGCACGATTTCGCCCTCGACCACGAAGAACAACGCCTCGCCGACGTCGCCGATCTCCATGACCACCTGGCCACGGTCGAAATACACCTCCTCGGTGAATTCGAGTATTTTCTCGACCTCCTTCGTCGTCAAGGAGGCGCACAGCCCATGTTCGCTGAGAAACTGGACGAGATCGTCTACCTTTTTCTGCATTATGGCGGCTCCCCTGACAGTCAGTCGTGTCCGGCGCGAGTATACCTGAAGCGCTCGCATGCATCCCCAGCCCCTCGCAGGAGCACCACCGATGTCCGACCCTCTCGCGGACCTTGAAAGACTCGCCTCGACACACCCTGCCGACGCGTTGCTGCTGATCGCGCCCGCCGACCATCCGCTGAGCCGGCGCTTGGCTGCAAGCGGCATCCGGCCATGCGCCGACGCCCGGAGGCTGCTCGACCACCCGCCGCCTCGGCGCTACCCCCTCGTACTGATTGCCGGGAGCCTCGAAACGCTGTCACGCACGGCCGGAGAGCGCCTGATCGCCGCACTGCGGGACATCCACGCCGACACGCTTTATTGCCTGGTCGATGCCGATACATGGCCGGCGCCCGACATGGCCGCCCTCGGGCTGCGTGCCGTGGGTGTCTATCCGCGCGCAGCAGGCCGGCTCGCGCTCTATCATTTCGATCTCTACGATTACAAGCGCACGCCCGATTGGCTCAATGCCCGTTTCTGGGCCCACCCCGAACGCTGGGACAAAACCCGTTGGTAAGCGGGGGCGCTTGCGTCCGGAAGGAACTGGTGTAAGCTTTGCCGCCCGCCCATCCGACGAGGACGACATGACCCCGGAACACGTCAAGACACTGATCGAACAGGGCATCCCCGGTTGCCAGGCCATGGTCAGCGGCGACGGAAGCAAATTCGAAGCCATCGTCGTCAGCGACGCGTTCGACGGACTGAGCCCGGTGAAGGAGCATCAGCTCGTATTCGCCACCGTCAACGAGCACATCGCCAGCGGCGCCATACATGCACTGACCATCAAGGCCTACACGCCAGTCGAATGGGCCTCCAGAAGCGCCTGAGACCCTACTGCAGCCGACCGCCCGGCGCGGCCCGCCCCAGCTCTCGACCGACCCGTTCGTCCGGCACCGCAAAACCCTCGAGCGCATCGTCGATCAGCCGGGCCACCGGTTCGGCCATGAAACTGCCGGCCATCCCCAGCACGACCCGCTCGGCGCCGCTCAACGTCACCTCACCGGCCGATTCCGCTTCCATCAACCGGATACCCAACAGGTGGATCGCGGCCAGATTCATGTCCAGCGAAAACAGCAGGCCGTTGCGCAGGGCGTCGCCCTCGTCGCGTTCGGCCAACTGCGCCCGCAAGGACTTGAGCGTCGCGGACACTTCGCTCAGGCAGCCCCGCATCACGTTGATGATCATCCGTCCCCGGATCGCTTGCATAAGCTTGCATACTCCCGTGAAACTGTCGGTACCGACCGCACCGGCGGCCGCCGGCTAGTCTACCCACACGCGACGCTGCAGGCATCCATGCTGACACCCAAGGGACGCGAGGAAATCCTCAATCTCATCGAATCCGATCTCGTCGACGGCTGGGACGAGGCCGATCGCGCACTCCGAAACGTGCTCCGCATGCTGCTCACCCTGCGCCCCGACCTGGTCAAATTGTACTTCGTCCCCGCCGCCTGGCAGCGGATAGCCGACCTCGAACGTCGGCAGGCGGCTGCGGTCATCCTGGCGGCGATGAAAGCCGCGGTCGTGGAGGCCAATGCCGTGCCGCCGATCGCCGGATGGGCGCAGGCCCGCTTCTACCTGGACACTCGCGTCACGCGCTTTGCCGACATGGCCCGGGACTGGTGCGCGGCCAACCCCGACGCCTGCCCGGAACGGCTGCGCCCATCCGGCAGCCGGCGCGCGCTGCCCGCCGCGTCCGGCAGTCGTCTCGCATGAACGCGACCGAGGCGCTGCAAGGCTGCCTGACCGTCGGCATGCTCGCGCCCGACGCCCCAGGCCTTCTGCTTGGCCGCTACGGCCTGCATCTGCAATGGCTTCCGGATGATGCCGACATCCCCGGCAGTTACTGGGGCGCGCCCGAGGCCGGGCTGGTCGGCGACACCGTGCTGGTGCGCAACGACACGCCGGTGCACTCCCTGTTGCACGAATTCGCGCACGTGATCTGCATGGATACGCCCCGACGCCGGCATTTGCACACCGATGCCGGCGGCACGGACACCGAGGAATGCGCGGTGTGCTACCTACAGATACTGCTGGCGGACGAACTGCCTGGCGTCGGGCGTGCACGGCTGATGCGCGACATGGACGCCTGGGGCTACAGCTTTCGCCTTGGCAGCACGCGCCAATGGTTTCTGCACGATGCGGCCGAGGCCCGCGAGTGGCTGCTGGCACACGCGCTGATCGACCGCCGGGAACGCCCGCAAGCCTGCCTGCGCCCCTGACACCCTTGGCAGCAGCCCCCGGATAACCGATGATTGCCTTCTGATATCAAGAAGCGACCCCATGCCTATCCTGCTCGAAGAAATCGACGACCTGATCCCCATCGCCGAACTCAGCCCGGAGAACCGCAACCGATTGGCGGAGAAGGGTCAGATCGTCTCGCTCAAGCCCCGCCAGTCGCTGGACGGGGCCGGCAGCGACCGCTGGCTGATCTACCTGCTCGACGGCCAGCTGGCCATCAAACGCCCCAACGGACAGGAATCCATCGCCAGCGGCACGCCGCGCGCCAAACGCCCCTTGTTCAGCGACGAGCGCCCCGGGTCGGCGGTCGCGCAGAGCGCCTGCCGTCTGCTGCGTCTCGACCGTCGGCTGTTCGAGATCATCCTGCGCGAACAGCGCGAGGGCGATTACCAGGTCGAGGACACGCCGATCAGCGAAGAGGAAGGCACTCTGCTCGCGCACATTCTGCGCTCGCTGAACAGCGGCAATCTGGAACTGCCCAGCATGCCCGAGGTGGCGCTGCGCATCCGCGATGCCACGCTGCGCCCGGAGATCAGCCTCAAGGACATCGCCAAAATCGTGCAGATCGATCCTGCGGTCGCCGCCGGCGTTCTGCGTGCGGCCAATACCGCGGCACGGCACGGCGCCCAGCCGGCGACCACGCTGCCGGACGCGGTGGTCCGGCTGGGTCTGGAGACGACACGGTCGCTAGCGATCAGCCTCGCGCTGACGACCGTCTTCCACACCAAGCAGGCCGCCGTCCGTCAGCGCATGCACGCGCTATGGGAACATAGCGTACACGTGTCTGCGCTCTGTCAGACCCTGGCCGAGCGCTGCGCACCCGCGCTCGAACCCAGCCACGCCATGCTCGCCGGGCTACTGCACGACATCGGCGCCATTCCCATTCTCCAGCACGCCGAACGCTACGGCCTGCTGGGCGATGCCGAGCGTCTCGAATCCGCGATCGTCAACCTGCGCGTGCCGGTGGGCATGCTGATCGTCGATCACTGGCAGCTCAACAGCGACCTGCAGGCGGTCATCCAATGCGCCGAAGACTGGAAACGCGGTTCGGGATCGGAACCCGATTACGCGGATCTCGTGGTCGCGGCGCAGCTGATGCTGCCCGCGCAACAGGGCGTGCGCGACACGCGCCCGCCCCTGGATGAGGTCCCCGCGTTCGCTCGGCTCGGCCTCGCACCTTCCACGCCCGAGCGCATGCGCGAGTTCCTGGACGATGCGCAGCAGGACATCGACGAAATCAAGCATCTGTTGGGTGGCTGAGGCGGCCCCGCACGGCCCGCGCGCTGTGCAGGCCGCCACGCATCACGTAAACTCGCAAGGACATACATGTCCAGAGACCGCATCGATGCAAATCAGCAACAACACCGTCGTCACCATCGACTACACCTTGACCGATGACGCCGGCGAGGTGATCGACAGCTCCCGCGGGGGCGAACCCATGGCCTACCTCCATGGCGCGCGCAACATCATCCCCGGCCTGGAAGCCGCGCTCGAGGGCAAGAGTGCCGGCGATGTGATCAATGTTCACGTCGAACCCGACGACGCCTACGGACCGCACCACGAAGGCCTGATCCAGGCGATCGACCGCTCCATGTTCGAGGGTGTGGACACGCTTGAGGTCGGCATGGAATTCCACGCCCAGGCGAACGATGGCAGCATGCAGGTCGTGCGCATCGTTTCGGTGGACGGCGACGACGTCACCATCGACGCCAACCACCCGCTGGCAGGCATGCCGCTCAACTTCGACGTCACCGTGGTCGACGTGCGCGATGCCACCGAGGAAGAGCTGTCGCACGGCCATGTGCACGGCCCGGGCGGCCACGCACACTGAGATCGGCGGCGCCTAGACCCGATCGGCCCTGCTGGGCGGACCGCCGCCCAGCAGGGCACGCGCGGCAAGGCGGCGCTTGAGCGGCGGCAAGCCGCCCGCGAGCGCCAACCCCTGCCCGCGTAGCCAGCCCAGCCCGGGAAGTCGGCTGCCGAATATCTGCTTGAAGCCCTCCATGACCCGCATCGCGCCCTCGTTCTCGGCGCGGCGGGCACGCTCGTAGGCGCGCAACACCCTCAGGCTGCCGATATCGCGGCGCGTATCCGCCAGCCGCTCGGCCAGCACGGCCACATCCATGAACCCCAGATTCACCCCCTGTCCCGCAAGCGGATGGATGGTGTGCGCCGCATCGCCGACCAGCGCGATGCGCGGGCGGACATAGGGGCGCACGCGGCTACCGACCAGAGGGAACGCGGCGCGCGGACCGATTCGCGCGACGCAACCCAGGCGCAGCGCCGTCGCGCGCCCGAGTTCGAGCCGGAAATCGTCGTCGGAAAGCGCCATCAGGCGATCCGCCACCTCGCTGTCCGCGGACCAGACCAACGAACTGCTGCCGTCGGCCAGGGGCAGCAGGGCGACCGGGCCGGTCGCCAGAAACCGTTGCCAGGCGGTAGCCTGGTGTGGCCGCTCGGTCATCAGGGTCGCCACGATTGCCTTTTGGCCGTAAGGACGCTCCTCGCGTTCGATGCCGGCCAGCGAACGCACCCGCGACCGCGCGCCGTCCGCGCCCACCACTAGCGCCGCGCTCAATTCGCGTCCGTCGGCCAGCATCAGCCGCACCCGCGCCGCGTCGACCGTCATCGATTCGAGAGCTGCCGGGCAGTATTCGGTCACGCCTTCGAGGGCATCGCCCAACGCTTCCTGGATGACCCGGTTTTCGATGATGTGGCCGAGATCCGGTTCACCGATTTCGGCCGCATCGAAGGTGATCGCACCCGTGCCGCCAGCGTCCCAGACGTGCATGCGCCGATAGGGGCTGACACGCCGTTCGAGCATGGCGCGCCAGGCATCAAGCTGCTCGAACAGCCGTTGCGAGGCGCGGTTGATCGCCGATACGCGCAGATCGTAGGGTTCGTCGCCGCGCCAGGGGCGCGGCGCATGCGCTTCGACAAGCGCCACGCGACGTCCCTGACGACCGAGCGCCCGGGCGAGCGCGGTGCCGACCATACCGCCGCCGATGACCACGACCTCGTAATGCTCGACGCTCATGCCCCCAGCTCCGCACCGGCAGGCGGCCGCGTGGGTGCGACGGCCCCGTACAGGCCCATGTGCTGGCGCGCCAGCAGCCGGTTGAGGTCGGGCAGGCAATCGGCGGCGACCAGCCCCAGGCTGCGCAGAAATCCCGGCAATGGGCGCTGCCCGGAGAACAGGCGCACCATCGCGTCGGTAAGGCTGACCACGGTACGCATGTCGCCTTCGCGCATGCGCGCATACCGCGCCAGCACGCCCGGCGCTCCCGGATCCGCGGCCCCCTCCAGCGCCCGGGCAAGCGCCTCCACATCGCGCAACGCTAGGTTGAACCCCTGCCCCGCCACGGGATGGAGGGTATGCAGCGCATTGCCGGCGAGCGCCACGCGCCCGCGCGAGGTTTCCAGCGCCCGGGTCAGCCCCAAGGGGTAGGACGCGCGCTGCCCGACGGCCTCGATACGCCCCAGGCGCCAGCCAAAGTGCTGCTGCAATGCGGCCAGGAAACACCCGTCATCGAGCGCCAGCGCCGCCTCGGCATCCACCTCGCGATGGGTCCACACCAGCGAGTAGCGCGCACCGCCCATCGGCAGCATCGCCAGCGGCCCGTCCGCCGTAAAGCGCTCGTAGGCCCAGCCGGCACGCGGCCGCGAAACGCTGACGTTGGCGATCAAAGCCACCTGCCCGTAGGCACGGGTCTCGACCGGGATGCCCGCCCGTTCGCGCATCGGCGAAGCGGTACCGTCGGCTGCGATCACCAGACGCGCACGCAGGCGCTGGGCCGGCACCGCGTCCACCAGCCGGACCTCGACACGGTCATCGTCGCCCTGCGGCTGCAGGAGGTCGGCCACCCTCGCCGGCGCCAGCAGCTCGACCCCTTCGGCCTGCTGCAGCCTCGGCAGCAGTGCCGCGCCGATCGCACGATTGGGCGCGACGTAACCGAGCGCACGCACACCCTGTTCGGCGGCATCGATATGCGCCGCGCCGAACCGCCCGCGGTCGCTGACATGAATATGGGCGATCGGCGCCGCCTCCGCCTGCAGCGCCGGCCAAACATCGAGGCGTTCCAGCAGATGACGGGAACCGAGCGCGAGCGCCGTGCTGCGATCGTCGTAGCTCGGCTGCCCTGGCGAACCGTAGGGCCGCGCCTCGAGAATGCCGATCCTGCGACCCGGGGCGGCCAGGGCAACGCCGAGGCTGGCGCCGACCATGCCGCCACCGACGACCAGAATGTCGAAATCCGGATTCATGCCCGCCGTCGCGCCGGCGCCGCCGTGGCGGCGGGCGCCAGGCTACCGACCAGCGCCTCGATCTCGTCAACCGCCTTGGGCATCGCCTCGGTCAGTACCTCGCAACCCTTTGCGGTGATCAGCACATCGTCCTCGATACGGATGCCGATGTTATGGAAACGCTTAGGGACATCGCGCGCGGGCGATATGTATAGGCCGGGCTCGACGGTAAGTGCCATGCCCGGCTCCAGCAGCCGCCATTGCCCGTCGACCTTGTATTCGCCGACATCGTGCACGTCGAGCCCGAGCCAATGTCCGGTGCGGTGCATGTAGAAACGCTGGTAGGCGCCTTCGCGGATGAGTTTCGCCGCCTGGCCCTTGAGCAGACCGAGCTCGACCAGGCCGCGGGTCAACACGCGCACGGCAGCCGCGTGGGGATCGTTCCAGTGATTGCCGGGCCGAGTCTTCTTGATGGCCGCACGCTGCGCTTCGAGCACGAGTTCGTACAGCTCGCGCTGAGCCGGCGAAAAACGCCCGTTGACCGGGAAGGTACGCGTGATGTCGCTGGCATAGCCGGCATATTCGGCGCCGGCATCGATCAGTAGCAGATCGCCGTCGCGCAGAGGGGCATCGTTGTCCACGTAATGCAGGATGCAGCCGTTTTCGCCGCCGCCGACGATGGACTGGTAGGCCAACTCGGCCCGGTGCCGACGCGCCGTGTAGATGAATTCGGCCTCGATCTCGTATTCGTGCAGGCCCGGCCGGCACATACCCATCATGCGTCGATGCCCCTCGATGGCGATCTCCGCCGCCCGCCGCATCAGCTTGAGCTCGGCAGCCGATTTGAAAAGGCGCATTTCGTGCAGCAGGTAGTCCAGCGAGACGAACTCGTGGGGCGGCTGGCGGCCGGAGCGCGATTGCGCGCGCAGACGGTTGATCCAGTCCATGAGTTGCCGGTCGAATACGGCGTCGCGTCCCATGCTGTAGAACACGCGGTCTCGATTCTCCAGCAGTCCTGGCAGGATGTCGTCGATATCGGCGATCGGAAACGAGTCGTCGGCGCCGTAGCACTCGACGGCACCCGCCTGGCCGGCCCGGCGCCCATGCCAGGTTTCCTGCGCAGGATCCCGCTCGCGGCAGAATAGTATGTATTCCCCCTGTGGGCGGCCGGGAATCAGCACCGCCACGGCCTCCGGTTCCGCGAAGCCGGTCAGATACAGGAAGTCGCTATCCTGGCGATAGCGGTAGTCCGCATCCCGGTTGCGCAGCCGGACCGGTGCCGCAGGCAGAATCGCGATGCCGCGCCCGCCGATCTGGCGCATCAGTTGACGTCGGCGGCGGGCAAACTCTGCGGCGGGAAGATTCATGATGGACTCCTGGGTAAGGGGTGCCCCAACCTCAGTGCAGGCCGGGCAGCGGCGTTCTGGGCTGCAGCTCATCGAACAGCAACAGCACCCCGACACGGACGTATTCAAGCAGCTCGGCGTAATCGGCCTCGCTCTCGTCGTAGGCGACCATCTCGGGCGACACCTGCGCGATCTGGCCGAGATCGTCGACGAATTCACGCGCGTGTTCGGGCAAATCCGCGAGGCGCTGGGGCGTCAGGCCCGCCAGCACCAGCGCCGTGCTGAAGCCGTAGCACCACTCGCCGAGCGCTTCGACGCGCAGCCCGAGCGCGGTATTGTCGTCGGGCAGCAGGGGCTGGAAGGACAGATCGGCATCGTCGAGGGCGCTGCGCGTCTCCCGGTACAGATTCGACAGTGCCTCGCGGCAGGCGGGCGCGTCGGCACCGCCGACACCTTCGAGCATTTCGTGCGTCCAGGCCACCTCTCCGCCGGCCTCATGGATCGCAAGGCGACCGCACAAGGCGCCATGGCCCTCGGCCGCCCCCATGGCCGCCCCCGCACCGCGCAGGATCTCGTCCAGCGATTCGAAGTGCACGTTCGTCATCAAAAGGCCTCGATGCGCGCCTCGTAGGGAAAAAGGATGAAGCGGTAGACCGATTCGCCAATCTGCAGATGGGTGAATTCGGGCGCACCGATGAGCATGCGTCCATCACCCACCTGAGAGCGCCCCGAGATGCCGAAACGGCCGTCCTCGATCAGCTGTTCGAGCAATGCCCGCAGTTCCGGCAACGGCACGGTGCCTGTATTGTCGACGATCCGGCAGGGCTTGCCGTTGCGCGCCTGTCCGTCGATGACGCACGCGTCCGGCGACAACGGGTTGGCCTGGAAGAAATCCTGCGGGTCCGAGGATCGGTTCATGTCAGCGTGTAACGTTCTGCTACTGGCGAATAGGCCATGTTAACACTCGCCTGTCGGGGCAGGCATCCCCATGGTCGCGCCCATGGTTGACCCTGTTCGGCGGGCATGCCTATATTTGGCGAATGAGCGATACGCCCTCCACCGCCGGCTACGAGAACGCACTGCGCGAGCTGGAGCGGCGCGTCATCGCGCTGACGGCGCTGTGCGAACAGCAACACAAGGAAAATCTGGCGCTCAAGCGCCAGCTGCAGACCCTGCAGCATGAACGCAGCGGACTGATCGAGAAACACGAACTCGCCAAGCACCGTGTCGAGGCCATGATCGGGCGTCTCAAGAACCTGGAGGAGATGCCTTGAGTCAGGTTTCCGTGAGCGTGCACATACTCGAACGCGAATATCAGGTCATGTGCGAGGAGGACGAGCGCGAGGCGCTGGTCGCCTCCGCCCAGGCCCTCAACGGACGCATGCGGGACATCCGCTCGACCGGCCGCATCGTCGGCGGCGAGCGAATCGCGGTGATGACCGCGCTGAATCTGATCCACGAGCTGATGCAGCAGAAAACCGCGCAGTCGCTGTCGGATCGGGCGCTGGCTGCACGCCTGCAAAGCCTGGACGCCACCGTCGCGGTCACCCTCGAGCGCATCGGCGCGACGGAAACTAACGGCACCGCACAGGGCTCGTGATATAGTGGGCGCCAGGACACCTCTGTGGTGTTCGTGAGTGACCGGGTAGTACCCTTGAGCCTAGTTTTTTACCCGGGGAGCCGGTTTGCGGAGAACATGCGCATGTCCGCGCTTTGCGGAAAGCCTACGTTCGCTGCCGACGCTCCCACTTGAACCCCTGGTTCAAGGTCGAAGGTCACCACGGCACCTACGGAGCGTGTCCTCTTTTTTCCATGATTGCGCGCGACCGACTCCGCAGCACCCTCAGACGCCGGCGCGCCGCCCTTTCCGCGGCCGAACGCCAGCTCGCCGCGCAGCGCGTCGCCAGGCATCTTGTCAAAACTCCCTGGTTCCGCGCCGCACAACGCATTGCGGGTTATCACGCGGTCGGCGGCGAACTCGATGCCGGCCCGGCGCTACTGGCCGCCCTCGCGGCCGGCAAGCAGGTCTATCTGCCCGTGCTCGCGCCGGATGGACGGCTCTGGTTCCAACGCTGGCATCCACGCATGCCCATGCGCCGCAACCGTTTCGGCATCCCCGAACCCGCCGCCCACCCCCGACATCGACTGGAAGCACGCGCGCTGGATCTGGTGCTGACGCCGCTGGTCGGCTTCGACCGCGCGGGCAACCGGCTTGGCATGGGGGGCGGCTTTTACGACCGCACATTCGCCTATCAGCGCCTTCATCGACGCTGGCGCCGCCCGCCGCTGATCGGGCTCGCCTACGACTTCCAGGAGGTCAATATCCTGGCGAGCGAACCCTGGGACGTCCCGCTCGCAGGCATCGTCTTGCCTGCCGGCGCCCGGCGACTGGAAACCGGCGCCGCTGGCTTGCCATAGCGCACCTTGGTTTATACTGCCGGCCACTTGCATCACGAAACGGCGGACCCATGCAGTACTGGCTGATGAAATCCGAACCCGAGGCCTTCGGCATCGACGACCTGGAGCGGGTCGAACGCGAACCCTGGGACGGCATCCGCAACTATCAGGCACGCAACTTCATGCGCGACGACATGCGCCCGGGCGATCTCGCGCTGTTCTACCACTCCAACGCCGACCCTACCGGTGTGGCCGGTATCATGCGCATCGCCGGCGAGGCGCGCCCCGACCCCACGGCCTTCGACCCCGAAGCCAAGTACTACGACCCCAAGAGTCGCCAGGATGCACCGCGCTGGTATCTCGTGGACGTCGAATTCGAGCGCAAGCTCGGCCGCATCATCACCCTGGCGGAACTGCGCGCGCGCCCGGAACTGGCCGACATGCCCCTGTTGCGCAAGGGCAACCGGCTGTCCATCCTGCCGGTGGATAAGCGCCACTGGGATGCGATCCTGGCCCTGGAATAGGCATGGTGCCGACGCTCTATCATTTCTGGTCTTCGCCCGAGTCGCAGCGCGTGCGCCTCGCGCTCGGCTACAAGGGCGTGGATTATGCGGATCAGGCCCTGGCCTACGACGACGACGAGACCTTCTTCGAGCTTGGCGTCGCGAGACAGGTGCCGCTGCTACGCCTCGACGACGGACGACTGTTGACCGACTCGACCGATATCCTGTGGCGGATCGACGAATTCTTCCCGGACGGGCCGACGCTGGTCTCGGGGCGGATCGACGCAGCGGCCTGGACGGCGCTGCTCGAATGGCGCGTGCGCGTGCACCACGTGCTGGAAAGGCTCTATGCGCCGATCCGCCCGGCCTATCGCGACATCGGCGGCGATCCCGCCATCCTGGCGGCCTACAAGGCCGAGGTCGAGGCGCGTTTCGGCATGTCGCTGGAAGCGCTGGCCAACGACCGTTACGATGGCTACGCACAACTGCGCCAGCTCTCGCGTCTCGACGAACTGGCGCGGCATCTGGCGCAAAGGCGCTTCTACATGGGCGAGATCAGCATTGCCGACCTGCTGCTCGCGGCCGATCTCTACCCCATTCAGATTCATGACGGCATCGCGCTGCCGATCGACCTCATGTATTACCTGCAACGCGTCGGCGAGACCTGCGCTACGCCACTGTCCGAAGGGCAGCTCGCAACCTGAGCCCCGCCACGCAAAGGAGATTTGCCATGACCTTATCGGAACTGCTGACCTATCTGGACCGCCATAGCGGCTATCCGATACTCGACGGCACTCCCGCCGAGACCTTGGGCAAGGCCCGAACAGACGGGCATGCCAACGCCTATGCCGGCGAGATCGTCGCCTGTCTGGCCGAACGCCTCGCCATCGACGACGCCGACGCGGCGCTGCCCGAACGGGTGCAGGTGATCAATTCGCTAGGGCGGCTGCGCCTCAAGTACATGGCAGACGACGCCCCGGTCGAAGGCTTTCGGATCGTGGAAAAGGTGATCGCAACCATCGACTCGGCCTTCAACGAAGAGGCCTTGGCGCAGAAGGGGCGCTAGTGCCTGTCACCCCGTCGCGTAAACAGACCCTGGACGCTTAGGCCAGGAACAGCCGGTAGGCGGGGTTCTGGGTTTCCTCCCAGTGGGGGTAGCCCAGGTCCTCCAGAAAGTTCGCGACCAACGGCTTTTCCTCCGGCGGCACCTGCATGCCGATCAGTACGCGGCCGTCCGCGGCGCCGTGATTGCGGTAGTGGAACAGGCTGATGTTCCAGGCCGCGCCCATGCGCAGCAGGAATTCCAGCAGCGCCCCCGGGCGTTCCGGGAACTCGAAGCGGTACAGCATTTCGTTGTCCGCCAGCGGCGCTCGCCCGCCGACCATATAGCGCATGTGCAGCTTCGCCATCTCGTTATCGGTGAGATCGAGTACCGGATACCCCTTCGCCTCCAGACGCTCGACGATGGCCTTGCGCTCGGCATCGCCCTCGCTCAGCCGGATGCCCGCAAACACCTGCGCGGTATCCGGGTCGGAATAGCGGTAGTTGAACTCGGTGATGGCGCGGCGGCCTAGCACGCGGCAGAACTTGCGGAAGCTGCCGGGACGCTCGGGCACCGTGACGGCCAGCAGGGCCTCGCGGCGCTCGCCGATCTCGGCGCGCTCGGACACGTGCCGCAAGCGGTCGAAATTCATGTTCGCGCCGCTGTTGATCGCCACCAGCGTGCGATCCACGGCGCCTTCGCGCGCAACCCAACGCTTGAGCCCGGCCAGCGCCAGCGCGCCGGCCGGCTCGGAAATTGCCCGCGTTTCGTCGAAGATGTCCTTGATGGCCGCGCAGATCTCGTCCGAATCGACCAGCAACACCTCGTCGACATACTGCTTGGCGAGACGGAAGGGTTCGCGCCCGACCTCGCGAACGGCGGCGCCGTCGGCGAATATGCCCACCTGCTTGAGCCTGACGCGCCGGCCCCTGCGCAGCGCCGCATGCATGGAAGCCGCATCGTCCGGCTCGACGCCGATGATCCGCGTCTGCGGGCTGAGCGACTTGAAATAGGCCGCGATCCCGGCGATCAGGCCGCCGCCCCCGACCGGCACGAAGATAGCGTCGATGGGATCGCGATGCTGGCGCATCAGCTCCACGGCGATGGTGCCTTGACCGGCAATCACGTCCGGATGGTCGAACGGCGGGATGAAGACCAGTCCCTCTTCGGCCACCAGTTTCTGCGTGTGCGCGAACGCCGCATCGAAATCGTCGCCCTCGAGCACCGCCTTGGCGCCGTGGGCGCGCACTGCGTCGACCTTGATGGAGGGCGTGGTGCGCGGCATGACGATGACCGCACGCACACCCAGATGGCGCGCGGCCAGCGCCACGCCCTGCGCGTGATTGCCGGCGGAAGCGGTGATCACGCCACGCGCGCGGTCGGCCTCGCTGAGGTTGACGATCATGTTGTACGCGCCACGCAGCTTGAAGCTGTAGACCGGCTGCAGATCCTCGCGCTTGAGCAGCACCTGATTGCGGATGCGCCGGGAAAGGCTCTGCGCCGCATCCAACGGCGTTTCCCGCGCCACGTCGTAGACCTTGGCGGTCAGGATGCGTCGTACGTAATCGTCCATCGGCGCACGATACAGGCCGCGCCGACACCCCGCAATAGGCCCCCGCTTCCGGCCGCTCGCCCGATCCGGGTATGATGCCGAAAACCACCAAGGACCTGGAGTACAGATGGATCAGGACGCAATGAAACGCGCCGCGGCCGAAGCCGCGCTGGCCTATGTCGAGAACGGCATGGTCGTCGGTGTCGGTACCGGCTCCACGGCGAATCACTTCATCGATCTGCTCGCCGGCATCAAGGGCCGCATCGACGGCACCGTGGCCAGCTCGGAAGTTTCCGCGCAGCGTCTCAAATCGCACGGCATCCCCGTGTTCGACCTCAACGCCGTCGGCGCGCTGCCGCTGTACGTGGACGGCGCCGACGAAGCCACCCGCCAGCTGCACCTGATCAAGGGCGGCGGCGGCGCGCTCACCCGCGAGAAAATCGTTGCCGGCGCCAGCGAGCGCTTCGTGTGCATCGCCGACGAGAGCAAGCTGGTCAGCTATCTCGGCCGCTTCCCCCTGCCGCTCGAGGTCATTCCCATGGCGCGCAGCTTCGTCGCCCGCGAGCTGGTTCGACTGGGCGGGAAGCCGGTGCTGCGGGAAGGCTTCACCACCGACAACGGCAACCTGATCCTCGACATCCAGAACCTCGAGATCATGGACCCGGTCAAGCTCGAAGGCGAGCTGAACATGATCCCGGGCATCGTCACCGTGGGCCTGTTCGCCGCGCGTCCCGCCGACGTGCTGCTGCTGAGCACCGCCCAGGGCATCGAGACGCTCAAGTGAATCGCATCCGCGAGGCGCACAGCGACGAGGACATCGCTCGCGGCTTCGCGGTGATGTCGCAGCTTCGCCCGCACCTGGCGGCGGACGAATTCGTGACGCGCGTGCGCCGCCAGATGGCGGGCGGATTCCGCCTGGCGCTGCTGGAGGACGAGGGCGACGTGCAGGCGGTCGCGGGCTTCCGGCTGAACGAAAACCTGGCGATCGGCCGTTTTCTCTATGTCGACGACCTGGTGACCGACCAGACCGCACGCTCGCAGGGACACGGCCGCCGCCTGCTCGAATGGCTGGAGCAGACCGCCCGAGAAGCGGGTTGCAGCCAACTGGTGCTCGACTCGGGGGTGCAGCGCTTCGACGCGCACCGCTTCTACCTGCGCGCCGGCTACGCCATCCGCTCCCATCATCTGAGCCGCATGCTCTAGCGGCACGCGCATTGCCGCCTAAAGCAGCACGCGTTCGATACCGCCGTTGCGCACGCGCTCGACGAATCCCTCCGCCCAGGCCTCTCCCAGGCGGTGGCGGGCCAGTTCGACCACGATATAGTCGGTGTCCAGCCCGGTATCCTCGGCATAGCGCGACAGACCCTGCTGACACGCTGGGCAACTCGTGAGCATCTTGACGTTGCCGGCTTCCGCGCGTTCGGCGCCGGTGAGCGTGCGAATGCCGCCGCGGATCTCCTCCTCCTTGCGGAAGCGCACCTGCGTGGCAATGTCGGGGCGACTGACCGCGAAGGTGCCGGCCTCGCCGCAGCAGCGGTCCGACAGACCGACCGCCTGCCCCATCAGGCCGGAGGCGACAGAGAGGGGGTCGTAGGTCTTCATCGGCGTATGACACGGGTCGTGATAGAGGTATTGCACGCCCTCGACACCGTCCAGCTTGACGCCCTTTTCCATCAGATATTCGTGGATATCCAGCAGGCGGCAACCCGGGAAAATCCGCTCGAACTCGTACTTGAGCAACTGATCCATGCAGGTGCCGCAGGACACGATCACCGTCTTGATATCGAGATAGTTGAGCGTGTTCGCCACGCGGTGGAACAACACCCGATTCTCGGTCGTGATCTGCCGACCCTTCTCGACATCGCCGGTGGAGGTCTGCGGGTAACCGCAGCATAGATAGCCCGGCGGCAACACCGTCTGCGCGCCGACCTCGTACAGCATGGCCAGCGTCGCGAGTCCGATCTGGCTGAACAGCCGCTCCGAGCCGCAACCCGGAAAATAGAACACCGCTTCGGATTCGTCGGTCGTTGTCGACGGATCGCGCAGCACCGGGACCAGGCTCGAGTCCTCCAGCCCCAGCAGACCGCGCATGGTACGCGTCGGCAGCGCCCCGGGCATGGGCTTCTTGACGAACTGCACGACCTGCGCGCGCAAGGCCTGCCGGCCGGTGGTCGCGGCCGGCAGGCGCTGGTTGCGCAGCAGCCCCAGCCGCCGGAACATGCCATGGCCGAAGCGCTGCGCGCGGTATCCCCATTCGACGGCCACCTTGCGCAACAGACGGATCGTCGCGGGGTCCTTGACGTTGAGGAAGGCCATGGAAAGGGCCGTCACCGGGCTGGGCGAACGTTTGCCGCGCTGCTTGAGGATGTGGCGCATGCGCACGCTGACGTCGCCGAAATCGATGTTTACCGGGCACGGGTTGAGGCATTTGTGGCAGACCGTGCAATGGTCGGCGACGTCGTTCATTTCCTCGAAGTGGTGCAGCGAAATACCGCGTCGCGTCTGCTCCTCGTACAGGAAGGCCTCCACGATCAGGCCCGTCGCCAGAATCTTGTTGCGCGGCGAATAAAGCAGGTTCGCCCGCGGCACGTGGGTCGTGCAGACGGGTTTGCATTTTCCGCAGCGCAGGCAGTCCTTGATGTCGTTGTTCAGGTCGCCGAGCTCGCTCGCCTCCAGGATCAGCGCTTCCTGTTCGACCAGCCGCAGCGACGGTGTGTACGCGCGCGTCAGGCCCGAGCCGGGCATCAGCTTGCCGCGATTGAAACGCCCCTCCGGGTCCACCCGGCGCTTGTATGCGGCGAAGGACTCGATGGCCTCGGGTTCTAGATACTGCATCTTGGTCAGCCCGATGCCATGCTCGCCCGAAATCACGCCGTCGAGGGACTTGGCCAGATCCATGATCTCGTCGACCACCGATTCGGCCTCGCGCATCATCGCGTAATCGTTGGAATTGACGGGTATGTTGGTGTGAATGTTGCCGTCGCCGGCATGCATGTGCAGGGCGACGAACAGCCGGCTCGACAGGATCTCCCGATGGATGCCGTCGAGGCGTACGCACAACGGTTCGAATTCGCGCCCGTCGAAGATTTCCTTGAGCGGCCGTTCGACTTCGGCGCGGTAAGAGACCACCAGGTCGCGGCGCAGCATCAGCCGCATCAGCGTATCGCCCTCGCGCACACGTGCACGTACCGCATCCGGCAGCCACGCCGGGTGGTCCGCGGCCGGCGCTTCCGCATACGCCAGCAGGCCGCGCCAGCGGCCCTCGACCGCGCGCAGGTGCGCCAGCGCGGCCGTGCGCTTGACGTTCAGCAGGCGTTCGCCTTCGTCGCTGGCCTCATAACCGGACACCCGCTTGAGTTCGGGCAGATCGCCCTGCAGGCAGTCGATCATCGCCTTGATCACACGCAGCTTGTTGCCGATCGACAGCCGGATATTGATGCGCTCGACCCCTTCGCTGTAGGCCGCCAGATGTTCGAGCGGGATCACGACGTCCTCGTTGATCTTGAAGGCATTGGTGTGCGCCGCGATCGCCGCGGTGCGCGCCCGGTCGGCCCAGAATCGGCGGCGCGCCTCGGGGCTCACGGCCACGAAGCCCTCACCGTCGCGCTGATTGGTCAGGCGCACCACGCGCGAAGCCGCCCGCGCGACCGCATCCTCGTCGTCGCCGGCGATGTCGGCGATCAACACCATCTTCGGGCGCTCGCCGCGCGCGCCCTTCGGCGTGTACTTGACCGCGCGCACGTAACGCTCGTCCAGATGCTCCAGGCCGGCAAGCGCCACGTCCGGATCGGCGTCCAGCAGATCCTTGATCTCGACGATGGCCGGCACCGCGCGGTGCAGATCGGCGCCGTAGAACTCCATGCACACGGTACGCGTATGCGCCGCCATCCGATGCAGCACGAAAACCGCCGAAGTGATCAGGCCGTCGCAGCCTTCCTTCTGTATACCCGGCAGGCCGCCCAAAAACTTGTCGGTCACGTCCTTGCCGAGTCCTGCCTTGCGGAAACTGCGTCCCGCGAAACTCAGGATTTCCGGTTTGCCGCGCGGCGTTTTGCCGTCCGCGCGGTAGCGCGTCACGCGGAAACGCACCGTCTCCTGATCGTGGATCTTGCCGAGATTGTGGTCGAGCCGCTCAACCTCCAGCCACTCCGCCTCCGGCGTCACCATGCGCCAGGACACCAGATTGTCCAGGGTGGTGCCCCACAGCACGGCCTTCTTGCCGCCGGCATTCATGGCCACGTTGCCGCCGATGGTCGAGGCATCCTGGGAGGTCGGGTCCACCGCGAAAACCAGGCCGTGCGCGGCCGCAAGCTCGGATACGCGCTTGGTCACCACACCCGCCTCCGCGCGCACCGTGGGCACCTGCGAAGGCCCTTCCGGCAAATCCAGGGTACGCACCTCGGAAAGCCCCTCGAGCTTTTCGGTGTTGATGACCGCGCTGTCTGCAGTCAGGGGAATCACGCCGCCGGTGTAGCCGGTACCGCCGCCGCGCGGGATCACCGTCAGGCCCAGTGCGATACAGTCCTGCACCAGCGCAGCCATCTCCGCCTCGCTGTCCGGCGCGAGTACCACGAAGGGCAGTTCGACGCGCCAGTCGGTGGCATCGGTGACGTGGGATACGCGTGCAAGTCCGCCGAAGTCGATGTTGTCGCGTCGTGTATGCCGCGCAAAGCGCCGCAGCGCCCGGGCGCGACGCTTGCGCTCCGCCGGAAAACCCTCCGCGAAACGCGCCACCGCTGCGCGCGCCGCCTCGGCCAGCTTCAACGCGTCCTCATTCCCCTCTGCCCGCGCCACAATCTGGTCCAGGCGGTGGCGCATGGCCTCGATCAGCTGACCCAGGCGCTTGCGGTTGCCCAGCAGATCGTCCTGGATGTAGGGATTGCGCGTCACCACCCACATGTCGCCGAGCACTTCGAACAGCATGCGTGCGGAAATGCCGGTGCGGCGGCTGGCGCGGAGTCGGTCGAGGACTTCCCACAACGCCTCGCCGAGAAAACGGATCACGATTTCGCGATCGGAAAACGAGGTGTAGTTGTAGGGAATCTCGCGGATACGTTCGGACATTGCGGGCGGACCGGACACAAAGCGCCAAGCATACGGGGATCGACCGCAAACAAAAAGCCGCGCGCCATGCTGGAATTGCCTTTGCGGGCGGCCCATACGAAGACGGGCGCCCGAAGGCGCCCGTCCCGGATCAAGTTCTGGCCGCTCAGGCTTAGAACTTGATCATCATGCCGGTGGAAATGGCATAGGGGTTCTTGCCAGGGCCGACCGAGATGGAGGCGGCACTGTTGTTGGCGTTGACGTAGGTCGCGCTGTGACCGCCGCCCCACACGTTCATCTTGGCGCCGTTCTGGTTCGTCATCTGCGCATAGTCGACGAAGGCCATCACGCGCTTGCTGAAGGTGTGGTCGAAGCCCACGGCCCACATCGTGGAGTTGTTGTTGCTGCCGTCCGGGTTGGACTGGTACACCTGCGCCTTGAGCGCGTTCGAACCCATGGTGTACTTGCCGCCGACGCCGTACACGGTCGCCTTGGCCTTCGGGTTCGCGGTGTTGTTGCCCACGTACTCGTAGCCGCCCAGGTTGGTCAGCTGCTCGACCAGGCCCACCAGCTTGAAGGCGCCCAGCTTGTAGCTGCCCGCCAGACGCAGGCCGGTTTCCGGCTTGGCGCCGTTGTACAGGCCCTTGCCGTGGTTCTCGTAGGCCAGACCGACCATCATCGGGCCCATCTTGTATTCGCCCAGCAGGCTGTAGAGCGAACCGCTCTTCACGCCGCCGTCGAAGCCGTACTGCGCGACGGCCTTGAAGCCGCCCATCTGCGGGGTCACGTAGGCGAYCAYRTCCGGYACGCGCWGRTCGAAGCCCACGCTGCCGTTGTACTTGCCGCTGATCAGGTTGCGGCTGTCGCCGATCTGATCGCCGAACAGGTCGACCGCGCGGCCCAGGCTCTTCATCGGCGTGTCGTGACGACCGGCGATCACCGTGCCGAAGCCGCCGGCGATGCCGACGAAGGTATTGCGGTTGCCCAGTTGCGGTTTGGCGTTGCTTGAAATCGAGCTCTCGACCTGGAACAGGGCGCGCAGACCGTCGCCCAGATCCTCCGAGCCCTTGATGCCCCAGCGCGAGCTGTTCAGGGAGAACCCGGAGATGCTCTTGCTGGTGGAGCTGCCGTTGGTCACACCATTGGTGGTGTTGGTGTTGAGGTAGTCGAGGGAGGCCTCGAACTTGCCGTACAGGGTCACATCCGCCTGCGCAATGGCAGGGGCCGCAATTACCGCGCCCACCGCGGCAGCGATCAGGGTTTTCTTCATGAGTCATGACTCCTTGCGAATTTTGTTGTCAACAAGCCCTGTGTTGCAGGACTGGGCCTTTATACGCGGCGAACGACACACAAGCAAGGATTTTTTTGCGAAAAACACACATATGTGCACTCATGTAACAAAAATGCAACATAAGTGAGCCCGGCGCGCGCCGCCGGCGTCTCCGCACGGCGACGCCGGCTCCCCAAAAGCCTTTCCGCCGGGCAATAAAAAGGCCCCGCGGAACGGGGCCTTTGCGTTGGCTGGGGGACTAGGATTCGAACCTAGGTTGACGGAGTCAGAGTCCGTAGTCCTGCCGCTAGACGATCCCCCAAATAACAGGTCGATCGGTCAGGATCAGCGCTTGGAGAACTGGGTCGCGCGACGCGCCTTGCGCAGGCCGACCTTCTTGCGCTCCACCTCGCGCGCATCGCGCGTCAGGTAGCCATGGCGGCGCAGCTCTGCGCGCAGGGTCTCGTCGTAGACCTGCAGCGCGCGTGCGATACCGAGACGAATGGCGCCGGCCTGGCCGCTGGAACCACCACCCTCGACCGTGACCTTGACGTCGAACTTGTCGCTCAGCTGGACCGCCTCCAGCGGCTGGCGCGCGATCATGCGCGCGGTCTCGCGCCCGAAGTATTCGTCGATGGGCTTGGTATTGATCGTGATCGAACCCGAGCCGGGACGTAGAAAAACACGCGCCGCGGAGCTCTTGCGACGACCGGTACCGTAATACTGAGTCAGTGCCATGAATCTTTCCTGATACGTTAGAGTTCGAGCGGCGCGGGCTGCTGCGCCACATGGCGGTGCTCGGCACCGGCGTAAACCTTGAGCTTCTTCTGCATGGCGCGGCCCAGCGGGTTCTTGGGCAGCATGCCCTTGACCGCGAGCTCAAGCACCTTGGTGGGATCCTTCTGCATCATCTTTTCGAAGCTCGCCGACTTCATGTTGCCGATGTAGCCGGTGTGCCGGTAGTACATCTTGTCGCTCGTCTTGGCGCCGGTCACCCGGATCTGGCCTGCGTTGACCACCACGATGTAGTCGCCGGTATCGACATGCGGCGTGTATTCGGGCTTGTGCTTGCCGCGCAGACGGCGCGCAATCTCGGTGGCAAGGCGGCCCAGGGTCTTGTCCTTGGCATCCACCAGATACCAGTCGCGCCGCACTTCGGCCGGTTTTGCGCTAAAGGTCTTCATCGTGTCTCGCTGCTCCGAATGTGGTCTTACGCGGCGCGGCGCACACGCTCCGCCGCCCAACAGAAAGGGGGCGAATATTAACCGACGCCGGACGCGCGCGCAAGCGCAGTAGCCCGCATAAAAAAAGGCGCGGACAAACCGCGCCTCAAAACTTCAAGAACGAATCAGGGGAGATACCGACGCGGACGCTGGGTCCACATCAGTGACTCCATATATAACTGTATTCTGATTTAACGGTCAAGCCCCGCACAGGAAGGCCCGTCACGCGGACATAAAAAAAGCGCGGCCATCGGCCGCGCTCAATACCACCAAAGGAGGATGGGATGCTAAGCCAAGCCGTCGCCGGCGCAGATTCACATCACACGCTAAAATTACAATATTAGAATATTCTTGTCAATCATTGCGCTCATATTCTCAAGGCCTCGACCACGCGTCCGTGGCACAGGTGCTCCTCGATGATCTCATCGATATCGGCCTTGTCCTCGTACGTGTACCAGACACCCTCGGGATAGATCGCCAGCACCGGGCCTTCCTCGCAACGCCCCATGCAGCCTGCGATGTTGACCCTGACCCGGCCGGCGCCGGCGATGTTCAGCGCCTTGGTGCGCTCCTTGGCATAGGCGCGAAGATCGGCGGCGTCATGGTCGCCGCAGCTGGCCTTGCCGTTGTCACGCTGATTGGTGCAGAAGAATACATGCCGCTCGTAGTAACTCATCTCGGACTCCGAACTCGGGGAAAAGGTAAGAAGCTAGAAATCGTATTCCAGCGTGACCGAAGAGATTGTATCGGTCTTGCGCGTACCCGCCGGGACATTGCTATTGTGGCTGATCGTATAACTCAGGTTCGCACTCAGGGCGCCATAGATACTCATCTTGAGCGCGCTGACGGCCTTGACGAAGGTGTTGTTCACGCCGATTTCGCTGGAAACATGCTGGGTGAACGAGGAATGGGCCGTGATATCGAACTCGTAGCCCAGACCCAGACGACCGATACCTACGCTGCGCGCACCGCCTTCCGTCAACCGACTCTGTCGCGCACCCGCACCGATCTCGACATCCAGCGTCTGCCGAGCGCTATCGTACAAACGCCGGCCAAGGCCCGCCACCTCGGACACCTGGTAGTCGTAGCCGCTGAACCGCACCGCCTGCGCATTGATCAGGCCAAACAGGTAATTATGCTTGCTGAAGGAATAACGGGTCTGATTCGACCCCTCCCAGCTCTGGGCGTTGGTGGTGCCGTCGCTCGAGGCGTACAGGCCGCTGAAGCGCAGCGTATTCTGCCAGGGCGCGCGCAGATAGTTGAGCTTGAACTTGCCGTTGGCCGTACTCGATTGCGTATTGCCCGTCGTCTGCACGCCGCCCAGCTGGATGTTGCCCGACCAGCCCGTCGGCGGCGACGCGGCAAACGCCGGGGCGCAGCACGCGCACAGGGCACACGAGGCGGTAACATAGGCAAACAAACGCATGAAGAACCTCCGGTGAGTTGACGATGAATGTCCCCAAGGCCCGCGCTGCGGCAAATCCCGAACGGTTCGCGGCGACGGACAGCTGTGTGCAGTGCGGCCTGTGTCTCCCGCATTGCCCCACCTATCTGCAGACGCGCGACGAGGGTGATTCGCCCCGTGGCCGGATCGCCTTGATACAGGCGATGGCACGCGGCGAACTCGCCGCCGACGCGCGTATGGTCGCGCACTTGGACGGCTGCCTGACATGCCGTGCGTGCGAGGCCATGTGCCCCTCCCATGTGCCCTACGCAAGCCTGCTCGATGCCGCCCGGAGCGAGCTCGCAGCACGCGGCGATGCCCCGAAAACCAGACCGCTCGAAGCCTGGCTCCTGCAGCGCTTCACCCACAGCCGCGGCTTCCGCAACATTGCGCATGGTCTCCTGCGGGCCTGGCAGCTCGGCGGCGCCGGGCGTCTGCGCGGGCTTTCCGGCAACGGCCGCCTTGCAGGCGCGGGCAGGCTACACAGCCTGCTCCCGCCCATGCAAAAGACCACACTCCTCGAAATGGATCAATCGTCGCCCGACGATGCGCCGGGCGACGCCGATGTGCAGCTGTTTACCGGCTGCGCCGGCGAACTGTTCGACCGGCAAACGCTGGCCGCAGCCAAACAGGTTCTCGAACGCCTCGGCTACCGCGTACGCATCCCCGCCGCGCAGACCTGTTGCGGCGCGCTGCATCTGCACGCCGGCGACGCGGCCGCCGCACGCGCGCTGCAGCGCGCCAACCAGGCCGCCTTCCGCGACGACCTGCCCATTCTGACCACCGCGAGCGGCTGCGGTGCGACGCTGCAGGACGCCGTCTCCTGGTACGGCGAGGACGCGCGCGGGATGGCGCGCGCCACCGAGGACATCAGCGGCTTTCTGCTGCGCGCCGACTGGTCAGGCATCGCCTACACGGACGATCCGCTCCGCGTCGCGCTGCACACGCCCTGCTCCCTGAAACACGCCATGCACGGCGAGGCTGCGGTACACGCCCTGCTCGCCCGCCTGCCCGGCGTCGAGCTGATCGAATTGACGCATGAGGGCCGTTGCTGTGGCGCGGCCGGACGCCACATGATCGATCACCCCAAGATGGCCGACGCCCTGGCGGATGAGCGGATATCCGAACTGACGTCGCAACCGCCCGACCTGCTGGTGAGCTCGAACATCGGTTGCGCCCTGCATCTGCGCGCCGCCCTGCGCCGCGCCGACGTGACCGTCGACATCGTGCATCCGGTCAGCCTGATTGCCAGGCGCATCGCCGGTCCCGACGCGCCTCTTGCGGCATCCGGAAGCGTCGCTTAGGCTAACGCCATGCGACAACTCAGCCCGCTAGACCGGTTCATAGGCGCGATCGACCAATCCCTGCGCACGGTCTATGCCACGCCGCCGACCACCGGACGACCCAACCCGGCCGCGGGGCTGCCCGAGGCCGACCTCGACGAGGCCGGGCGCCGGCTTGCCGGCCGCCTGCTGCGCGTCGACCACGCCGGCGAGGTCGCCGCGCAAGGCCTCTACCAGGGGCAGGCCATCACCGCCCGCGATGCCGGCATCCGCGAACAGATGCAGCGGTCCGCCGACGAGGAAAACGATCACCTCGCCTGGTGCGAATCGCGCCTCGAAGCACTGGAAGCGCACAAAAGCTACCTCAACCCGTTCTGGTACTGGGGCAGTTTCGGTATCGGCGCCCTGGCGGGACTCGCCGGCGACCGCTGGAGCCTGGGATTCGTCGACGAAACGGAACAGCAGGTGGTGCGGCATATCGACGAGCACCTGCAGAAGCTGCCGCAGGACGACCAGCGCAGCCGGGCGGTCCTCGCGCAGATGCGCGAGGACGAGGCGCACCACGCCTACAAGGCGCGCACGGCCGGCGCGGCCAAGCTGCCCGCTCCCGTACGCGGCATGATGCGCATCGTGTCCAAGGTCATGACGACGACGGCCGAAGGCCTGTAGTCAGCTCAGCGGGCGCGCACCATGTTGCGGCCGTAGAAGATTTCCGACATCTCCCGCTTCAGGCGGCGCTCGATCTTCTTGAGCTCGGCGGCCGTATAGTCGCCCCGCCCCATGCCAAACAGGTAATTGTCGATATCGAAATTCTTGAGCAGCATCTTGGTATGGAAGATGTGCTCCTGATAGACGTTGACGTCGATCATCTGATAGCTCTCGCGGGTATCGCTGGCGAGGAAGTTCTGGATCGAGTTGATCTTGTGGTCGATGTAGTGCTTCTTGCCGCGGATGTCGCGGGTGAAGCCGCGCACGCGGTAATCCACGGTCACGATGTCGGATTCGAAGCTGTGGATCAGATAGTTCAACGCGCGCAGCGGCGAGATGCGCCCGCAGGTGGACACATCGATATCGGCGCGAAAGGTGCTGATGCCACCCTGCGGGTGACTCTCGGGATAGGTGTGCACCGTAATGTGGCTCTTGTCCAGATGCGCGAGCACCGTCTCCGGCAGCGGCCCCGGCTCCTCGACGTTTTCGACCTGCTCGGAAACGACCGGCTCCTCCGAAATCAGCATCACCACGCTGGCGCCCTGCGGCTCGTAGTCCTGCTGGGAAACATCGAGGATGTTGGCACCGATGATGTCCGCCACCTCGGTGATGATCTGCGTCAGTCGCGTGGCATTGTAGACCTCGTCGATATACGCGATGTACTCGGCCCGGTGCTCCTCGGTCTGCGCGTAGCAGATGTCGTAGATATTGAAGCTCAGGCTCTTGGTCAGATTGTTGAAACCATGGAGCTTGATCTTGCGCTGCTTGGCCTTGGGCACCCGCTGCGTCCTCCTGGAAGTAATGCTCGATTCAGCCGCAGGCGGCGGCGACGGGCGGATGATAGATCATTTGCACCCGGTTGCCATCCGGGTCGAAGCAATAGAAGCTGCGCGCGCCGTCACGATGGGTTCGCGGCGGCTTGTCGATCGGCACGTCATGCGCCTGCAGGAACTCGAACCAGGCGTCTACATCTTCCGGCTTGCGCAGGATGAAACCCAGATGATCCAGGCGCTGCCCGGATTCCGCGTGCGCGGAATCGAGTGCACGATGCAGGGCGAGATTGTCGCAGCCCGAGCACAAATAGAGGTTGTCCGGGTCGGGGCGCCATTCCACCGCCATGCCGAGCAGATCGACGTAGAATCGCTCGGCGGCTTCCAGATTGATGACGTTCAACGCCAGATGGCGCATCCCGCCCGTCGCAGGTGGACGTTGCATGTCAGTCTCCCGATATCCCCGAGCCGCGTGTCAGGTCGACACGATCTCGAAGTCGTGTGTGATGTCGGCGGTCTGGCCGAGCATGATCGACGCTGAGCAGTACTTCTCCGCCGACAGCTGCACCGCCTGAGCGACGCGTTTCTCGCTGAGCTCATGGCCGCTGACCACGAAATGCGCGTGTATGCGGGTAAACACCTTCGGCTCCTCGCTGGCGCGTTCGGCTTCAAGATGCACCTCGCAGCCGGTGATCGCCTGCCGACCACGCCTGAGGATATTGACCACGTCGAAGGAGGAGCAGCCGCCCATGCCGAGCAGCAGCATCTCCATGGGACGCACGCCGAGATTGCGGCCGCCGAACTCCGGCGCACCGTCCATGACCACGGAGTGGCCGCTTTCGGACTCGCCGACGAAGCTCATGTGATCCAACCATTTGACACGGGCCTTCATCTTCGTTCACCTCCAGCGCGCATGTCGGCGCGGCATCAGTCGAACAGCGCGGCGAGCTGCGCGCCGGGATCATCCGCGCGCATGAAGGCTTCGCCGACCAGAAATGCGTGCACGCCAGCCGCCCGCATGCGCGCGACATCAGCCGGCGCGTGAATGCCGCTTTCGGTCACCACGCGACGCGACGCAGGCAGGCGCGACAATAGATCCAGGGTGGTCTCCAGACGCGTCTCGAAGGTGCGCAGGTTGCGATTGTTGATGCCGAGCAGACCGCCGGGCAGCGCCAGGGCGCGCGCCAGTTCGTCGGCGTCGTGCACCTCGATCAGCGCATCCATCCCCAACTCTCGGGACAGTGCGAGGCAATCGGCCAGCATCGCATCGTCGAGCGCCGCGACGATAAGCAGTATGCAGTCCGCACCCAGCACACGCGCCTCATAGACCTGATACGGGTCGATCACGAAATCCTTGCGCAGCACGGGCAGCTTGCAGGCCTGGCGCGCCGCCTGCAGAAAGGTGTCGTCGCCCTGAAAGAAATCGCGGTCGGTCAGCACCGACAGACAGCTGGCGCCGCCGGCGGCGTAGCTGCGGGCGATCGCGGGAGGATCGAAATGCTCGCGGATCAGCCCCTTGCTGGGCGAAGCGCGCTTGATTTCGGCGATCACGGCCGCCCTTCCGGCGGCGATACTGGTCTCGAGCGCGACCGCGAAGGGGCGAACGGGCGGCGCCTGATCGAGGCGCGCGCGCAGTCCGGCAAGCGGCAGCCGCACACGGCGCTCAGCGAGCTCTTCCGCCTTGCGGGCCAGAATGGTCCGCAGGATGTCGTGCGCAGGCGCATTCATTCCGCCGTCGCCTCCGCCAGCTGCTGCGTGAAGCGCGCGAGCGCGTCGAGCCGCCTGCGTGCCTCGCCGCTGTCGATCGCGGCGGAGGCCTGGGCGACGCCCTCGGACACGCTCGCGGCACGCCCTGACACATAAAGCGCCGCACCGGCGTTCAGCAACACGATGTCACGCGCGGCGCCCGCCTCGCCGGCCAGCACGCCCGCCATCATCGCCTGGCTGGCCGCCGGGTCCTCGACCCGGATCTCGTCCAGGGATGCGCTCGTCAGGCCGCAGTCTTCCGGCGTCAGGCGGTAACTCGAAATCCTGCCGTCGCGCAATTCGGCCACGCGCGTGGGCGCGGCGATGCTGATCTCATCGAGCCCGTCCTCGGCATGCACCACCATCACATGCCGGCTACCGAGTCGCTGCAGCACCTCGGCCAGTGGCTCCAGCCATCGCGAGCTGTAGACGCCCAGGACCTGATTGTGCACGCCGGCCGGGTTGGTCAGCGGGCCGAGCACGTTGAAGATCGTGCGCACGCCCATCTCGCGACGCGGGCCGATGGCGTGCTTCATGGCGGCATGGTGCATGGGCGCGAACATGAAGCCGACGCCAACCTGCTCGACACAGCGTGCGATCTGTTCCGGCTTCAGGTCCAGGCGCACGCCGATGGCCTCGAGCACATCCGCGGAACCCGACGAACTCGAGACCGAACGGTTGCCGTGCTTGGCCACGCGGCCGCCGGCGGCCGCGACCACGACGCTCGCGGTGGTCGACACGTTGAACGTGCGCGCGCCGTCGCCGCCGGTACCGACGATGTCCACCACGCCTTCGATATCGATGCTCACCGGCGTGGCCAGGCTGCGCATCACATGCGCTGCCGCCGCCACCTCGGTGACGGTTTCGCCCTTCATCGCGAGCCCCATGAGGAAGGCCCCTATCTGCGCCGGCGTCGCCTCGCCCCCCATGATCAGACCCATGACATCGGTCATTTCGGCGGTACCCAGATCCTCGCGCGCAAGCAGTCGCGCAATGGCTTCTGCGAGGGTCATGCGGCGGCCCTCCGCGGCGAGTCGACCCGCAAGAAATTGGCCAGCAGCGCATGCCCTTCCGGGGTGAGAATGGATTCCGGGTGGAACTGCACGCCTTCCACCGCCAGCTCGCGATGACGCAGCCCCATGATCTCGTCGAAGCCGCCCGCCTCGTTTTCGGTCCAGGCGGTGATCTCCAACGCATCGGGCAACCCGTCGCGCGCCACCACCAGCGAGTGGTAGCGCGTCGCCTGCATCGGCTCCGGCAAACCGGCAAACACGCCGCGGTCGGCGTGATGAATCGGCGAGGTCTTGCCGTGCATGATCTCGCGCGCATGCACCACGCGACCGCCGTACACCTGACCGATGCACTGATGCCCCAGGCAGACGCCGAGGATGGGGATGCGCCCCGCGAAACGCTCGATCACGGCCAGCGAAATGCCCGCCTCGTTGGGCGTGCAGGGCCCCGGCGATATGACGATGTGCGAAGGCGCGAGCGCCTCGATGTCTTCGGGCGCGAGCGCATCGTTGCGGCGGACCGTCACCTCAGCCCCCAGTTCGCCGAGGTATTGCACCAAGTTGTAGGTGAAGGAATCGTAGTTGTCGATCATCAGCAGCATGGTATGGCCTCCCTCACCGGTGCGAGCCGTCGAGCCCGGCTTCGGCCAGGGTGACGGCGCGGAACATGGCGCGACGCTTGTTCAGCGTCTCCTCCCACTCGGTGGCAGGCACCGAATCGTAGACGATGCCGCCGCCGGCCTGGATGTGCAGCGTGCCGTCCTTGATCACGGCCGTGCGGATGGCGATGGCGGTATCCATGTTGCCGTTCCAGGCGAGATAGCCGACCGCACCCGAATAGACCCCGCGGCGCACAGGTTCCAGCTCGTCGATGATCTCCATCGCGCGTATCTTGGGCGCTCCACTGACGGTCCCTGCCGGGAAGGTGGCGCGCAGCACGTCCATCGCGCCCAAACCGGGGCGCAGATGGCCGGTCACGTGCGAAACGATGTGCATCACGTGCGAATAGCGCTCGATGCCCATCTGTTCGGTGACCTCGACCGATCCCACCTCGCTGACGCGGCCGACGTCGTTGCGACCGAGGTCGATCAGCATCAGGTGCTCGGCGATTTCCTTGGGGTCAGCCAGCAGCTCCGCCTCCAGCGCCTGATCGCCGGCCTCATCGCGCCCGCGCGGCCGCGTACCCGCGATCGGACGCACGGTGACCAGGTCGTCCTCCAGCCGCGCCAGAATCTCCGGCGACGAGCCGACGATGTGGAAATCCTCAAGGTTCAGGCAGTACATGTACGGAGAGGGATTGAGCTGGCGCAACGCACGGTAGAGGTCGAGCGGGCGCGCCGAAAACGGGATCGACATGCGCTGCGACGGCACCACCTGCATGACGTCGCCCTCGACGATGTACTCGCGAATCCGTCGCACCGCGTCCTCGTAGCCCGCCTGCGAGAAACTGGACTCGAAATCGGATTCGTCCACACGCTTGGCCGCACGGTGCGCGCGGTAGCCAGCATTCGCCTCGCGCAGCCGGTACGCAAGCGCGGCGAGGCGTTCCTCAGCACGCTGGTGCGCGCCCGCCTCGTCGGGATCGACGTGCACGATGCAGGACAGCTTGCCGCTCAGATTGTCGAAAACCACCACCTCTTCGGACACCATGAGCAGAATGTCCGGACAACCGATGGGATCCGGTTTGCCTTCGGCGCCGCGGGCGAGCCGCGGCTCGATGTAGCGGATGGTGTCATAGCCGAAGTAGCCGACCAGTCCGCCGGTGAAGCGCGGCAGACCGTCGCGCTCGGCCACGCGGTAGCGCGCCTGGAAGGTCTCGATCCAGGCCAGCGGATCGTCCACCTGCTCGCGCAGGATCACCTGCCCGGCCGCTTCAAGCGTCACCTCGTGGCCGTGCACGCGCACGACCTCTCGCGCGGGCAGGCCGATGATGGAATAGCGCCCCCATTTCTCGCCGCCTTGCACCGACTCGAACAGGTAGGTATAGGGGGCGTCGGCAAGCTTGAGGTAGGCGGACAGGGGCGTGTCGAGATCCGCAAGTACCTCGCGGACGACAGGAATGCGATTGAACCCGCGCTTGGCGAGTTGGGCGAACTGTTCAGGGCTCATGGCGGTCTTCCGAGTCTTGGCTTGCGGGCGTGCGATTGGGGCGAAGCTGGATCAGCGCCACCATCGCATCGTGCACCACATCGCTTTGACTCGAAAATTGCCCATGCCCGTTTCTTTCGAAGAGGTTCTGCGGCAACGCTTGCCGCAGCCCGATTATAAACACAGGCGCTGCGCGCTTGGCTAGTGGCTGCGCATGCGCCGGATCAGCCGGCGGCCTGCGGCTCGAACAGCGCCGGAATCTCGTTCATGGCGTCGACCACCGCATCCGGCTGTTCCTCGCGTATGTCGATGCCATGGTTGTAGCCGTAGCTCATGCAGACAATCTGGAAACCTGCCGCGCGAGCGGCTGCGACATCACTGCGGGAATCGCCAATCATGGTGGAATCGCCCGGCGCGACCCTGAAATGCTCGGCCGCATACAGCAGAGGCCGCGGCGAGGGCTTGCGTTCCGGCAACTGGTCGCCGCTGACCACCAGCCCGAAGCGCCCCAGTATGCCCAGCTGCTCCAGCAGCGGAAGGGTGAAGCGTTCCGCCTTGTTCGTCACGCAGCCCAGATGACAGCCCATCGCCGCGAACGCGTCCAGTCCCGCCTCGACGCCGGGGTACAAACGGCTGCGCTTGGCGGTATGTTCGGCATACAGCTCGTAGAAGATGGGCAGCGCGCGCGCGCGCAGATCGGCTTCCGGCATCCCGTCGATATCGTTGACCAGCGCGCGTTCGACCAGCCGGTCGACGCCATTGCCCACCCACTGACGTATCGCCGATTCGGGGTGCCGCGCCATGCCGAGTCGATCCAGCGTTTCGTTCACGCACCACGCCAGATCGGGCACGCTGTCGACCAGGGTGCCGTCGAGATCGATGAGAATCAGCTTCGGACGCTGCAACATGTCATCAGCCTGCCTTGGCAAGCTCGTCGCGCATGGCCGCGATGACGCTGTCGTAACGATTGGCATCCTCGTCGCGACCGGCGCCGAAAATCGCCGAGCCGGCGACGAAGGTGTCGGCACCCGCTTCCTTGATCTGGCGAATGTTGTCCACCTTTACACCGCCGTCGATCTCTAGACGGATCGGCAGCCCGGACTCGTCTATCAGGCGGCGTGCCTGACGCAGCTTGTCGAGGGTCGCCGGGATGAATTTCTGGCCGCCGAACCCCGGGTTCACCGACATCAGCAATACCATGTCGACCTTGTCCATCACGTACTCGAGGTAGGACAGCGGCGTGGCCGGATTGAATACCAGGCCGGACTTGCAGCCGCTGTCGCGGATCAGCTGCAGGCTGCGGTCGACGTGGTCGCTGGCCTCGGGGTGGAAGGTGATGTAGGTGGCGCCGGCCGCGGCGAAATCGGGAATGATGCGATCGACTGGCTTTACCATCAGGTGCACATCGATGGGCGCAGTCACGCCGTGCTTGCGCAGCGCCTCGCAGACCAGCGGGCCGATGGTCAGGTTCGGCACGTAATGATTGTCCATGACATCGAAGTGGACGATGTCGGCACCGGCCGCCAGCACGTGGTTGACCTCCTCGCCCAGACGCGCAAAGTCCGCCGAAAGGATGGAAGGTGCAATCAGGTTGTCGTTAGCCATGACGGACGCCTACCTCTGTGTCGGTTCCAAGGACGCGCACTCTAACCCATCGGATAAGGATTTACAGCCCTCGGCCAGCGACCGGTTGTCCGGCGGTCGTACGTTGAAGCACAATGCCCGCGCCGTCCCGGCTTCGCGGGGCGCCGATACGTCGAGGAACCGCCATGCTGATGCTGCTGATCACCCTGCACCTGCTGTCCGCCGTCGTCTGGGTCGGCGGCATGTTCTTCGCCTATATGGCCTTGCGTCCGGCCGCCGTCGCCGTGCTCGAACCGCCACCGCGGCTGCGCCTGTGGGAGGCGACCTTCGCGCGCTTCTTTCCGTGGGTATGGCTCGCGGTGCTGCTGCTGCTCGGCACCGGCCTTTGGATGATGTTCGCCTACCTGGGCGGCATGAAGAGCGCGCCCTACATCCATGCCATGTTCGGTATCGGGCTGGTGATGATGGCCCTCTACGCGCACATCTTCTTTGCGCCCTTCAAGCGCATGCGCCGCGCGATCGTGGCCGAGGACTTCGCGGAAGCCGGGCGCCGGCTCGGCCAGATCCGTCAGCTCATCGGCGTCAATCTGGTTCTGGGACTGATCGTCGTCGTGATCGCAGGCAGCGGCCCGCTGTTCTGATGCCGAGCCCGGATGGCGCGCACGCCATCCGGAGCCAGGCGCCCCGCGGCTACTTGCAGTTGCCCGGTTTCAGGCTGCTGAAGTAGGCGGCAAGGTTGTCGATGTCCTTGTCGCTGAGCGACGCGACCATCGCGTTCATCGTCGCGTTCTTGCGCGTGCCATCCTTGAACTCGTGCAGCGCCTTGACCAGGTAGGCTTCCTTCTGGCCGGCCAGATTCGGATAGGTCGGCACCGCGCTGATGCCCTGGGCGCCATGACAGCTCATGCACATCGCCGCCTTCGCCCGTCCCGCGGCGATGTCGCCCGCAGCCATCGCCGCGCTGCCGCTCAGCAGCAACAAGGCTGCCACGCCACCGACCACCATACGTTTTCCACTCAATACCATGGCCTTCTCCCTTTTCAGTCGCAGATGTTGTCTTACATGCGCCGCCACGCTCACGACGCGGCGATCCCCTTGAATCTTAGCCAAATCCGCAACGTACGGCTATTTGCCATGCAAATAGCGCGCGTCGCTGTAGGTGGAAAGCCAATCGGGCCGCAGCACGACCAGCGCGGTAAGCAGCATGCCGTTGAGCAGACCCTCCGGCAACGCCAGCAGAGGCAGGTACATCAAGTAGTCGTGCATCAGCCGCTGCGGCGGGTAGAGACCACCCAGCCCCAGCAGGCCCGCCACGGCGACGGTGCTAACCAGCATGCTGAGCAAACCGCCGAGGAATCCGCAGAGGTAGAGATACACGAACAGGTGTGCGGGCAGGTAGCGCGTGACCAGGCGATAGAGCCCCCAGCATACCGCCACCGGCAGCACCGCGACCGCGAACAGCTCCAGCGGCAGCGATGCAAGCGGCGCGCCCCAGACCAGGGCGCCGCCGAGCACGGCCAGCGCGGCAGCCATGAGCGCCAACGCCCAGCCGAACATGAGGGTCAGCGTGGCGATTCCCAGAAAATGCAGGGCCAGTTCGGGCGCGGTGCCCACCCGCAGGCGCCAAAGCGCCGCGAGACACAGCACCGCGACGACAAAAAGATGGATCAGTGCAGGCTCGGCGATGAATCTGCGCCAGGGCGCCCGGCGCACCGCCAGCACGGCCATCCAGGCGCAGACCATGCCGACACCCAGCGCGAGCCCGGCAGGCAACCCGTGAAACGTCACGCCCATACCGCACCTCCTGCCGCCGCCGACGGCACCGCGCCGAATCCGGGCAGCGGGCTAGAAGTTATAGCTCATCGTAAGACTGAACGCGGTCTGCTGGGTCTCGCTGTCCGGCTCGGAGGTCGTGTAGACATAAGGCGGTATCGTCACCGTGTAGGTCGCCGACCGGCCGTACTTGAACCGCGTATAACTCAGCTTCAGGCCGATATGAAGATGCTGATAGGCTGCATAATCCACACCGAGCCCCACCCGCGCCCAAGGCTGGTTACCCAGGTAGTAGGTCAATCCGGGCACGCTGTCGTTCGTCATGGTCGGATTCAGCGTCGTGCCGTAGGCGCCGGACAGGCTCAGCACCGTGCTCTGGCTCAGGGCGAACTGCCCCTCCAGGGTAGCCGCCATGTACTGGTTGCCATAACGCTCCTGATAGCCCGGCGAGGCACCGTTGTTGATGTTGCGCTCCCAACTGTGCTCGCCGTATTCAAGGCCCGGGATGAGCGCGAAGGAGCCGAAGCCGAAGGCATAGCCCAGGCCGACATGGGCGTCGAGGATATGATTGCCGGTATTGCTGTCGTAGGGCGTGCCGTTCTGCAGGCTGCCGATGTAATGGGTGCTGCCGCTGGCGTAGCTGGCGCCCAGCGTGAAGCGGAAAGGATATTCCAGCCCCAGCAGCGAATACGCCACGCCGATACGAGGGATGAAACCCTGTTCCTTGTCCGGCACCGTCCCGTTCATGGTTTCCCGATAGTTCTGCTGCAACCCCCCGACCTCGACCGAAAGATAACGATCGGCGTTGACGATGGCGGTATTGACCTCGCCCGCCCAGGCCGTACCCCCAGACGCCAGCAGCACACCGGCAGTCACCACAGTCCATCTGCTCATGCAATTATCTCCTGTTCTTATCGAGTTGGTCCGGATCGTCATCGATATCGCAGAGCCGCCCTCAGGCGCTCGAATCCACCCGCATCATACCGCTTTCCACACGCAACGCGCAGCCATCGTCCGCCAGGCAGACCGGCACGCATCGAGGCGCCACGCCATACCCCGCGCGCATGTCCCGGACGCCAAGGCCGTCAACTACCCGACTTCCCCAGGGCTTGCATCCATGCGTCGATTTCAGATTAAATCCATCTATAATTTATCGTGTTTCCATAACACAATTTGATGGCTCGCATAAGCCTGCGTTAGGCATGTCCCGCGTCGGCAGGCGCCACCCGGACGGCAGCGCGCCATGGCCACACGGCGCCGGAACCGCTATAGAGAGGAACGCGGACGCGCACCCGGTCGCCGGCAGGCGGTCGACCGGTAGACAATAAGGACGGGAGACCGATGGACGTACTGCTCTTGCTGCTCACCTGCCTGCCGCTGGTTTCGGCGCTAGCCGTGAGGCTCGCGCCGGCCGGCACGCCTCTGCGCGCGGGCCGGATCAGCGCGACCTTCAGCGTGCTCACGTTGCTGGCGGCGCTGGTGCTGTTCGCCGGACAGCTGCTGTCGCCGCACCACTCCACCGCTCAAAGCGGCCAGCCCCTGCTGCTGCTCGACCCCCTGGGCACGCTGATGGCCCTGGTCATCGCCGCGATCAGCCTGGTGGTGCATCTCTACTCCCTGCGCTACATGGCCGAAGAGCCCCGCTACGCGCATTTCTTCATGCTGCTCGACTTGATGACGGCCTCGCTGATATTGATGGTCACGGCGGGCAATCTGATTCTGCTGCTGGTCGCATGGCATCTGATCGGTGTACTGCTGTATTTCCTGCTCGGTTTCGAGACGCGCAGCCGCAGCGCCCAGCGCTATGCGCTCTGGACCCTGCTGACCTACCGCCTCGGCGACCTGCCCATCGTGATCGCCGCCGTGCTGCTGTATCACGCCTACGGCACTCTGTATCTGCCCCACCTGTTCGAACTGGTGCGCGACAATCCCTCGGTTACGGCCGCGGGCATCCCGGTGGTCATGAGTGCCGCTGCGCTGATTGTGCTGTCGGCCTTCGCCCGCTCGGCGCAGTTCCTGCTGCATACCTGGCTGCCCTACACCATGGAAGGACCGACGCCGGTCTCGGCGCTGATGCACGCCGGCATCGTGAATGCGGGCGCCTTCGTCATCAACCGCTTTGCGCCGCTCTTCATCGACGCAGGCCCGGTATTGCACTGGGCCTTCCTGGTCGGGCTGCTGACCGCCATCATCGGCTCGATGCTGATGCTCATTCAGAACGACATCAAGAAATCGCTGGGTTATTCGACCATGGGGCAGATGGGCTTCATGATCATGGAGTGCGGCCTGGGCGCATTCTCCCTGGCCATTTTTCATCTCATCGCCCACGGGCTGTTCAAGGGCACGCTGTTCCTGAGCTCCGGCGGCGTCATCGGCAGTGCCCGCCATAGCGACAACGTGCCGAAGAACAGCGTCTACACCTTCGTGGTCGAACGACAGCCGAGCGCGAGCAAGCCCTCATGGCTGGCCATGGCGCTGCTCACGGTCGCGGTGCCGGCGCTGCTGCTGGGCTTCGCGCACTGGTTCGTGAGCAACGATATCTTCCAGGAGCAGGGTGCGGTGATTCTGCTGTTCTTCGGCTGGATGACCGGCGCACAGCTGTTGTACTCGATCCATCGCATGGAAACCCCCGACCCCTGGCGCATGATCGCGCTGGCCATCTTTTCCCTGCTGATCATCGTGGTCGGATACACCCTTATCAGCTACGCCTTCGGCGTACTCCTGTATCCGGATGAAGACATGCGCCTCGCCATCTATCACGCGGCCGGCATCACCCAGCCCTGGTTCTACGCCCTGGTAGGCGTGATCACGCTGTTCATCTTCGCGGGCTGGCTGCTGGTCTACCGCTCAGACCGGCGCGGCGGCGACCGGCGCGAAGGCGTGATATGGCTTGCCGCCTACACGCACCTTTCGCGCGAACTTTATATCAGCGATTTCTACTCTCTGTTCGGTCGCGTGCTGTTCCGTGCGTCCGCCCGACTCAACCGCTGGCTGAGGTGGCTGTGATGACCGAACTGACGCCGCGACTCGTGGTAGCCCTGCTGTTCCTGCCAGTGTTCCCCTTCAGCGCGCTGTTCGTGCAGTTGCTAGGCCGCCGGATCAAGTCAGCGCCGATCCGCGCCGCACTGTTCCTGCTGTGGCCGCTGGTCGGCGTGATGCTGCTGGGTAGCGACCCCGCCCTGCCGCACTGGCTGCGCGTGTGGGTGCTGTTGAGCGCACTGCTGTACGCCGTAAGGCTGCTGGCCACGCGCGATCTGCGCCTGTGGACCGCCTACCTGGGCGCCTCGACCTACGCGATGCTCTGGCTCCTGCACCCGGATTCCATTTCGGGTTGGCTGTCCGCGTTCGGTCTCGGCGCGCCGCTGGCCCTGATGGCACTGGTGGGCGGCGCGCTCGAACGACGTTTCGGCGCCGCCTACGGCGGTCTCTACGGCGGACTTCACCTGCACCAGCCCCGCCTCGCGGGCGGCCTCACGCTGGCTACGCTGGCGGCCGTGGCCAGCCCGGTGTTCCCCGGTTTTTTCGTACTCACGGGCATCGCCCTGCATAGCGACCCGACCATCGCCGCCGCCATCATGGCGGTCTGGATCCTGTGGACCTGGGCGGCCGTGGTGCTGATGCAAAGCTTCATGTTCGGCAAACCGCAGTCGCTGCCCGCCGTCGAAGACTTGGCCAAGCCGCAACTCCATGTGCTCGTGGCCGCCCTGGCCGCACTGCTGCTCGCCAGCGTGGCGCTCCTCACAACCCTGCTGCAGGGAGGCTGAGATGACCCTGCCCCTGTCCCGTGCGCTCAAGATTCGCTCGATGGTCTATATCGCGGGCGAAGCCATCCCCAATTTCTGGCCGATGCGCAGCTTCATCCACCACAACCCGCTGCATGGACTCGAACACCTGCGCTTCGAACAGGCCATCGCGCACGGCGAAGCGCTGTTCCATGCGCGCGGCTTCCTGTCGCGCGGGGAATATCAGCGCTATCTCGCCGAGGGCGGTATCAGCGCCGACGCGCTGACGGCGCAGATCGACGCTTTCAGCCGCCGGCAGGCGCTGCCGCAGGGACTGGACGGCCGGAAGCTGTTTCTGCACCTCGCCACCCGCATTGCAACGCCGGTGACCCGCCGCAACAAACTCTCGACCCCGCGCGACGTCGCCTGCCGGCTGCACGGCAAAGACGCAGAGGCCGCGACGCGCGACATCGAGGCCAGCCTGCGGACCCTGCTGCATGCGACCCTGGGCGAAAGCCGCCCGGTCTACGAATCCGTCGATGCCCTGCTGGCCACCGACATCGGCACGACCCTGGACGAACTGCTGGTCAAGAGCTGCCTGGACTTCTTCGACGAAGGACAGTCCGCCTGGGGCATGCCGGATCGGGAGCAGGGGCTGTATCGCGCCTGGCGCCAGCTCGCGCTGCGCAATCTGCGCTTCAAGCTGCGCGGATTGGACATGAAGCAACTACTGACTCGCGCACAGCAGCCGGAAACCATGATCGCGCTGGTCATGGAGGCGCTGCAGATTCCGGAAACAGCCTGGGTGGACTACTTCACCCGTGAACTCACGCGCCTGCATGGCTGGTCAGGCTTCATCCGCTGGCGCTCGCATGCCAAGCAGTACCACTGGCAGAAGACCCATCCGGCCGATCTCGTCGACCTGCTCGCCCTGCGCCTGTCGCTCAGCCTGGCCCTGCTGCAGGAGCACGCACGCCACCTGCCCTGGCGCAGCATCGACGCGCCGGCCATGCATGCCTACCTCGAGCGCGACACCCACCGCGCCTTCCTCCAGCACGAACTACACAGCGGCGAAATCCTGCCCGCCTTCGCGCTAGAGGTCGAGGAGGCACTGCTGTGCAACGACGCCAAGGCCACGCGTGCGCTCTGCACGCGCTATGTCGAGGCTCTGCTCACCCAGGAAAGCGCACAGCAGGCCACCCGCGTGCGGACGCTCGCCCAAGGCGCAGGCGTCGCGCTCGAACGCCTTTCCGAGGACGAACTGGAAGCGTTGCTGCGCGTGCTCGGCGAGTTCGAGCGCGCCGAAGGCATGCTGTGGCTGCGCGCCATGGAGGCCACGGCCACGCAATCGCTGCTGCGCGACCTGTGCATGCAACCGCCCGAAACGGCAGACAAGCGCCCCTTCGCACAGGCGCTTTTCTGTATCGACACCCGTTCGGAACCGCTACGTCGCCAGCTTGAGTCCATCGGCGACTACCAGACCTTCGGCATCGCCGGCTTCTTCGGCGTACCGATGAGCTTCATCGAACTCGGCAAGGGCAGCGAAGCCCACCTCTGCCCGGCGGTGGCCACCCCGCGCAACCTGACCCTGGAAATGAGTATCGACCAGCAGGCCGGCGAGCCGGCCGCGATCAGCGCCCTCGAACATGCCCTGCACGAACTCAAGGAATCCGTCGTCGCGCCGTTCGCCACGGTGGAGGCCGTGGGCCTGCTGTTCGGCTTCGACATGTTCGGCAAGACGCTCGCGCCGACCCTCTACAACCGCTGGCGCGAGCGCCTGATGCCGCATAAGCCGGCCACTCGACTGCTGCTGGACAAACTCACCAGCGAGCAGGCCGATTCGATCGTGCGCGCCGTTCAACGCGCGCTGATCATGATCGCTCTCAGGCAGGAACTCGGACGGCCGGACGAGGCCATCCCCGACGACGTGGTGCGAGAACTGCGCGAGGTCGCGCTCGAGCACCAGCCCGTCGGCGACGGACTGCTGGAGCGGCTGGACATCGACCGGTCGCGGCTCGACGCCCTGCTGACGCGCCTGCGCGCACATTACCGCGTCAACCGCGACGAGGCCGCGCGCCAGATGGAGCAGCTGGCCAGGATCGGTTTCTCGCTGCGCGAACAGGTGCTCTTCGTGACCCAGGCCCTGAGCTCCATCGGCCTCACGCGCAATTTCTCGCGTTTCGTTCTGCTGGTCGGGCACGGTAGCCTGTCGCAGAACAATCCCTACGAATCCGCACTCGACTGCGGCGCCTGCGGCGGCAACCTCGGCCTCAACAATGCGCGTGCGCTGGCCTACATGGCCAACAAGCCCGAGGTGCGCAGCCGTCTGCGCAAACAGGGCATCGACATCCCCGACGACACCTGGTTCATCCCCGCGCTGCACAACACCACGACCGACGAGGTCGTGCCACACGACCTCGAACTGCTGCCAGCCGGCCATCTGCTGTACATCGACCGGCTGCGCAAGGGACTGCATGCCGCCTCGCGCCTGTCCGCGCTGGAACGCGCTCCCAAGCTTGCGCCGGTATCCGCCCGCCGCCTCGACCCCGACCATGCGGAACGGCTGGTGCATCGCAACGCCTTGGACTGGTCTCAGGTCCGCCCCGAATGGGGGCTATCGCGCAACGCCTATTTCATCATCGGCCGGCGCGGCATGACCCAGGGCCACTCACTGGACGGACGCGCCTTCCTGCACTCATACGACTGGCGCCTCGACCCACGCCGCCGCCTGCTCGAGAACATCCTGACCGGCCCGCTGGTGGTCGGCCAGTGGATCAACATGGAGCATTATTTTTCCGCCGTCGACAACGAGCACTACGGCAGCGGCAGCAAGGTGTATCACAACGTCGCCGGCCGCTTCGCGGTCATGAGCGGCAACATCGGCGACCTGCGCACCGGCCTGCCGGCACAGACCGTGCTCAAGGACGGCCGCCCCTACCACGACCCGTTGCGGCTGATCACCGTCATCGAAGCGCCATTCGCGCACGCCTGCGACGCGCTCAATGCGGTCGCCCCCGTCAAATCGCTGGTCCATAACGGCTGGGTCAGGCTGGTGGTGGTCGACCCCGAAAGCGGACAGATCCATCTCTTCGACGACGAACGGCGCGAGTGGTCGGAGCCGCTCGCCGCACCGCTCGCCTCCACCCATTGATCAGAGAGTAGCGCGATGCAAAACCTGAAGCTCAATCCGCTGAAAAAACTGGAAATCATCCTCGAAGGCGAGCATATGGAGTTCGCCACGGACCTGCTCGACCGTGCCGGCGTCAAGGGCTACACCATCGTCAACCAGCTATCCGGAAAGGGCAGCCACGGCTTCTACGAAGGGCACGTGATGTTCAACGAGGACGACGTGCTGATCATGATCATCACCGCCGTGCCGGAAGCGCTGGTGGAACCGATCGTCGAAGGCTTCACGCCGTTCTTCAACAAGCATTCGGGCGTGATCTTCATTTCCGACATCCAGGTCAGCCGGCTGGTGAAGTTCACCAATTGAGGCGGCGTACCGTGCGCCGGGCGCTTACTCGCGCCAGCGCCGGCAATACTCCTCGATCAGCCCGACCACTGCCTGGGACTTGATGACCAGGCCGAGGTCGATCATCTCCGACTGGCGCACCGTGGCGCCGCCTTGACTGGCCGGAACAGGCCCTGGCACCAATTGGTTCTCCTCCTCGCGGAAGAACACCGCCGCGATCACGCCCAGAAAATACAGTGGTGCGCGCGCAGCGCCGGCCTGTGCCGTGCCCTCGCCTCGGTACAGGAATACCGGGCTGCCGCTGGAGCCAGGATAGACGGCCGCATCGATGAGAAACTCGGCCTGCCCCTCGAAATCCATGCCTATGGGCGTCGCCGTCGTACCTCGGCGCATGATCGGCAACAGGTTCACGTGATCCCATACGCCGTTGGGATAGCCCACGAAGAGGATTTCCTCGAGCGCATCGAAACCGTTAACGGTGGCCGCATCGGGCACCAGGGCGGTGTCTATGTCATGATAGTAGAGCTGCACGCCCTGATCGCGCGCGGCGCGTTCCAGCGGCGCCATCGGCACGATCGCAAGATCCATTTCCGGGTCGGGATGCAGGAACCACGCATGCGGAAATTCCTCGATCTCAAGCTCGAAACGGGTGCCGATCAACGGCTGGCCGTCGCGTCCCTGCGTGAACACCAGACCGCCGCTGCGCACGCCTTCCACCAGATGGCGGTTGGTGACGATGAAGCGGCGAAGCCCGTGCGGACCCTGGTGCGCAACCACGAATCCCGTCCCGGACCCCTCGGTGCCGTCTTCCAGTACCGTATCCACGCGCACGGTGTTGAACATCAGGCGCTTGGCCAAGGTGTCGATGCGCATGTTCAGTCCGCCTGTACGACGGCTCTCGCCCGCCGGTTGATCGATTCGACCGCACGACGCGCCGCTTCGGCCGCCTGCTCGACCTCGGCATCGTTGCCCATCATGGTCAGACGGCCGAAGTTGCCGAACGGCTTGACGTCGACCAATGTCACGTTGGCGGCCTTCTCCGCCTCGTTGGCGGCGTGAATGACGTAGCCGGCCGGCTGCGTTTCCATGATGAACAGGCACTTCCCCGGCAGGATCATCGAGCCGTAGCGCTGCTGGCGGTTGATCAGGGTGGCGTGATCGGGGGTGATCGCGCGGATGATTTCCAGCCAGGGGATGCTGCAGCCCATACGCTGCTCGACCGACACGTCCAGCTGGTCGAGAATCGCGTCGCCCGCCGCCTTGACCTCGCTCTGGTTACGGAAGTGGATTTCCATCGAACCGAAGGAACGCTCCACCACCTGCTGCCCCATGCGCACATTCGTCGACTTGAGCGCAAGATCGGACAGGCGATGGACCGCCATGCCGGGCGCGACCTCGACCCACAGACAGGCATCGCCCGGAATCGGCAGGAACCCCTGCGAGGAGGTGGCGAGATAAGACGCGAGCTGCGGCTGCAACGCGTCGATGAAGACGAAGGTACGCAGCTCGATGTTCATCGGGTTCATCGCGTCAGTCCCATGTAAAGCGTCGACAGCTTCTCCGGCAGACGCTCGACGTGGTCGACCACCGCATACCGCCCGATACCGAAAATCTGCGAGACATACTGGTCGGCATAGGGGTCCAGACTCAATCCGTAGGTCACTATCCCGGCCCGACGCAATTCGTCCACGGCATAGCGCGCGTCGTAACGCAGGTACTGCGGATCGCGCACGTCGACATCGGCGGGCTCGCCGTCGGTGATCACCAACAACAGCTTCTTCTGTTGCGGCAGATGGCGCAGGAAACCGCCGGCGTGGCGCAGCGCGGTACCCAGGCGAGTCGAATAGCCGGCAGTCATGCCGGCAAGGCGCGCCTTGCCGGTGTCGTCGTAGGGCTGGTTGAAATCCTTGATGCGCTGGTATCGGACATCGTGGCGTCCATCGGAGGAAAAGGCGTGCAGCGCGAACGGGTCGCCGATCTTCTCCAACGCCTCGGCGAGCACCAGGCAGGCCTTGCGCGTCAGCGAGAGAATGGTTTCGTCGCCGCCCGGCACGGCGTCGTTGGCCGATTCCGACACATCCAACAGCATCAGCACGCCGACATCGCGGTTGTGCAGGCGATTGCGCATCATCACCCGAGGATCAGGCTGGCGGCCGGAACGCAGGTCGATCATCGCCCGCACGGCGGCGTCGATGTCCAGGTCGTCGCCGTCTTCCAGGTGGCGGATCCGCTGCATGCCCTGCGGCACCAGCGCCTCGATCTTGTGCCTGAGCCGCGAAACGGTCGGCTTGAGCGTATCGAGCGTGCGTTCGATCTCGTCGAGGTCGCCCATCGCCGGGCGCCGCTCGATCACCGTGGCCCACTCCGGTCGTTCCAGCTGAATCTGATAGTCCCACTCGTGGTAGTGCACCGGCATGCTCGTCGCCTGGCCGCCTTCCAGTTCGTTGAGCGAGGTACCGTCGTCGAGCATGAATTCGGTACCGAGCACCCAGATCTCCTGGGCATCATCGCCGGCGAATTCGACGTCGACCGCGTTGACCATTTCCATCACGTTGACGTCGCGTCGCTGCTGCTTGGGTTCCCAGGTCGCCATCAAGGCTTCGTCGGTATCGTAATCGCCGCCGCTCCAGATGAAACGGTTGTCGTCGCGGTAGATCGCCCGTTGACGGTCGCGCTCGGCATGGTAGGGCGGCAGACCGAATTCGGCGAGGGCGGCAGCCAGCTGCACGCCGAGCGTCAGGCTCTGCCCCCCCGCCTCAAGCGTCGGCCAGGCGCGAAAACGCGCAAGCGCGTCGGCAACCCAGGCATGCGAATCCTCGTAGCCGGGATCGAGCAAGCCATAGGCCAGCCGGTGCAACAGCTCGCCCGGCGTTTGCGGCTCGTGGGCGACCGGTGCCGGATGCAGCGCCAGCCAGGCGTTGCGCATGTTCGGATAGCGCGCGCAGGCGAGCGCCTCCACCCGCGCATCCTCGATCAGCTCGCAGACGGCGCGCTCCAGCGCGCTGAGCCCGTCGGACGGCATCGGTTCGCGCGTGAACACGAGATGGGCGGCGCAGTGGTTGGCCGCCGCACGATAGATGTCCACGCCACTCACGATCCCGGCCTGTGCGTCCTCGCCGATCTTGTAATCGTCGTAGGCGTCGGCGATGTGAATGACGTAGCGCTCGATGTAGGGTCGCAGGCCCTCGCGGTTTTCATAATCGCCGGCGGTCGGGCGCATGAAGAAGTCGCGGCCCCAGATCGCGCGCAGATACATGTTGAGTCGCCGCTGCACATCGATGAAAACCGTACCCTTGCGTTCGCGCTGCAATACGCTGAGCGCATCGGGACTTTGCAGCGAGAAATAGCGGTGCTGCCCCTCTATGTCGTTGGCGTAGGTTTTCAGTCCCCACTGCACCCAGCGGCGCAGGCCGCCCAGGGTCAGCTGGCCGAACAGCCGATCGAGATGCTCGAGCAGCGGGCGCATGCCGCGCGGCGCAGTCGCGGCAACATGCGACATCAGATCGAGAAACTGTGTGAAGACCTCGATATCGCCGAGACGCGCGGCCGCGCCCGGCGCCGCGTCCACCAACAGGCCAAGCACTTCCCCGGAGGTCTTGGACGCCATCGCCAGGATGAATTCGATCAGTAGCGGGACGCAGTCCTCGCCCACGGCGCGCGCCAGCTGCGGTGCCTTTTCGATGTAGCTCAGCAGCAGGTTCTCGTTGCGGCCGAGGTCGTTGAACGCTTCGACGCCGCGCAGGTAGTTGCGCAGGCCGGCGCCCGAGAACGTCCGCGTCGCTTCGGACCAGTTGTCGCGCAGCAGCGAAGCGGCGTGCTCAGGCAGCGCGTCGAGCAGCGCGCTTTGCTCTTCCAGACGGATGCTCATGCAGGGATGCGGTCGTCGCGGCGCCTAGAAATAGGTCGTCACCGCGGCATCCAGGGCGTCGCGCATGTCCAGGTCATCCGTGATCGGGCGCACCAGCGCCACGCGGCAGGCCTTCAGCGGGTCGATACCCCTCGCGATCAACGATCCGGCATAGGCCAGCATACGGGTCGACAGGCCTTCATCGAGACCATGTCCCTTGAGGTTCCGCGCACGCTCGGCGATATGCACGAGCTTGGATGCTGTGTCCGCATCGACGCCGGACTCATGCGCCACGATCTCAACCTCGACATCATGTTCGGGGTAATCGAAATCGAGGGCGGCAAAGCGCTGCTTGGTCGACTGTTTCAGATCCTTCATCACCGACTGGTAGCCGGGATTGTAGGAAACCACGAGCTGGAAGTCGGGATGCGCCTTGACCACTTCGCCCTTCTTCTCCAGCGGCAGGATACGGCGTGCATCGGTGAGCGGGTGGATGGCGACGGTAGTGTCCTGACGCGCCTCGACCACTTCGTCCAGATAGCAAAGCGCCCCATGGCGCGCGGCCAGCGTCAGCGGCCCGTCCTGCCAGCGCGTACCGTTGGCGTCGAGCAGGTAGCGTCCGATCAGGTCCGATGCGGTCATGTCTTCGTTGCAGGACACCGTGATCAGCGGCTTGCCGAGCTTCCAGGCCATGTATTCGACGAAGCGGGTCTTGCCGCAGCCCGTCGGGCCCTTGAGCATCATCGGCATGCGGATTTCGTAGGCGGCCTCGTACAGCTCGATCTCGTCGCCAACGGCCCGGTAGTAGGGCTCTTGAGTCACACGATACTCGGCCAACGGCTCTCCGGCACCGGTCTGGGTGACGGTCTCTGCGGCGGGTGCCTGTTCGGCGGTCGGCCTCACGCCCTGGCGGCGGTGCTGGGCCTGGAGTTGCTTGGGTGTCAGTCTGCGCATGATAGGGTCCGGTCCACTGTGTCCGTGTGCGGGTTGACGCGACGCCTAGTCGGGCCAGACCCGGCTCGGGAAAAGCTCGTCGTGGCTGTCCTGGGGCGCGGCTTGGGCGCGTTCGACGGTCGCGGTCGACCGGGCTGCGGCCGCCGATCGAGTCGCGCGACCGCTGGCGCGCGCTGCGCTGCTGCGGCTGGCAGCCGGCTTGCGCGGCGGCTTGCTCGCGGCGGCCTTCGCTTCGGACTCGGCCTTGGCTTCCTCGGCGCCCTGCGCCTTGGCCTTGCGTATGCTGGCACTCAGCTTGTCGCTCATACTGGTCATGTCCGCACCTCGTCTATGATCGCGTTGAATTCGGCACGCGCCGGCGCGCCGTTGGTGCCTACCTGAAACACGGTCAGGCCTTCCATTGCGCTGCTGCGGTAGACCGCCCGGCGGCGTACCGCGGTCGGCAGCGAGGGGATCGAAAACTCGCGCAGCGCCCCTTCCATCGCGCTGGACAACGCACTGCGCGGCTCGAGCTGATTGATCAACAAGCTCGCCTGCAGCTTGCGATTATCGCGCTGCGCCGCCTCCACCGCTTCGGCCAGCCTCAGACTGGACCACAGGTCAAGCGGCGACGGCAGGACCGGGATCAATACCCGATCGACCGATCTCAGCACGCGCACCACCGTATCGCTGTCGAGCGTCGGCGGACAATCGAGTATGACCACCTCGGGGCGTTCGCCGTCCGCCAGCGGCCGCTCGGCATCGAAACCACCGGCCGCGTGTCGGACCTGCATCGGCAGTGGCTGGCTGGCCAGCGAGGCCCATGCACTCGCGGTCCCCTGCGGGTCGAGATCGACCAGGAGGGTCGGCATACGCTGTGCGAAACCTGCGGCAAGATTGACCGAAATGGTGGTCTTGCCCACGCCGCCCTTCTGATTGATCACCGCTATGTAATGCATGGCAGCCCCTTCAGCCCTGTTCGGACAGGCGATCCAGGCGCTGCGCGAAATCTCCCTGGCGGGAATCGTGGCCGGTCTCGGCCGGGGCCTCCAGGGTCACGTTCACATAATCCCGCCCGAATCCGATATTGTCGGGATGCACTCCCGTCTCTTCCGCCAGCGCCGCCAGGTCGTCTAGAAAACGGCGCAGTCGGGCGTAGTCGGAGAATTCGAAGCGCTTGAACCAGGCGGCCGTGCCGGTATTGCTCGCGGCCCAACCCTCGGGTGGTGTCATGCTCATGCCTCGCCTCCCCTGGCAGCGCCATCGAAACGGTCCAGTGCCTCTACGTGCTCGGCTTCCTCGACCAGCAGCTGCGCGAACAACTGCTCGCCGGCCTGATCGCGCACGCGGCGAGCGTGCGCCAACGCCATTTCGTACAGGGCGACGGCATCGGTTTCCAGCGCTCGGTCCACGTCCAGCAATGCTGCGGCCTCGCGCCCGAGTCGGGCGGGCGGGAGCGTGCCGGCACTCGGCGCCACTCCCTCCAGAATCAGGCGTTCCATCAGTCGCGCGGCATGGTCGAGTTCCTCCATGCTTTCCTTGCGCAAACGGTCGGCCAGCGCCGCGTCGCCCCACAATCTCGCGAGCACGCTTTGGGCCAGATATTGCTGGACGGCGCCCATCTCATGATTGAGCGCGCGATTCAGCCATCCCAACGTGCGCGGATCGACTCGCGGATTCATGCCGCCCGGCCCTTAGCTGAGCGCCGGCGCGATCTCGCTGTCGCGGCCGCCGCCGGAGGCGTCGGGCGCCTTGGGCAGGATGCCCTCGACCTCGTTGTGCACGCGCGCAATGATGTGCGCCGCCACCAGACCGTCGCCCACGCGCTCGCAGGCATCGGCACCGGCGCGAACCGCCGCGTTCACCGCGCCCGTCTCGCCGCGCACCAGCACGGTCACGTAACCGCCGCCCACGAACTGACGCCCGATCAGGCGCACTTCGGCCGCCTTGGTCATCGCGTCCGCCGCCTCGATCGCCGGCACCAGACCACGGGTTTCGATCATGCCCAACGCTACACCGCTGTAATCCGCCATTTGTCAATCTCCTCTCATGTCAACATTGATTCAGTAAAACCAAGCATGCGTTTCAAGCCAGCCGGCTCGCCACGCCTCCATCACTTCATGCCGCAGGCTGTGGTGCCTCCCAGTGGTCGATGATTCCGCAGATCGTCAGATCGGTCAGAATCCTCGGGTCCGGCAGCGCATAGCGTGCCGCGCTGCCACTGGTCGTGAAGACCCAGCTACCGGCCGGCGCGCCCACGGGGTCCACGGCGACCGAAAGCGCGCCGCTCAACGATTCCAGCACCCGCAGGTCCTCGCTGCCGAGCCCCGCTGCGCGCCGCGTGCAAACCAAGTCATCCATTACGCGCATGATTTCCATGGCGTTCCCCTACGGATTCCAATGGTCGATGATGCCGACGATCGTCAGATCCGACGGAAAATCCTTGGCCCCCGCCGCGTCGCGCGCAGCCGAGGAGCCGACGCAGATCACCCAATCGCCGGGCACACATCCGATGGCATCGATCGCCACGCTCGGCGTACCGCCCTCCTTTTCCTGAACGACCAGCAGTGGCCGATGCCCCATGCTGTCGATCCGATTGGTGGACACCAGGGTCTGCACCACCCGCATGATCTTCATGAATCCATTCCTTCGCCATGTGCGACCTTGGCAACCGTGCCGCATTCGCGCACCAGGGCCAGGCGCTCCGTGCCGGTGGCATCACTCACGCAGAGCGCGAATTTGAGCATGCCTGCGGGGATGCGCTCGCGGTAGCGCGACTGGATCGCAGCCAGTACCCGCTCGCCGCGCTCGATCGCCCGCTCGCGCGCGCCAGGAACGACTGAGGCATAGCTGAAATGCACGATGACCGGCATCGGAAAGCCCCGCGACAGGTTGAGCTTTTCGAAAATATGCACGCCCACGTCGACACAGGCTGCGCCCTCCTCCAGCGTATCGAGGTGCGCGAAATAATAAAGATTGCGCATCTGAAGGTCGTCGATCGGGTCGCCGACACAGACGAAGCGCTCGCCATGGCCTAGGCTTTCATAGCGGCCTTCGTGATGCTGTATGACGAACTCGATCTGCGACAGATTGGCTTCGATCAATCGTGCGACCAGGGTTTTCATGCCTGCGGAAGCCGTACTGCGCAATTGCCCAGCCGCCGCATCGACGGCCGCCGCGATGTGCGCACGGGCCTGCTCCGCAGGCATGGCCAGCGTTTCGCGGTAAAGACGTGCCGCGTCGACGGTCGGCGCCGACGTCGGCTCGCCTTTCGCGTCGGGCAAGTGCACCCGGATCGCGTCGAGATCGGTATCCACACCCAGCAGCAGCAGGTCCGGCCCCAAGCCTTCGCCGAAGGCTTGGGCGATCCCGCCGCGCAATTGTTTCAGGCGATCGATCGCGGCGTCTCTTGCGGCAAGCTCGTCGCTGCCGTGCGCCGCGCAGCCTTCGCTCGAGGGCTTGGAACTGCTGTAGTGGTAAACCGCCATCTTCAGATAGCGGGCATCGCGCCGGCCGCCCAGTCGTTGCGCCAGCTCGCGCTGGGTCCAGTCCGCCATGTCCAGCTCGACATCGAACAGCGCCCCGGCATAGGCCTTGAGCACCACCGCATCGCTGGTCGGCGCAATGCGCAGCACGAACGGCAGCACGCCTTGGAGCCGGCCGTCCGCGCAAGGCGTGACATCCAGCGTGTGATAGCCGCATCCGGTGATAAAGTCGTCGTCGATCGCCATGCCTTTCAGCCAGCCACGCTGTTCGTCGCGCGCCTGCGCCACGCTACGGCGGCACATCTCGAACAGACAGTGGGCGTACAGGGCGGGCATATCCAGGCCGGCGATCCACGGCTGCTCCAACATCGACGTCGGCAGTTCGCAACCCAAACGGCTACGCGCCAACTGTTGCGCCTGTGCGACGAAACCTCGCTCGCGCGGCAAGGCCGCGACCGCCTGAAGGGTATCGGCGACGCCGTCGAAGCGCGCCTGCAGCATGGCTTCGTAGCCGTAAAGTGCCTTATTCAACTCCCGGTCGACCAGGGCATGCTCGCAATGCTGGTTCTCGCCAAGATTGCAGGCCGGGTTGGCCAACGTGACGCGGGCGGCGACCCACGCATCGGCGCCGGCTACCAGCGTACCGCCGGGCAGCGTCGACGCCGGGCGGCGGATGCGCCGGGCTGGTTGACGTTGTTGGGTACGCGTACGCATGGCCTTACCCGCGCGCGCCTCCGGACACCGTCACGACCGCGCCACGCTTGGTGGCACCGGCCGAACCCGTAACCGGGCTGTCCGGCACATCCGGACGCTCAAGATCGCGATAACCCTGCGCATTGCGGCCTGCGCCGCGCGGATTGCCGCGCTGCGTCACGTTACGCACCACCGAGAAGTGACCCTCGGTGCCGGTCACGCGCTGCTGTTCGCCCCAGGCATCGCCGGTAATCTGCGCGGTTCGCGGGCTCGCCTCTCCGGTCAAACGCTGGCGGACGGCATCTTGCGCAGCCTCGGCCTGAGCCATGCGGCCGCCGCTGTCGCGGTGGCGAAACTCGGGCGTACCCGTGATCAGGCCCTGCGCGCGATTGGCGCTGCCGGTGATGCGGTCGCTGTTGATCTGCGCGCCTGTCACACCCTGACCACGCCGCGCCTCGTAGGCCTGCCGCGCAGGCGGCACAATGCTGAAATCCCGCGGTGCGGGCGGACGCGGCGGCTCAGCATCCTGTCGGCGCGAACCGACGAAACGGCCGCTACCGGCGCCGTCGATGGCGCATGCCGCAGACAGATTGTCCAGGCCGACATAAGGCGTGCCGGTGACCGGCTCGCAAGCACCGCGTTCGTCGCCGGTCATCACGGAACCGCCGGCGCCTGGGCGATCACCGGTGATCTCGGCGGCCGATACGACACCGCGCGTCGGCACGCGGGCCAACTGCTCTTCGCTATCGCGCGGCTCGCAGAACTGCGCGTACTGACCCTGGCCGATATAAGGCGTCCCGCTGATGGGCGCGCAACCGCCGTATTCGTCGCCGGTCACGCTGGCGCTACGGCCCACGGCCGCGCCGGTGATCGTCTCGCCCTGCCAGGTACGGTCGACCGCCACCTTGGCCACGGCCTGGTCCGGCGGGGTGCTGTCGACGCAGACGGCACGCAGGTCCTGCGCGCCGACGTAGTCGGTTCCGGTGACGAGGCTGCACCGCCCTTCCTCGTCACCCGTCATTTTTGGGTTGGAACGCACCTCCGTGCCGGACACCTGGGTACCGGCACGCGTCGCAGCCGCACCCACCTTGGTCGGACCCTCGATCGCGCAGGCATCGCCGAAGTCGCGACTGTTGAAGTACGGCGTACCGGTGATGGCGCGGCACGAACCGGGTTCGCTACCCGTCACCTTCTTATCGCGGGCAACCGAGGTACCCGTCACCGGCTGATCTGCCGGCGTCGACATGATGCTGACCTTCCGTGGCGGCCGGGGAGGTGTGCTCTCGCAGAATCCCGCATATTGTTCAGAACTCAGGTATTCGGTGCCGCTCACCACGCGACACGCACCGGGTTCGTCGCCCGTCACGCGCTGCGAACGCCCGACCGAGGTGCCGGTGACCTGGCTGCCGCTGGCCGTATGCGTGACCGCAACCTTGTCAGCGACCGGCTTCGGAGCCTCGGCGCGCGCATAACGCGTGCCCGTGATGTCACGAGCCGCACCCGCTTCGCCCCCGGTCACGCGGTTTTCCGAGATCACCATCGTGCCGGTCAGCGTCTGGCCTTTTTGCGTGCGCGTCATGCCGATCTTGTTCGCCGGCGGCTGCGGACGGGTCGGGCAAAAACGCTCGAAATGGTCGGCAGACAGATACTGCGTGCCGGTCACCTCGCGACAGGCGCCGTGCTCCGCGCCCGTCATCGCATCGTCGGGCGCCACCTCGGTACCCGACACGGAACGCCCGTGCAGCGTCCGGCTCAGGGTGACCTTGGCGGGATTCGCCTCCGGACGCGTCCCGCAGAACGCGTCGAACTGCTCCAGACCGATATATTCGGTCCCGGTGACGGAGCGGCAGGAACCCGGCTCGTTGCCGGTGACCTGTCGCGTACGCTCCACCATCGTGCCGGTGACTTCATGTCCCGACAGCGTGTGCCCCTGTTCGACCTTCGGCGGCGCCGTCAGGGCGCGCGCCGAGCGGCGTGCGGCAGGCTTGCGGCTTTCGCCGGACGTGTGACCGCCCGCTTCGCCGCGGCCGGTGAGCGCCCTCACCTTGCGATGCTGCATGGCCACCTGACGCCCGGTCACGCCCTTGGCGATGGCGATGCGCCAGTCCTTCTCGGGCAGATACTTGGCGATCTTGGTCGCCTGCGCCGCGCGCTTGAGTCCAGCCTTGCCTTCCTGACCCAGGGCCTTGCGGCGAGCCAGGGCAATATCGCGGCCGCTGCCATGCACGTGGTTCTTCACCAGTCGCGCAGCGATTTCCTTGGGCGTGAGCGACACTGCCGTGTTCGCCATGGCGGCGCGGCGATCCGCCGAAGGGCCGTTATCGACGGCCGGCGCCTCGCCGCATGCACCCTTGCCCTTGCAGCCGCAGCCGCAGTCTTCGGCGCGATTCTTCGCGGCGGCGGACTCGCTCCGGACCGCACGCACAGGCCTCGCACCCGACTGCGCCTTCGGCAGCGCAGCCTTGCCGTTGCGCGCCATTGCTTCGCGACGGCTCCGGGCAAGCATGCGCCCGGTCGGCTCGGCGGCGGCAACCGCGGAGGCGTTGCGCGTCGCCGGCGACTGTCCGCCGGACACGCTCGCCGCGCGAGCGGCGACCTGGCGCGCAGGCTTGACCGCACGCTTGCCCTGGGAAGCCATCGCCTTGCGACGCTGGCGTGCCAGTTCGCGGCCCGAGAGCCGCACATCGGCATGAGTTTCAGGCTGAATATGCGTCATAACGTTTACCTTCTTTCACCAACACGGGCCGCCGCAGGTCAATCGGCCCTGCAGCGGGCCTTCCGTCACCGAACAAGGGTCAGGCGCTTGGCTATCCGCGATGGACCACGAAGGCCAGACCCTGGCTCTGGGTGTAGTTGTCATACGCCACGAAGCGCACCACATAGCTCGGGAAGGCGCGGTGGCACGCTTCGATCTCGCTCAGCACGACATCGACCGAGTCCTCGCCGAACATCGGCAGACCCCACATGTGCCAATAGTGGTCGGCCTGATCGTCCGGATGCGCATACTCGACCGCCGGGTTCCAGCCCTGGGAAATGGCGTAGGCGATCTGATTTCGCACCTGCTCGGGCGTAAACGCCGGCAGGTAGGAGAACGTCTCGTAACGCTTGCTCGAAATGTACGGGTTCACAGCCATTGCAATACTCCTGTTCTTTCTGCGCCGTGGCGCGCTTGGATAGGCTTGATCTCTAACCGCATGCGTGATGCGGCCACAAGGTTACTTGTGGCCCACATCCAGCTTGTCGACGGTATCGAACTCAAATTTGATTTCCTTCCAAGTTTCCATGGCAACCTTGAGTTCGGGGGAGTGCTGAGCGGCTGCGGTCATGATTTCCTTGCTTTCGCGCTCAAGCTCGCGACCCTGATTGCGCGCCTCGACGCAGGCCTCGACCGCCACGCGGTTGGCATGCGCACCCGCGGCGTTGCCCCAGGGGTGACCCAGCGTGCCGCCGCCGAACTGCAGCACGGAATCGTCGCCGAAGATGCTGACCAGCGCCGGCATGTGCCACACATGGATACCGCCGGAAGCCACGGCGAAGGCACCGGGCATGGAACCCCAGTCCTGATCGAAGAAGATGCCGCGCGAGCGGTCTTCCGGCACGAAGGATTCGCGCAGCAGGTCGATCCAGCCCAGCGTCGCGGCGCGGTCGCCCTCAAGCTTGCCGACCACGGTGCCGGTGTGCAGGTGGTCGCCACCGGACAGGCGCAGGATCTTGGTCAGTACACGGAAGTGGATGCCGTGGTGCGGATTGCGGTCGAGCACCGCGTGCATCGCGCGGTGGATGTGCAGCAGCACGCCGTTGTCGCGGCACCAGTTGGCCAGACCCGTATTGGCGCAGAAACCGCCGGTGATGTAGTCATGCATGATGATCGGGGCGCCGATTTCCTTGGCGAACTCCGCACGCTTGTACATCTCCTCGGGGGTCGGGGCGGTGACGTTCAGGTAGTGACCCTTGCGCTCGCCGGTTTCCTGCTCGGCCTTGAGGATGGCTTCCATGACGAACTCGAAACGGTCGCGCCAGCGCATGAACGGCTGCGAGTTGACGTTCTCATCGTCCTTGGTGAAGTCCAGACCGCCGCGCAGGGCTTCGTAGACCGCGCGGCCGTAGTTCTTGGCCGACAGGCCGAGCTTGGGCTTGATGGTGCAGCCGAGCATCGGGCGGCCGTACTTGTTGAGCTTGTCGCGCTCGACCTGGATGCCGCTCGGCGGGCCGCCGCAGGTCTTGACGTAGGCGATCGGGAAGCGCACGTCCTCGAGGCGCAGCGCGCGGATGGCCTTGAAGCCGAACACGTTGCCGACCAGCGAGGTGAACACGTTGACCACCGATCCCTCTTCGAACAGGTCGATCGGGTAGGCAATGAAAGCGTAGAAGCAAGTGTCGTCGCCCGGCACGTCCTCGATGCGGTAGGCGCGACCCTTGTAGTAATCCATGTCGGTCAGCAGGTCGGTCCACACCGTGGTCCAGGTACCGGTCGAAGACTCGGCGGCCACCGCAGCGGCCGCTTCCTCGCGGTCGATGCCGGCCTGGGGCGTGATCTTGAAGCACGCCAGAAGGTCGGTATCCAGCGGCACGTACTCCGGCTGCCAGTAAGTCTGCCGATAGTCTTTAACACCGGCACTGTATTTTTTTTCGGCCATATTTGTCTCCTCAGATCAGAAAGCAGCTCTTGATTCGATCCAGATATCTGGGGCCCGCGTGGTCGTAGGACACCCACCCTATTCCCGGTCCGGCAAGCTTAGTCCGAACGCTAGCATAAAGAACAATCAATTTTAATGATTGTTTTGATCAGATAAAACTTATATATTGACCCGCGTCAAACGAATCCTGCACCCGCCACATGACGCCACCGCCCATGGAGGGTAGACGTCCCGCGCGCGGCGCGCTCGCCCCACTTCGAGGAGGGCATCATGAATTTCACCTTCCGCCAACTCAAGACCTTCGAGGCCGTGGCACGGCAGTTGAGTTTCACCCGCGCGGCCGAGGAGCTGTTCCTGACCCAGCCGGCCGTCTCGATGCAGGTACGGCAGCTCGAAGAGAACATCGGCCTCCCCCTGTTCGAGCACCTCGGGCGGCGTATCGATCTCACCGATGCCGGACGCGTGCTGCACGGTTTCGTGCAGCGCATCAACGAAGTCGTCGCCGAGGCCGACGAGGTGCTCGAAGGCATGAAGGGCCTGCGCCGGGGACAACTGCGCATCTCGGTCGCCTCCACGGCCAATCATTTCACCACCCGACTGCTGGCCGACTTCTCGCGACAGTACCCCGACGTCGCCATCAGCCTGGATGTCACCAATCGCGAAACCCTGCTAAAGCAGCTCGCCAACAACGAAACCGACGTCGTGATCATGGGCGAACCGCCCAGCGACATGGACCTGGAGGCGGAGGCCTTCATGGAAAATCCGCTGGTGGCGATCGCCGCGCCCGAACATCCGCTGGTAGGCGAAACTTCGATACCGCTGGCACGCCTGGCGAAAGAGCGCTTCGTTCTGCGCGAACAGGGGTCGGGTACACGCGGCGCGATCGCGAGATTCTTCGAGCAGCACGGCCAGACGCTGCGCACCGGCATGGAGATGAGTTCCAACGAAGCCATCAAGCATGCGGTGGAGGCCGGTCTCGGCCTCGGCATCGTGTCACTGCACACGCTGGAGCTCGAACTGGAGGCCGAGCGCATCGCCGTGCTCAAGGCTGACGACTTCCCCATCATGCGCAACTGGTACATGGTGCATCGCCGTGGCAAGCGCAACACGCCGGTGACCCAGGCCTTTCACGACTACGTGCTGGCCGAAGCCGCCCGACACGTACGCTTGCCGCGCACGCACAGCGGCGCGGCAAGCGCCTAGCCGGCATCGTCCGTGGCCGGCGACAGCGCGGCATCGAGCTGCAGCGCGGCATCGAGCGCCGCCTGCCGCGTCGCGGCCAGCACGCACAAGTGTCCCATCTTCCGCCCCGGCCTCGCCTCGCGCTTGCCGTAAAGGTGCAGGCGTGCGCCGTGCATCGCATAGAGCGACTGCCAGCGCGGGCCGTCAGGACGCAGCCAGCGGTCGCCCAGCAGGTTGACCATCGCAACCGGGCTGAGCAGGCGGGTGTCGCCCAGCGGCAGTCCGCAAAGCGCACGCAGCTGCTGCTCGAACTGCGAGCAGACGCAGGCATCGACGGTGTAGTGCCCGCTGTTGTGCGGGCGCGGCGCGATTTCGTTCACCAGCAGGCGCCCGTCCCGGGTCACGAAGAACTCCACCGCCAGCACGCCACGGTAATCCAGCCCCCCGGCGATCCGACCGGCCATCTCGATCGCCTGCGCCGCCAACCCGTCGTCGATCCGCGCCGGCACGCTGGAGATCGCCAGGATACCGTCGCGGTGTTCGTTTTCCGCCAGCGGATAGCTGGCGATTTCGCCGTCGCCGGCGCGCGCCAGCACCACCGACACCTCGCAGGCCAGCTCGACACGCTGCTCCAGGACGCATTCGACCCCGCCCAGCGCATCGAATGCATCGGCAAGCCCCTCGGGCGCATCCAGACGAATCTGACCCTTGCCGTCGTAACCGAAACTGGCGCGCTTGAGTATCGCCGGGAATCGCACCGCAGCAGCCGCGGCCGCCAGATCCTGCGGTCCCCGCACGGCGGCGAAAGGCGCGGTCGCCAAGCCCATAGCCTGCAGGAAACGCTTCTCGCGCAGGCGGTCCTGCGTCGTGGCCACCGCTTCCGCCGCAGGGTGCACGGGCACGTGCTGCGCCAGCATACGCAGGGATTCGGCCGGCACGTTCTCGAACTCGGTGGTCACGGCCGCGCATTCGGCGGCAAGACGCCCCAGGGCCTCGGCATCGTCGTAGCGCGCGCGCAGATGGCCGTCTGCCGCCCTGGCCGCCGGACTGTCCGCATCCGGATCTAGCACGATCACACGATAGCCCGACTCGTGGGCGGCCAGCACGAACAGGCGGCCGAGCTGGCCGCCGCCCAGCAGACCGAGCGTGGCGCCGGGCAGGATCATCCCTGCGGCGGCAAGGTCATGGCGGCCGCCTTGCGCGCCTGCTCCTCGCGGAATGACGTCAGACGCCCGGCCAGCGCCGCGTCCTCGCCGGCCAGCAACGCCACCGCAAACAGCGCCGCATTGACCGCGCCTGCCTCGCCGATGGCAAACGTGGCCACCGGCACGCCCTTCGGCATCTGCACGATGGACAACAGCGAATCCATGCCTTTGAGATGACGCGAGGGGACTGGCACGCCCAGCACGGGCAGCGTGGTCTTGCTCGCCAGCATGCCGGGCAGGTGCGCGGCACCGCCCGCGCCGGCGATGATGCAGGCCAGCCCGCGCGACCGCGCGGTGGACGCATATTCGAAGAGCAGGTCCGGCGTGCGATGCGCCGAAACCACCCGCGTTTCGTGCGGCACATCGAACGTCGTCAGACACTCGGCCGCGCAGGCCATCACCGGCCAATCGCTGTCGCTGCCCATGACAATGCCGACCAACGGCGCATCCTGCATCGCTCACCCCGATATTGTGTATCGAAAAACCGTTGATTCTCGCCCAGGCCGACGTCGATGCCAAGCGCGGCGCGCGAAAGCATACAATAGCCTTTTGCCCACGGAGCCGTCCGGAATGACCGACACCCTCTTCCAGGCCGAGATCAGCAGCCTGCCGCTTCTTCACCGCGGCAAGGTACGGGACATTTTCGCCGTCGACGACCGGCATCTGCTTATAGTCGCCACCGATCGCCTATCGGCATTCGATGTGATCCTGCCAGACCCCATCCCCGGCAAGGGGCGAATGCTCACCGAAATCTCCCGTTTCTGGTTCGGGCGACTGGCGCACCTGTGCCCCAACCATCTCGCCCCGCTGCGCATCGAGGACGTCATCACGGACCGCGCCGAGCGCACGCCGCTGGTCGGCCGCTCGATGATCGTGCGTCGCCTGGAGGCTCTTCCGGTGGAGGCCATCGTGCGCGGCTACCTGATCGGATCGGGCTGGAAGGATTACCAGCGCAGCGGCGGCGTCTGCGGCATTGCACTGCCGCCCGGTCTGCCGCTTGCGGGACGGCTGCCGGAGGCCATCTTCACACCCTCGACCAAGGCCGCGGTCGGCGACCACGACGAAAACGTCGACTTCGCCCGCCTGTGCGACACCATCGGCCACGAACAGGCGACCCGTGTCCGCGCACTGAGTCTTGCGCTCTACCGCGAAGCCGCGCGCTATGCGCTCGAACGCGGCATCATCATTGCCGACACCAAGTTCGAATTCGGCCGCGACCCCGAGACGGGCGAGCTGATACTGATCGACGAGGCGCTAACGCCCGACTCCTCGCGTTTCTGGCCAGCCGACGCCTACCGCCCCGGCACCAGCCCGCCGTCTTTCGACAAGCAGTTCGTGCGCGACTATCTGGAAACGCTCGACTGGGACAAGAAGGCGCCGGGACCGCGCCTGCCGCCGGAAATCGTCACCGAAACCGCGGCAAAATACGCCGAGGCTCTGCAGCGCCTCACCGGATGACCGGTCGGCGGCCCTCGCGTCGTCAACCGCTGGAATATTCCGTGGGCGCCAGGCCGAGGCGCTGCAGCAGGCGGTAGAGCGTGGCCCGGGACACGCCGAGCAGCTTGGCTGCTTCCGACACGTTGTTGCCGGTTTGCGAAAGAGCCAGATGCACCGCCTCGCGCTCGGCCTTCTCGCGCGCGTCGTCCAGCGTGGGCACGCTGCCGGATATGCGTGCGCGCAAACCCATATCCGCGGGGCGGATCAGCTTGTGATCGCACATGACCACGGCGCGATGCACGCGATTGATCAGCTCGCGCACGTTGCCAGGCCAGTCGTGCTGATCCAGGGCCTGCAGCGCATCCTCGCTGAACCCCTGGATCTGCCGCCTCGATTCATGCCTGAACCGCTGCAGGAAATAGCGTGCCAGCAACGCGGGATCGCCAGGCCGCTCGCGCAGCGGCGGCACATATAGCGGAATCACGTTCAGGCGGAACATCAGGTCCTGCCGAAAACGCCCCTCCGCCACGGCCTGCTCCAGATCGACGTGAGTGGCCGCAATGATGCGCACATCGGCGGACACCGTCTGCGTGCCGCCTACCCGCGTGAACTGCCCTTCCTGGAGGAAACGCAGCAGATGAACCTGCAGACCCACCGGCAGGTCGCCGATTTCGTCAAGAAACAGCGAACCACCCGCCGCGGTCTCGATCAGACCCTGTTTGCGCTGATGCGCGCCGGTGAACGCGCCTTTTTCGTGCCCGAACAATTCGGACTGGATCAATTCAGGCGGCAGGGCACCGCAATTGATCGCCACGAAGGGGCCGTTGGCTCTGCTTGAATGCGCATGCAATGCCAATGCGCACAATTCCTTGCCGGTTCCCGTTTCCCCCCGCACCAGCACCGAGCAGTCGGTATGCGAGATTTTGCGGATGTCGCCGAACAGTTGGAGCATCGGCGCACTCATGCCCACCATGTCACGCTCGGACATCAGCTCGACTTCGGTCTCGGGACCATGAATATGCGTCAGCACGCCCATGCCCCAGGCATGGCCCAGGGTATGAAGCAAACGCTCCGCGTCGACCGGCATGCGATGGAAATCGTGGCAGTACTGCCCCACCAGGCCGAGCAGCTCCGGGTCGGATTCCTGTTCGTCGAGCAGCGCGACCCAGCGCATCTGGGCGGCCAGCTCGCCCATGACCTGCCGCACCAGGCGGGTGGGCGCGCATTGCGCGAAATCGACGATCCCGATCACCGCCTCGCTCGCCCGCAGGGCTTCGATACCGGCATCGGGCGCAATATGGCGCACCGACCAGCCGGCATCGCGCAATGCATCGAACAGCGGCGCAAGCGCCGTTACCGGATCGCCCAGATAGGCGACCACGCGGCGTTCCTGGCGATCGGGATCGACCGCCGTCCACGGTCCCGACGAAGCCGTATAGGGCATGACGTCCAAATAGCCATCGGCCTTGTATTCGATCATTCCACACCCTTTCCTTTCTGCGACGTCCGGGAACGCCGTTCAGAACGCATAGGGGACCTTCAGACTCACCTGCAGATTGGGGGCATCCTTGGTAAGTCCCACCATGACATTGGTCACGAATGTCGTGTGGCTATTCAACGCGTAGGAGACCCCCAGCGCAAGCGCGGCGGCATTGGCGTTGCTGCCGACGACATTCTGCCACGCGCCGCCATCCGGCCGCAGACGGGTTTCTTGCGAAATGGCGTCGTTATAGGCGAATGTGAGACTCATCTTGTCGTTGACTGCAAAGGCGGTGCCGAAACCAATGCCGATCAGGTTGCCCGCCAGCACGTCGCCGCCGGCGGACGGTGGCTGGCTGTTGATATTGGGCACGTGACGTTCGAAGTTATAGGTATAGCTCAGGCTGCCGAACAATATGGCCGGACTCGTGGTCTGTATGAAGCTCAAGCCGGTCGTATAGGACCATACGCCGCTGCCGGTCGCAAGCGAGGACGGAAAGCTCAGGTTGTTGTTTTGCGGCTGCGTCTGCAGCTGTATTCCGTACGGGCTGCGCCCTGTCGGCGACTTGAGCTGATTGTTCCAGATGATCGCCGGATATGCGTGCCCCTGACCTATCAATTCGTAGTTGAGCAGCATCGCGATATCGCCAATCTGCCCCCCGTTCCTGACGGTCTGCTCGCTCGCCTGGGTGGTCGATCCCTGCACGCCGACCGATTCGTAGGTACTCTGGCGCATCAGATAGGGCACAGCGACGCCCAGCTGCAATCGATCGGTCGGCGAATAAGTGGCCTGCAGGCTGAAGGTCTCGATATTGCTCGTGACCTTGCTGACATTGATATTGCCGAGAAATATTGCGCCCAGCGCCAGAAAACCGTTGAGCGTGAGCGCATTGCTGTCCGAATAGGCGTAGGTAAAACCCGGCTCGAGCGTGAACTGTCCCGGCACGAACAGCGCATTCTGCTGCTGATATACGCTGGCGACACTGCCTTCTTCCGGCGGCTTGCTGCCAACCGCCGCCCTGGCGCACAAAGGCGCCGCAAAAAGCACCGCGCACAACACCAAAGGTATCGCATTTCGTTGCATAAATTCCTCTTCTTATTCGCATTTATTGACAGGCACGCAACCGGCAGGATCAAGCTTCACTCGGCCACCACATGACCTGAGTCACGAGCCTGTACCGAACCGCAGACGGTGACGCCCGCATGAATTTCTATCCGGTGCGCGGTCACCGAGGCCTGCACGTCGGGATCGCCGATCAGGCACCCGGGTGCGACGGTCAACAGGCCATCCGCGACCACCGGCCCCTTGATGCGGCAGCCAGGACCGATCACCACATCGCCACGGCAGACCACCGCACCCTCCACCACCGTGTCGCGTCCCAGCACCAGCCGCTTGTGAGCCTTCACGCTGCCCCGGCAATGTGTGCCGGCCGGAAGCAACAGGGAAGATTTCGCAATCATGTCCGCGCGCCGCCCGCGACCGCCGCCTGACTGTCTGATCCAGCGCTCGGGTGGCGTGTCCGGCACGTCGCCGGCGACGATCCACGGGGCGATCAGGAACTCGAAGGCGCATCCGCTGCCGATCCTGATGATCTCCCCGGCCGAGGTATGCCCAAAAAGCCGACAGTCCGCACCGGCCTCAAGATGGCGTTCGGCATGGGACCAGCGCAGCACCGTCGTGGCGACACCCAATCGCATGTCGCCATCCGCAAGCAGGGCACGATAGAGGCCACCGCTACCGGCAACGAGATCGCCCCGCGCCCAGATTTCGCGCAACCACCGCGTATTCGCCGGCACGAAAAGCCCGCCCTGGGCCAGCACCACCCGCCCCTTGTCGGGATCGACGGGATCCAGGGTCGCGGGATGCCCCCGCGTCGCCGGCACGACCAGCACATCCTCGCCGGATTCGAGCGGGTGATGCAGCACGCCTTCGCCGGCCAGGGCAAGGCCAGTACCGATGGCGCCGAACTTGGCGGCAAAACGCCTGGCAAGATAATCGGGACGGTAGCCGTCCTCCGACAGGGCCAAAGGGGCGGCCTCTTTGCCGGTCAGCCATACCATCAAGGCCGAAACGAGCGGCAGGACCGCGAGCACCAACGTCAGGATAATGAGTCCGAGCAACATGCCTCACCCCTCCTTGGGATCGATCGGCACTTCGCCATGACCGGCACCGGGTGCGCGGAATCGCTCGGTCTTCTGCCAGTGCACGTGCCGGCGCCGGAACACGGCCAGCAACTCCAGGATCAGCCCCGAAGTCACGGCATAGGTCGACACGAGATAACCCAGTATCGCCAGCGGTACGAGCCGGCCTTTGGCGGGCGTACCATCCAGGTGCGCCGCGCTGGCCAGCTGGTAGAAACTCGCGGCATTGCCGAAGGTGCCATAACTGACGACCGCCAGCATGATGAAAAACCCGGGATGGTTGTCGCCCAGAAGCCAGAGCAGGTAGATGATCAGCCAGCCGAGCATCAGGATCGGCGCCATCACATAGATGCCCAGCAGGGCGACGCCATCCAGTTTCTCGCGCATGCTGACGACGCGCGAAGCGAGCAGCGGCACGATATAACGCATCAGCACACGGTTATGGCCGCGCGACCAACGCCTGAGTTGGCGGAAGCGCGCGGGCCAGTTCTCGACCACCTCCTCGTAGCATTCGGCACGGTTCTGGTAAACCGTCTTCCAGCCGTTCAACAACAGCCGGAAGGTCATTTCGGTATCCTCCGCCAGCGAATAGACATCCCAGCCGCCCACCTCGCGCAGGGCGCTCAGACGCACGCCGCCAACGGTGCCGCCGTACTGCGGAACCAGCCCGAGATTCATACGCGCCTGCTGGTCGACCTGGTATCCGCCGGCCCGCTCCAGATCCTGCAGACGGGTCAGCAGATTGCACGCACTGTTGTGCGGTACCACGCGCCCCATCACAGCGCCCACCTCAGGATCGAAAAACGGCGAGACCAGCTGTTTGATCAAACGCGGTCCCGGCAGGTAGTCCGCATCGAAGACCAGCACGATCTCCGCCTCCAGTTCGCCGGTGACGGACGCCAGCGCCGCCGCCTTGCCGCTCAGACCCTCGCTGCGGTGTCGGGGATGAATCAGATCGCAATGCCGTGCCGCATAGTCGTCGAGAATGCGGCCTGTCGCATCTTCCGAACGATCGTCGATGGGCACGATACGCAGACGCTCGCGCGGATAGTCTGCCTCCAGCAAGGCATCGAGAACATGCGCGATGACGGCCGCTTCGTTATGGGCCGGAATCAGGACGGCGACATGCGGCCAGTCCGCTTCGACGATATCCAGATAGGGATGGTGCTGACGAGCCAGCAGGCGGTTCAGGGTGAACACCAGATGCCTGATGGTATAAAGCGCAAGCAGCGCGATGATGAAAACGGCCAGCGGCTCCAGCACGACGATCAGCGCGCCATGCGCGGCGCCTCCGGCAATCGCCGCCCGCGCTGGCGGGCCGTCCTGCAGCAGGGCGGGGCCGGCGGCGACTGCGGTGACCGGCAGGACCTCATGATACATGTCGAGTCCTCCAACTCATGGCCCAGGTATACAGGCCGACGATACCCGCGATATCGAGCATCAAACCGGCGAACAGGAACAGCGGCGCCATGGCCAGCAAGGACAAATGCCGGATCAGCCATGCATGCAGCAGATACTGCATGGGTATGAAGATCACAAGCCAAAGCTGCGTCAGCCAGGTCAGCAGGAGCTGGCGCCCCAGCGAGAAGTCCAGCGGATAGTAGATCAGCGCGTACAACAGCGGTACCAGGCACACCAGGATCAGCCCTGCGATCAGCAGCGATTCGAGATAGCCGTCCAGATCGTACGGGAAAGGCCCGAGCACCGGCGTAAAGCTCAGCAGCGCGATCGCCAGTGCGAGCGCGCCGCTGGCCGCGAAAAGACGCAACGGGAGCCAACGGCGCGGCATCAGCCACGCCAGCAGCACCCCCGCCAACACCAACAGCGCGCCCCACCACCACTGCAGGCTGCTCGGCGGCGGCGCGCCCAGCGCCGGCAGCGGCAACGCCAGCGCATAAGGTCCGAACAGCGGGTAGGTGCTCTCCATCACGCACTCGCCCCCGGTCATGCCGGCACACCACAAGGATTCGATCTGGAACCACAGGGGCAGTATCAACAGGGGCACCGCACCGATCGTCAGCGCACACAACAACCCGCCGAGCGCGGCCGGTCTCCAGGCCAGTCCGCTCGTGACCTGCAGCACACGCAAGCCGCGATGCAGTGGGATATCGCCGCCCCGCCAGCCTTGATGGCGCTGGCGCTGGATGTCGTCAAAAGGCGTAGAAGACACCGATCCGGCCTCCGGTTCGTCGATAGTAGGGGTTGCTGTAATCTTCAAGATAAAGCGAAAACCCCCAGTCCGGCGTCACCCACTGCCGCCAGTTCAGCGAGATATCGCGACTCTGATAATTCACATTCAGCGCATTCGCCCCGAGCACGAGGTAGGCCTCGCCGCCCCAGCCGTAACGCAAGGTCAGGTAGTGTCGTCCCGCACGCCCCTGCGTGACGGCCACGAAACTGCGGCCGGCAAAAGCAGCGCCCGGATCGCTGCGCGCCCAGTCGTGCCCCCCCTGCAATACCCAGTCGGCGGGCAGATAGGCCACCAGGCCTGCATTGAGCGCCGAGGTTTTGTGCCCGTCACGGAATTCGATGCGGCTCGCGCCGACCGAGGTGATCAGCCAGCCGCCCCCCAGCCACTTGCGCGCAAGACTGGCGTCGAAGCGGCGCGATGGCATGATGTCGCCGGCATTGCTGCCGCCCAGGCTCAGGCTCGTATACCAGCGTGGCGACAACGTCTGGGTCAGGCCGATCACGCCGTAGCTCGCGCGCTGCCCGAACTCGCGGTTGTGGTCGAGCTCCCAGTTCCACACAGTGCCGCTGCCCACGCCCCACACACCCGCCGCATAAAGGCCCTGCCAGCTGCCATAACCCTGGGTCAGGCGGTAATTCATCGCGCCTCCCTCCACGTAGCCCGATGCCCGCGCCGTCGACGCGCAGACCGGCGGCAACAACACGCCCAGGACGCAGGCGCAACGCATCAGGCGGTGCATCGGGCGGCCTCGTTGCGGGTGGACAAATGCTGCATGATCCTGCCCGCGATCCGCTCCGACGCGCAGCCGTCTCCGAATGGATTCACGTGTGCGCGCATCGCCGCCCAATCCTCGGGATGGCGGTGCAACCATTCGACCGCAGTCAATATCTCCTCCTCGCAGGTACCGACCAGACGACCGGCACCGCACTCGATCACCTCCGGCCGCTCGGTCTGCCGTCGCGCGATCAGTACCGGCACGCGCGCGCAGACCGCCTCCTCCTGAATGCCGCCGGAATCCGTGATCACCAGCCAGGCACGCGAAAGCAACTGCAGCATGGCCTGGTAAGGCAATGCCTCGACCAGACTGCAGCGCGAGCTCGATTCGGCGGGGGCGGCATCGACGACGCACCTGACGGCTCGCTGCACCTCGGGATTCGGGTGCAATGGCCAGATCACGCGCATGTCCGGGTAACGCGCAAGCAAGGCCATCACCGCGCGCGCCAGCCGGGTCAGGCCATCGCCCCAGTTTTCGCGGCGATGCGCCGTCACCAGCAGCAACCGCTCCCTCTCATCCCTCCCCTCCTGGGCGGCACCGATACGCCCAAGGCCCCAGGCCACAGCATCCACCACGGTATTGCCGGTTACCTGAACGCTATGGCGCGCGACGCCTTCGGCGAGCAGATTTTCGGCCGCGCGCACCGTGGGCGCGAAGTGCCACGTGGCCAGACGCGAGATCAGCTGGCGGTTGATCTCCTCCGGGAAAGGCTCCTCGGGGTCGCCCGAGCGCAGCCCGGCCTCTACGTGGCCCACCGGCAGGCGCAGGTAAAAGGCCGCCAGCGCGCCGACAAAGGCGCTGGTGGTATCGCCCTGCACCAACACGGCATCAGGCGCCAGCCTGCGCAGCGTTTCCGAAATCCGCGACAGCAACCGTTCCGTCAGATGCGACAGTCCCGGCTCGCGGCGATTCAACAGCAGGCTGACCGTGGGCGCCATGTCGAAAAACTCGTACAGCGGATGGGTCACCGCTTCGTGCTGACCGCTATGAATCACCAGCGACGCAACGCCCGCCGCCTCCAAGGCACGATGGACCGGCGCCATCTTGATCACCTCCGGTCGCGTGCCGATGAACAGCGCGACGCGGGGACGACGAACGTCGCACGCCGCATCCCCGACATCGAACAGCGACATCCGGCAGGCATTCAGGCCCGCCCCATCTCCGGCTTCTCCCATATCCTGGAAATTACTCACCCTCGCTCCTTTTCATGTCGTCATTGCGCAAGGGCGCCGATACCCTGCAGCAGCAATCCCATGCGCTGCGCGATCATCGGCGTGCCGGTTGTCGTGCCGACCCGCATCAACAGCTGGTTCGTCACCTGGTTCGCGTTTGACACCACCTGGGCGTTCTGACTGATCCCACCGACGCCCAATTGCTGGTTCACGGAGCCGAATCCCGGCAGCGTAATGCCGAGCGACACACCATTGCCGCCCACGCTGACCGTACCGACCGCGCCGCCCTTGACCACCACCAGATTGGGTTCGATCACGCCAGGCCCCGAGGCGGCGAGCGGCGTGATCGCGCCTGACGGTCCCACCTGCACGTCCGCCTGATTGCTCACCTGATTGCCGTCTCCCGCCACCTGTATGCCCTGCGTGACGCCCTGGCCATGACCCGCGAGACTCCCCGACGCCGTACGGTTGCCTGGCTGCGTCGCCGACTCGAAACCGCCACGCTCCTTAGACCAACTCGCAAACGTGACCGACGGGCGGCCCTGAACCGTGCCGATACCGATATCGGTCCCGACAGTCATGCTGTCGCCCTGTCCGGTCTGCCAGCTGCTCACCATCTGCAAACCGAAATACACGACGTTGGCTCCATCGACGTATTTGCCACGGATGCCAGCCAGACCCGCGGACGTGAGCACGGGATAACGAGCGGTCATGCCCAGCGCGCCGGCAGCCCCGTCCAAGGACGTCACGGGCATCGCCATCACAGGGCCGGACACCAGCATCAGCGCGCCCGCACCCAGGCCGACACGCAGGCCGAATCTCATCCAGTCGGATTTCACCCTGAAAATCATCCGGTTCATCTCCTGCACCTCTCCTTCAGAACTGATTGATTGGCGTCACGCCAAAATGTCCTATCGGGGCGCCCAGGATCTCGTGCACGAGCGGCATGACCGCGCGCACGCGCGTGACGCCGCCTTTTCGCAATGGCGTGGACCGGTCGTAGTCACGGCCGACGATCGCGAAAATCACCCCATTCCAGTCGCGCACGAATTCGGGCAGGCGAATCTCCCGGTTACCCAGGCGCGGATCCGCCACAAAGGCATACCCGTCATCGACGCGTTTGAGCACGACGAAATGCTCGTACCCATGCAAACTCAGCAGCACGATCACCGGCATCTTGAGCGTCGACAGCACCGTGGGCGGGACGTGATAACCGATGCCTCTGTAACCCAGACGCTCGACATACCGTTGCATGTCCAACATCGAAAACCCGCGTTTTCTCACTTCCTGGGCATCACTCGCCGCCAGCATGCCGCGCAGCACTTCCTGGCCATCCACGGGTCTGCCGTATGCGTATCGCAGGATGGTCGCCACCGCCGCGGAACCACAGCTGTAATCCGTGCCCTGCGGGACGACATCCTTGAATTTGAGCGCCTGGATACTGTCCACATGAAGCCTCGTCCCCGCGAGAAGCCCGGGGACCACGAGGCCCATGCTCCATCCGGGCCCCGCACCCAATAGACCGGCGACCAGAATGAACGCACCGATCCGGCGACCTTGGGTCACGGCTTTCGACATGGAGCACCTCGTGGCAACCGTGAAAGAAGCGGGAAGAAGGGGAGGCCCGGCAAACACCGGACCTCCCAGGGAACGGACCTCAATCCGCGTCGCTGATGGTCAGCGTGTTGCGCTGCAGATTGCCGGCACCCGCCGCCACATTCAGGCCGATATCGCCGGAAGCATTCTGCAGAACGTGGCCCGTGACCGACGCCGTGTTGACCGGTATCATGCCGTCGCCGTCGTAATCACCATCCCCCTTGGGCAGAGTGGCGCTCAGCTGGCCCAGCGAGACCTGCGAAACCTGGGTCACCGCAACGCCGTTGCGGCCGCCGCGATTGTAGGCATACGCAAGATCGTTGCCCTGGATGTTCTGGGCACCCGCAGCGACGTTCACGCCGATGTGGCCACTGGCGTTCTGCAGGGCATACTGAGACACGCTGGCGTCGTTGTGCGTGCCCACCGACAACGTACCGGCCAGGCCGCCGGCGGTCTGGCTGCCGAAGACCATCGCGGCGGCATCGCCGCCAAGCTTGGTGCCCCAGGCGGTCGCAATGGCGGTGTTGTTACCCTGCATGTTCTGCACGCCGGAAGCCACGTTCGCGCCGATATTGCCGGTCGCGTCCTGCAGCACGTTGCCATTGATGAACGCGTTGTTGCTGGTCTGGGAAAGCAGCGCCACGCTGGGTGCGTACATCCAGCGGCACAGCGTCATGCCGTTATTGCCGGACTGCGCATCCCAGATCGATGCCAGGCTGCTGGTCGTGCTGCCCGTCGTTCCGGCGGCATTGGAGACCACGGTGGCATTGCTCTGCATGTTCTGCGTGCCTGCCGCCACGTTGACGCCGATGTTGCCACTGGCATGCTGCATGACCTCGCCGCTCAGGCTCGCTGTGTTCTGCCCGCCGAACCACCAGCCGTAACCCTGGTTCGCGGCGAACTGAGCAACGCTCGCCTGATCATTGCCGATCATCGAAATGGCGCGCTTGCCGGCATTGTTGTACGCCACCGACAGGGAGTTACCCTGCAGGTTCTGCGCACCCGCGGCATCGTTGACGCCGATGTTGCCGCTGGCATCCTGCAGCACCTGATCGCCCAGGCCTGCCTGGTTGTAGCTGTAACGGCTGCCACCGAAGGCAAACGGACCGGAGCTCTGACGGTTTTCCGCGCTGCCTGCCGCGACACCGTTCGACTTCGTGCCCCAGCTCACGGCAATCGCGCTGTTGTTGGCCTGCATGTTCTGCGTACCGGCCGCCACGTTCACGCCGATGTTGCCGGAGGCGTGCTGCAGCACCTGGTTGCTAACACTCGCGCTGTTATTGCCGCCGGTATTTTCCGAGGCGTTGAGCACGTTCGCCATCTGACCGTTGTAGACGCTCGCCGAGCTACTGCTCTTGGTGGCGACGGGCGAACTCGGATAGCCCGCACCCGCAGTCGATACGGCCAGATTGTTGCCCTGCAGATTCTGCAGACCGGCCGCCGCGTTGACGCCGATGTTGCCGCCGGCATACTGCAGCACCTGATCGTTGAGATAGGCCGTGTTCAGGGCGTACTGACTCCAGGCCTGCAGCATGCCGCTGATCTGCTGGCTGTCGATGCCTGCCGTGGCGTACAAGCCATTGGTGTCGAGCGCCAGCGCCATGTTGTTCGCGCCCATGTTCTCGGCACCCGCCGCCACGTTCACACCGATGTTGCCGCTGGCATGCTGCAGCACCTGATCGCTCAGACTGGCCTGATTCGAGCCATACTGCTGCGCCGCGTCCCCGTCGCCCCAGAAGAAGAACAGTCCGGAATCCTGCAGGTTGCCGATGCTCGACTCGGCCTCGCCAAAGGCCTGCGAACCGACGCCGACGGCAATGCCCGTATTGTTGGCCTGCATGTTCTGATCGCCGGCGGCCACGTTGAGGCCGATATTGCCACTGGCGTTCTGCATCACCTGATTCGAAACCGTCGCACTGTTGGAACCACCGTACCACCACCATGGGGAGAGGCTCATGGAGAAGCTGTCGATGTTGCCGACCTGGGCATTGCCCACCGAGGCCTCGGCACTGGTGCGCGTCAGCAGCGAACCTGCCGCGATCCCGAGCGTGGCATTGTTGGCCTGCATGTTCTCACTGCCGGCAGCCACGTTGAGGCCGATGTTGCCGCTGGCATTCTGCAGCACCTTATGATTGGCCTTGGCCTGATTGCTGGCATCCATCGACACGGAACCGATACCCATGCTCGCCTGGTCGCTGGACAGGTTCGCGACCGCCGAACTCGTCGTACCGTGCTCGCCGCCGCTCGCATAGGCCGCAGGTGCCGCCATGGCGGCCCCGATCGCCACCGCCAGCGCACCGAGCTTAAATTGCTTATTCATTTCGCTCTCCTTACACTTCAAGTGCATCCATAAAAATGCGGTAATGACCGTTACCGCGAACCACCCCGTCAGGGGACTGCTCCCTCAACCTGCAGGGAGAAACCGTTGGCCAGGCGGTTGTCGTTACCAGCCGCCTGGCTTACTTGTAAAACGCCGTGCGCGCGATCAAATGCCTGAGCCGAAATGCTCGCCGTTCTTGATCCGCCATCCGCATTCCCTGACTTGCCCGCGCCATTCGGCACTGCGGCCAGTTGCTGCCCAAGGCCGCCCGCCGTCAGCGCATGAACCGACCCCAACCCGATGGCGGCGCTATTTGCCTCTTCGTTGCTGCTGCCACTGGCCTGATTCGCCTGCAATAGACCGCTGGCGCCGGCAAATACCTGACCCGTGATCGTCGCCCCCAACTGACCGCCGGCCGACGACGACACCGCGCTCTGCGACAGTCGCGCCTCCGATCCTGCAAGCGAGCCCACGGCAAGACTGCCGAGATTGGCCTGCACGTTGCCGTTACCCGCCGCGATATTCAGCCCCAGCGCCCCACTCGCACCCTGCAGGGCCTGGCCGCCGATCAGACTCTGACTGCCACCCTCAGCGTGTGCCGACATGCCCGCCGCGAAGCCGAAACACCCGACAAGCGCGAGAACAGAGACATAAAGCGTTTTCATATCGACCCCTCACCTCACCACGGGAACCAGCACGTTTAATTTGGTTGCCTGCGTATTGCCGAGGCCGCTGCGGAGATTGATATTTCCGGATTGCGGGCGAGTATTCGACGAATCCCACAACCTGACCCTGGTACGCACGCGAATTCGGACGCTGGGGCCGGCCGTCGGCAGACCCTTGCCATAGACTTCCGCCAGGTGCGACTCGCTCAACGGGGCGAAACCGGATAGCCGGGTATCGGCGGCGGTCGCCCACGTAGCGCTCGACAGGACACTGGCGACGAGCAGACTGATGACTAGAAGCGGCTTCATGGCGATCCTCGATACGCATTCTCCCCCTGCCATATCAATCTTCGTGCCATCGATTCAAGCCATTGAATAAATGAAAAAAATTATCAAAAAATCCGCGCAATCCAAATTTGAATACATTCCACAGGCTCAATATCTGCGAATCGTCTCAGCGCTGCGACAGGCAGGTATGATGCGACCGTGGAAAAACCCGCTTTCGCTGGCTCTTAGCCTCACCGTTTCGTCTCTAAAATGAGACGCCCATGGGGCAAATTCTCAAATGATTGTTATGAAAGGTTTTTTTAGCAAACATCTGTCTTAAACCTTGGACGCGCATGAAATAAGGAGGTGTTATGAACCACGCTTGGACGCCGACCGGCCTCTTCGTGACGGCAACCGATACCGGTACGGGCAAGACCACGCTGGCCAGCCAGCTCGCCGCAGCCCTCCACGCACGCGGCAGCTGCGTCAGAGTCCGCAAACCGGTCGAATCAGGGTGCGCGCACGACGAGGACGGGAACCTGCTGCCGGCCGATGCCTTGGCATTGCAACGTGCCGCAGGTGAGCGGGAATCGCTTGAAGCGGTCGCCCCCTACCGCCTCAGCGCCGCGCTGTCACCGGCCAGAGCCGCTGCGCTGGAGGGTATTTCACTGACGCTCGACAAACTCGAACGGGCATGTTTGGTGGGGGGAAGGCAGGGCGATTTCCTGCTGGTGGAAGGTGCCGGCGGCTTTTACTCGCCGCTGGCAAGCGATGGCCTCAATGCCGATCTCGCCAGCCGACTGCGCCTGCCCTTGCTGATACTGGCACCCGACCGTCTGGGCGTGATCGGACATGTGTTGCTGACCCTCGAAGCGGCCGCCCGCCGCGGTCTCGACGTGGCGGGCGTGGTGCTCAACCGCCTGCCTGACCCCGAGAGACCTGCGCAACTCGACAATGCGACCGAGCTGTCGGCGCTGACCCCGGACACGCCGCTCTATAGCGTTGCCGACACCGACGGAATGGCGCCGCTGGCGGCGGCACTGGCAGAACACCTGATCCGTTGAATGCCCGTTTACCTCCATCGCGCAATGATTCGCAGCCAATAAAAAAGGGCGGCCTCTCGGCCGCCCTTCTCGTCTTGCGTCGCTTGCGACTCGCTCAGTTGATCTTGGGATCCAACTCGCCGCTCTGATAACGCTTGGTCATCGCCTCAAGGCCGAGGGCCTTGATCTTGGACGCCTGACCGGCCGAACCGAAGGCTTCGAAACGGGCCTGGCAGATGTCCTTCATCGCCTTGGTGGAAGCCTTGAGCCACTTGCGCGGATCGAAATCCTTGGGGTTCTCGGCCAGGAACTTGCGCACCGCGCCGGTACTGGCCATGCGCAGGTCGGTATCGATGTTGACCTTGCGCACGCCGTGCTTGATGCCCTCGACGATCTCTTCGACCGGCACGCCATAGGTCTGCCCCATGTCGCCGCCGTAGTTGTTGATGATCTGCAGCCATTCCTGCGGCACCGACGAGGAACCGTGCATCACCAGATGAGTGTTGGGGATGCGCGCGTGGATTTCCTTGACGCGCTGAATGGCCAGGATGTCGCCGGTCGGCGGGCGGGTGAACTTGTAGGCGCCATGGCTGGTGCCGATGGCGATGGCCAGCGCGTCGACGCCGGTCTTCTTGACGAAGTCGGCGGCCTCTTCCGGATCGGTCAGCAGCTGGCTGTGGTCGAGCACGCCCTCGGCGCCGCTACCGTCTTCCTCGCCCGCCATGCCGGTCTCGAGCGAGCCCAGGCAGCCCAACTCGCCCTCGACGGAAACGCCGAGCGCGTGCGCCAGTTCGACGACCTTGCGCGTGACCTCGACGTTGTACTCGTAGGTCGACGGCGTCTTCATGTCGGCCTGCAGCGAACCGTCCATCATCACCGAGGTGAAGCCGGACTGGATCGAGCGGAAGCACACCGCCGGTTCGGCGCCGTGATCCTGATGCAGTACGATCGGGATGTCAGGATACTGCTCGGCGGCCGCCACGATCAGGTGGCGCAGGAAGGGCTCGCCGGCATACTTGCGCGCACCGGCGGAGGCCTGGATGATCACCGGGCTGTCGACCGCGGTGGCGGCATCCATGATGGCATGCACCTGCTCCATGTTGTTGGCGTTGAAGGCCGGCATGCCGTAACCCTGTTCGGCGGCATGATCCAGCAACTGACGTAACGAAATGAGGGCCATGTTGACCTCCTTAGGTATCGTGGTGGAATTGTAGGTACTGCATGAATTCGGTTTTCGAACGCACCTCGGCCCGGCATCAGGCTAGGCGCAGGCCCATCGCCTGCATCAGGCGGTGTCCGACAGGATCGGGTCGCCCACGCGCACGATTTTCATCGCATTGGTGCCGCCGTGCATACCCATCATGTCTCCCTTGGTGATGATCACCAGGTCGCCCTCGCTCACCACGCCCTGTTCGAGCAGCAGCTTGACCGCCTGGCGATTGGCCTCGGCGTGACTGGACTGAATCGTCTCGAAGGCCATCGGATACACCCCGCGATAAAGCGACACCTTGCGGCTCGTCTGCTCGTGACGGGTCAGCGCATAGACCGGGATGCCGGTGCTGATGCGGGACATCCAAAGACAGGTCGAACCGGATTCGGTCATCGCCGCGATCGCGCGCACCTTGAGATGATTGGCCGTGTACATCGTCGCCATGGCGATGGCCTCGTCGACATACTGGAACTCGACGTCCATCCGATGTTCGGAAACCATGGCCGAACGACGCTTTTCCGCCGCCTCGCAGATCCGGCCCATCGCCGCGATGGCCTTGGCCGGGTAACGCCCCGTGGCCGTCTCGGCCGAGAGCATCACCGCGTCGGTACCGTCGAGCACCGCGTTGGCGACGTCGAACACCTCTGCCCGCGTGGGGATCGGATTCTGAATCATCGACTCCATCATCTGCGTCGCCGTGATCACCACCCGGTTCATGCTGCGGGCCTTGCGAATCAGATCCTTTTGCACACCCGGCAGCTCGGCATCGCCGATCTCAACACCAAGATCGCCGCGCGCGATCATGATCACGTCGGAGGCCTCGATGATTTCCTCGATCACCGGCAGAGCCTCGGCGCGCTCGATCTTCGACACGATGCCGCCCTGCCCGCCGGCCTCGCGCAGCAGGCGACGCGCCTCATGCACGTCGTCGGCGCTGCGCGGGAAGGACACGGCCAGATAATCGACACCGATTTCCGCGGCGGTGCGGATATCCTCGCGATCCTTGTCGGTCAGGGCGCTGGCCGAAAGACCTCCGCCCTGACGATTGATACCCTTGTTGTTCGAGAGTTCGCCGCCGACCACCACCCGGGTGTGAATCTCGGCGCCTTCGACACGCTCGACCTCAAGCACCACGCGACCGTCGTCGAGCAGGAGCACATCGCCCGCCACCACGTCATCGGGCAGCGTTTTGTACGTGAGCCCCACGCGCTCCTGACTACCGTCGTCGCGGCCAAGCGCCGCATCGAGGATGAAGTGTGCGCCGTCGACGAGTTCCACCTTGCCCTGGGCAAAACGGTCGATGCGGATCTTTGGGCCCTGCAGGTCGCCGAGCACAGCCACATAGCGGCTCTGGCGCTCGGCCTCGGCACGGATCAGTCTCGCGCGCTCGCGATGGGATTCAGGACTGCCGTGGGAAAAGTTGAGTCGGACGACATCAACGCCCGCCCGCACGATCGCCGCGATCGCGCCTGGCTCGTCCGTGGCAGGCCCCATGGTCGCCACTATCTTGGTTCGTCGCATGCTCTGTGGACTCCTTTGAGCCGTGTGTGCCTGCGTAATACGCCGCAGGCGACGCGTCCGGTTGACTTCCGGCACCCTAAACCGCGCAGATGGCCGGGACGTGACAATCGGTCCCGATCGCCGTCGTCAATCCCGCGCGCGCGCCTCCAACATGGCGACCGCGGGCAATTGCTTGCCTTCGAGGAACTCGAGAAAGGCGCCGCCACCGGTGGAGATGTAGGACACCCGGTCCGCAATGCCGTATTTATCCACGGCGGCCAGCGTGTCGCCGCCACCCGCGATCGAGAAGGCGTCGGATTCGGCGATCGCCTCGGCCAGCGCCTTGGTACCCTCGCCGAACTGGTCGAATTCGAACACGCCGACCGGGCCGTTCCAGACGATGGTGCCGGCACTCTTGAGGATTTCGGCGAAGCGCGCCGAGGTCTGCGGACCGACGTCGAAGATCATGTCGTCGTCGGCAACTTCGTCGGTCGACTTGAGTGCCGCGACGGCCGACTCGGAAAATTCCTTGCCGCAAACCACGTCGGCCGGCACCGGAATATCGGCGCCGTGCGACTGCGCGTCGGCGGTCAACTGACGGCAGGTATCGATCAGGTCGGCTTCGTACAGGGACTTGCCGACCGGCTTGCCGGCTGCCGCGATGAAGGTGTTGGCGATACCGCCGCCGACGATCAACTGATCGACGATCTTGGACAGCGACTCCAGCACCGTCAGCTTGGTCGAGACCTTGGAGCCGCCGACAATGGCGACCATCGGCCGCGCGGGATTGTCCAGCGCCTTGCCCAAGGCCTCCAGTTCGCCGGCCAGCAGCGGGCCGGCACAGGCCACCGGCGCAAACCGGCCCACACCATGGGTGGAAGCCTGAGCGCGGTGCGCGGTACCGAAGGCATCCATCACGAACACGTCGCACAGCGACGCATAACGCCTGGCCAGGGTTTCGTCGTCCTTCTTCTCGCCCTTGTTGAAGCGTACGTTTTCGAGAATGGCCAGCTCGCCGGCGGCGAGCGTCACGCCGTCCAGGTAATCCTTCACCAGGCGCACCGGGCGCCCAAGCAGGGCGCCCAGATGATCGGCCACCGGCGCGAGCGAATACTGCTCGTCGTAGACACCCTCCTCGGGGCGGCCGAGATGCGACATCACCATGACCCGCGCCCCGGCAGCCAGCGCATGCTCGATGGTCGGCAGAGAGGCGCGGATACGCTGATCGGAACTGACCTTGCCGTCCTTGAGCGGCACATTGAGGTCGGCGCGAATCAGTACGCGTTTGTCGGCGAGATCGAGGTCGGTCAGCTTGATGAAGGACATACCTGGCGCTCCTGGGTTCGAAAGATTTTGGGTAATGGGATGTAGAGGATTACCGAAAATCTCTCCATCGTCGAAATCTGGGGCGCCAGCGGCGCCCCAGATGGGTCACAACGATCAGTTCGCCGCCACGTGACGGACGAAACGCAGCATGTTGCAGGTATAGCCGTACTCGTTGTCGTACCAGGCCACAACCTTGACGAAGGTCTCGTCCAGGGCGATGCCGGCGGTAGCGTCGAAGATCGAGGGTGCCGGATAACCGCGGAAGTCGGTCGACACGACCTTCTCCTCGGTATAGGCCAGCACGCCCTTGAGCTCGCCCTCGGCGGCCGACTTCATGGCGCCGCAGATATCGGCATACGAGGCCGCACGTTCGAGCTCGACGGTCAGATCGACTACCGAAACATCGGAGGTCGGTACGCGGAAGGCCATGCCGGTGAGCTTGCCGTTGAGCGCGGGCAACACCTTGCCCACGGCCTTGGCGGCACCGGTGGAGGACGGGATGATGTTCTCCAGGATGCCGCGACCGCCGCGCCAGTCCTTGCCGGACGGGCCGTCCACGGTCTTCTGCGTGGCGGTGGCGGCGTGCACGGTACTCATCAGGCCGCGCTTGATGCCGAACCCGTCGTTGAGCACCTTAGCCACCGGCGCCAGACAGTTGGTGGTGCAGGAAGCGGCCGAGACGATGGCCTGACCCGCATAGGTTTCGTGGTTGACGCCGTACACGAACATCGGCGTGGCGTCCTTGGAGGGCGCGCTCTGCACCACCTTCTTGGCACCGGCCTGGATGTGCTTCCGGCAGGTTTCCTCGGTCAGGAAAAAACCTGTGCACTCGATCACCAGATCGACACCCGCCTCGCCCCACTTCAGGTTCGCGGGATCGCGCTCGGCGGTCAGTCGGATCGGCTTGCCGTTGACGATCAGCTGGCCGCCCTCGACGACCACCTCGCCCTTGAAACGGCCATGCACGGAATCGTGCTTGAGCAGATAGGCCAGATAGTCAGCGTCGAGCAGATCGTTGATCGCGACCACCTCCAGCCCGTTGAACTCCGTCTCCTGCACGATGGCGCGGAAGGCCATGCGGCCGATGCGACCGAAGCCGTTGATACCTACTTTCACAGTCATGTGACTCTCCCAGTCATTAAGCAACTCGTATCGCGCGCGCTCTGTCGGCGCGTCGCCCGTGCGGGCTCAGAGCACTCCTTCCACCGCCTCGACCACATGCTCGACGGTGAAGCCGAAGTACTTGAAAAGCTCGCCGGCGGGCGCGGACTCGCCAAAGCGGTCGATACCGACCACGGCTCCGTCCATGCCCACGTACTTGCCCCAGAAATGGGTCACGCCCGCCTCGACGGCGACCCGCGCGCGCACCGCGCGCGGCAACACCGCCTCGCGATAGGCTTCGTCCTGCGCCTCGAACGCCTCGACCGACGGCATGGAGACCACACGCACCCTGCGCCCTTTGGCTTCCAGCTGTGCCGCCGCATCCATGGCCAGCGCGACCTCGGAGCCCGTGGCGATCAGGATCGCCTCGGGCGTGCCCTGGCAATCCTTGAGGACATAGCCGCCGCGGGCGATGGATGCAAGCTGCTCCTCGCTGCGCGCCTGGTGCGGCAGATTCTGACGCGACAGAATCAGTGCCGTGGGGCCGTCCTGACGCTCGATCGAGCGCTTCCAGGCCACCGCGGTCTCGACCGCGTCGCAGGGACGCCAGACATCCAGGTTCGGGATCAGGCGCAGGCTGGCCACCTGCTCGATCGGCTGATGGGTGGGGCCGTCCTCGCCGAGGCCGATGGAATCATGGGTGTAGACCAGCACCACCCTCTGCTTCATCAGCGCCGCCATGCGGATCGCATTGCGCGCATAGTCGGAGAACATCAGGAAGGTGCCGCCGTAGGGGATGAAGCCGCCGTGCAGGGCGATACCGTTCATGATCGCCGTCATGGCGAACTCGCGCACGCCATAGAACATGTAGTTGCCGTCGGCATCGGCGTGGCTGACGCCCTTGGAACCCGACCACATCGTGAGATTCGAACCGGCCAGGTCGGCCGAGCCGCCAAGCAGTTCGGGCAGCGCCGGCGCGTAGCCGCCGATGGCGTTCTGCGAGGCCTTGCGCGAGGCGATGGTCTCGCCCTTCTCGATCACCTGGCGCAGATAGGCCTGGGATTTCTCCTGCCAGTCGGCCGGCAGCTCGCCGCTCATGCGGCGTTCGAATTCGGCCGCGAGTTCCGGGTGAGCCGCCTGATAGGCCGCGAAGCGCTCGTGCCAGGCCGCCTCCAGGGTGTCGCCGCGCTCACGCGCGCTCCAGCCCTCGTAGATCTCCTCGGGCACCTCGAAGGGCGGGTGATTCCAGCCCAGGGTCTTGCGCACCAGGGCGACCTCTTCCTCGCCCAGCGCGGCGCCGTGGCATTCTTCCTTGCCCTGCTTGTTGGGCGAACCCCAGCCAATGATGGTCTTGCACTGGATCATGGTCGGCTTGTCCGTGACGGCGCGCGCGGCCTCGATGGCCGCCTTGACCGCGCCGGCGTCGTGACCGTCGACGTCGCGCACCACATGCCAGCCGTAGGCCTCGAAGCGGGCCGGAGTGTCGTCGGTAAACCAGCCCTCGACCTCGCCGTCGATGGAAATGCCGTTGTCGTCGTAGAAGGCGATCAGCTTGCCCAGCCCCAAGGTGCCGGCAAGCGAGCAGGCCTCGTGGGAGATGCCTTCCATCATGCAGCCGTCGCCGAGGAAGACATAGGTGTGATGGTCGACGACCTCATGACCGGGGCGATTGAAGTGCGCCGCCAGCGCCTTCTCCGCGATGGCCATGCCGACCGCGTTGGTGATGCCCTGACCCAGCGGTCCCGTCGTGGTTTCAACACCGGGCGTGTAGCCGTACTCGGGGTGCCCAGGGGTTTTGGAATGCAGCTGGCGGAAGCGCTTGAGCTCATCCATCGGCAGGTCGTAGCCCGTCAGATGGAGCAGCGAGTAGACCAGCATGGAGCCATGACCGTTGGACATGACGAAGCGATCACGGTTGACCCAACCGGGATTGCCGGGGTTATGCTGCATGTAGTCGTTCCACAGCACCTCGGCGATATCGGCCATACCCATGGGTGCACCCGGGTGGCCGGACTTGGCCTTCTGTACCGCATCCATGCTGAGCACACGGATGGCGTTTGCAAGCTCTCTACGCGAAGGCATAGCTAAGATCTCCCTATAGACTGGACGAATCCGTTGGGCCCGTGTCGGCGCCGGGTCCACGTCGGGGATGCGCGACGAGGCAAACCCGGCACCAGCCGCTAGGCGCGCCCGAGGCGTTGCGCGGGCAACCGCCGCACACGCCCGCCCCGGACTCAAAAAGATTGCCATTGTTACCCGACTCATCGTACGGGAGCAATAGCGACACTTTCTTATATGTGACCGAGAGATCGACTTATGACTGCCCGCCTAGCAGGCGCCTGCCGGCCCCGAGGCGATACCCCGACGGCATAATGGGTGAAATGTCACGACGGGCTCGGTTACACTTGCAGGCTTGAAGAATCCCCACCGACAACACCGCGCCACCGGCGCCTCGCATTGAGGTCCACGCATCCATGAGCTACGAGCACCTGTTTACCTCCGAGTCGGTATCCGAAGGCCATCCCGACAAGATGGCCGACCAGATATCGGACGCGGTTCTCGACGCCATTCTAAAAACCGACAAACATGCGCGCGTGGCCTGTGAGACCCTGGTCAAGACCGGCATGGTGGTGCTTGCGGGCGAGGTCACCACGACCGCACAGATCGACTACGAGGCGCTGGTCCGCGAGACCGTCAACCAGATCGGCTACAACCACAGCGACCTCGGCTTCGACGGCTCCAGCTGCGCGGTTATCGTCGCCGTCGGCAAACAATCGCCCGACATCGCCCAGGGCGTCGACCGGGAATCCCGGGAAAACCAGGGCGCCGGCGACCAGGGCCTGATGTTCGGCTATGCCAGCGACGAAACCGACGTACTCATGCCCGCGCCGATCACCTATGCGCACCGGCTGGTACGCCGTCAGGCCGAGGTGCGCAAGGACGGCACGCTGCCGTGGCTGCGTCCGGACGCCAAGAGCCAGGTCACCTTCCGCTACCACAACGGCAAGCCGGTCGGCGTCGACGCCGTGGTCCTATCCACCCAGCACGACCCGGCCGTGTCGCAGAAGGATCTGCACGAGGCGGTGATGGAGCACATCATCCGCCCGGTGGTACCCGCGGAATGGCTCGACGCCGACACGCGCTACCACATCAATCCGACCGGCAAGTTCGTGATCGGCGGCCCGGTCGGCGACTGCGGCCTCACCGGACGCAAGATTATCGTCGACACCTACGGCGGCATGGCACGCCATGGCGGCGGTGCCTTCTCCGGCAAGGACCCGTCCAAGGTCGACCGCTCCGCGGCCTATGCCGGCCGCTACGTCGCCAAGAACATCGTCGCCGCCGGGCTGGCTTCGCGCTGCGAAATCCAGGTGTCCTATGCGATCGGCGTGGCCGAGCCGACCTCGATCAGCATCGACACCTTCGGTACCGGGCGCATCCCGGACGAACGCATCGAGGCCCTGGTGCGCGAGCATTTCGACCTGCGCCCCTGGGGCCTGATCACCATGCTCGACCTGCTGCACCCGATCTACCGGCAGACCGCGGCCTACGGCCACTTCGGACGCGCCGACGTCGACCTGCCCTGGGAGCGCACCGATCGCGCCGAGCAGCTCGCCGAGGCCGCGGGCGCGCCGACATCCAAGGCCGGCGCGATGTAACGCCGTCCTCGCCCACCACGGGCAGACACCGCGCCGCCGGGGAGCGTTGCAACAGGGCATATCCCCTGCCAGGCCTGGCGGCGCGGCCATTCATCCATTGCAACGGCGCTCGCGAACGGACGTGGAGAACACCCATGAACGCCATCGTGAACGATTCCACACACGACCACCTCGTGAAAGACCTCGCCCTCGCCGACTGGGGGCGCAAGGAAATCGCCATCGCCGAGACCGAAATGCCGGGCCTCATGGCACTGCGCGAGAAATACGCCGCCAGCCAACCGCTCAAGGGCGCCCGCATCGCCGGCAGCCTGCACATGACCATCCAGACMGCGGTACTGATCGAGACGCTGACCGCGCTCGGCGCCGAGGTGCGCTGGGCCTCCTGCAACATCTACTCGACCCAGGACCACGCAGCCGCCGCGATCGCCGCCAGCGGCGTGCCGGTGTTCGCCTACAAGGGCGAAACCCTGGAGGAATACTGGGACTTCACCCACCGCATCCTCTATTGGCCCGACGGCAGCCCGGCCAACATGATCCTGGACGACGGCGGCGACGCCACCCTGGCGGTCACGCTGGGCGCCAGAGCGGAAAAGGATCCGAGCGTGCTCGGCGAGCCTGAAAACGAGGAAGAGGTCGCCCTCTTCGCCGCCATGCGCGAACGCCTTGCCGGCCAGCCCGGTTTCTACGGCAAACTGGCCGCAAGCATCCAGGGCGTGACCGAGGAAACCACCACCGGCGTGCACCGCCTCTACCACATGGAGAAGACCGGCGGCCTGCCCTTCCCGGCCTTCAACGTCAACGACTCGGTGACCAAGTCCAAGTTCGACAATCTCTACGGCTGCCGCGAGTCGCTGGTGGACGGCATCAAGCGTGCCACCGACGTGATGATCGCCGGCAAGATCGCCGTGGTCGCCGGTTATGGGGACGTGGGCAAGGGCTGCGCGCAGAGCCTGCGCGGCCTGGGCGCCACGGTATGGGTGACCGAGATCGACCCGATCTGCGCGCTGCAGGCGGCGATGGAGGGCTACCGCGTGGTGACCATGGACGAAGCCGCGCCGCTGGCCGACATCTTCGTCACCGCCACCGGCAACTTCCACGTGATCGACCACGACCACATGGTCGCGATGAAGGACCAGGCGATCGTGTGCAACATCGGCCACTTCGACAGCGAGATCAACGTCGCCAGTCTGCGCCAGTACACCTGGGACAACATCAAGCCGCAGGTCGACCACATCATCTTCCCCAGCGGCCGCCGCATCATCCTGCTCGCCGAGGGCCGTCTGGTGAACCTCGGCTGCGCCACCGGGCACCCGAGCTTCGTGATGTCGAACAGCTTCACCAATCAGGTGCTGGCGCAGATCGAACTGTTCAACAACGATGGCCAATACGTGAACAAGGTCTATGTGCTGCCCAAGAAGCTCGACGAGGAAGTGGCTCGCCTGCATCTGGAAAAGATCGGCGCGCATCTCACGCGTTTGAGCGATCACCAGGCCAGCTACATCGACGTCCCCGTCGACGGCCCCTACAAGCCCGAGCACTACCGCTACTGAGCGCCTGCCTCGATCGTATGGCCAAACCAGGCACGGGGCCGGCTTCGCCGGCTCCGGCCACCGGACAATGCCGATGCCATCCCAAGCCGATTATCCCAAGATATACAGCTGCGAATTCTTCCCGCCCAAGACCGACGAAGCGGGCGAACGCCTGCGCGCTGTCCGCCAGACCCTCGCCGAGCTAGGCCCGCGATTTTTCTCGGTGACCTACGGCGCGGGCGGCTCGACCCAGGCGCGCACGCTCGGCACGGTGCTCGAGATACAACGCGATTCCGGCATCGACGCCGCGCCCCACCTGTCCTGCGTCGGCAGTACCCGCGAGCATATTCGCGAAACCCTCGACACCTACCGCAAACACGCTATCCGCCACCTCGTCGCCCTGCGCGGCGACTTACCCTCCGGCATGCACGACATCGGCGAGTTCCGCTACGCCAACGAACTCGTCGCGTTCATCCGCGAGGAAACCGGAGACCACTTCTTCATCGAGGTCGCGGCCTACCCCGAAATCCATCCGCAGGCACGTAGCGCCAGCGACGACCTGCTGCATTTCAAGCGCAAGGTCGAGGCCGGTGCCGACAGCGCGATCACGCAGTATTTCTATAATGCCGACGCCTACTTCCGTTTCGTCGACGAGTGCGCAGACATGGGTCTGGACATCCCGGTGGTACCCGGCATCATGCCGATCACCAACCACGCCCAGCTCGCCCGCTTTTCCGATGCCTGCGGTGCCGAGATTCCGCGCTGGATACGCAAGCGCCTGGAGGCCTACGGCGACGATCGCGAGTCGATACGCGCCTTCGGCCTCGATGTGGTCACCTCGCTGTGCGAACGTCTGCTCGCGGGCGGCGCGCCCGGCCTGCACTTCTACACCATGAACCAGTCCGAACCCACGCTGAGCCTATGGCAGCGGCTGGGCCTTCCGACCCCCGGCGCCTGACCACGATGCGGGTACCACGCCTGTACGTCGAGCGCAGTCTCGCCCTCGATGACGGCCTGGCGCTGCCTGACGGCGCGTTCCGGCATTGCGTGCAGGTACTGCGCCTTTGCGAAGGCGCGGAACTGGTATTGTTCAACGGCGACGGCCGGGACTACCGTGCACGGCTCACGCAGGTCGGTCGGCGCGAAGCTCGGGTCACGGTCCACGCCGCCGCCGACAACGCCACCGAATCCGCGCTGGATCTCGGCCTGGTGCAAGGCATCAGCAAGGGGGATCACATGGACCTGACGATCCAGAAGGCCGTGGAGCTAGGTGTGCGGCGCATCCTGCCGCTGACCTGCCTGCGCAGCCAGCGCATACCGCCCGACCGCCTGGCGCGGCGCATGGCGCACTGGCGCGCCATCGCGATCAGCGCCTGCGAGCAGAGCGGCCGCAGCCACCTGCCGGAGCTGCTGCCGCCCGTCACGTTCGACGAATGGCTGGATGACATCGCTCAAGCCCCGCCGCGACTGATGCTCGATCCGCGCGCGGCGACCGCCCTGGGCGACCTGCAATTGGCCGAGCCGGAGGCACTGCAGCTACTGATCGGTCCCGAAGGCGGCTTCGCCGACGAGGAAGTCGCACGTGCCCGCGATGCCGGCGTCGCCCCCGTACGCCTGGGTCCGCGCGTGCTGCGCACCGAAACCGCTGCCATCGCCGCGCTGGCGCTGGCGCAAGCCCGATGGGGCGACCTGCACTAGCTCCCCCCCAAAAGCCCGTTGTTTGCTTGTCTTGAAGGGAGCCTTGAGCCCCCCATCCTCACTGCGCGGCTCGCCTGAACGGAAGGCTCACCCAGAATATCGCTCCGACGATCATCATCGTTGCCAGCACGAGCGGGATGGTCAATGTCTGGTGATGCGTCCAGACCAGCAACAGTGTCGATACCAGCGGGGTTAGAAACGCCAACACACCGATACGGCGCGGATCACCGCACTTGAGGGCGGCGTCCCATAAAAAGAACGCGCTGCCCAGCGGCCCCAGACCCAGCGTCGCCAGCAAAAGCCAGTCACGCATGGACAGTGAGACCGCGGGTTCAAACCACGCGTGACAGATCAACGCCAGCCCCCCCGCAACGGCGCAGAAGCCGCCCACGGCTGCTGTCGGATAGCGAGGCAGACGTTTCACCAGCAGCGAGAAACTGGCCCATACAAACGCGGAACCCAGCGCATACGCATAGCCGATTTGAAAGCCCGGTGAATGACCCATCGTTGCGGTGGACGGCGACAGTATCGCGATCGCGGCACCGGCAAACCCAAGCACACCGGCCTGGACATGACGCCATTCGAAACGCAGCCCCGGCTGGTAGAGCGGTGCCATCAACACCATACCCAGCGGCCATAGATAATTGACCAGGTTCGCCTGCACGGGCGGCGCGTGACGCAAAGCCATGAACAGCAGGAAATGAAAGCCGAACAGCCCACCGGCGCCTACCGCCAAGGTTACGAACGGCACCCTCCAGCCATGCACGCGGAAACCCGACAGCGGCAAGGCCACCATGCTGCCCACCAACAGGCCGGCCCCCGTAAGCAGAAAAGGCGGCACATGATGCAGGGCAACGCCGAGCGGGGCCAACCCCGACCACAACAGTATCGCCAGCAATGCCAGGATGTCCGACCTCATGCGATCATGCTAGTCGGCGCCCATCACGGCAGGCGCCTGCCGTGATTGCGGGAAACGATCGTCTAAGACTGTCCTGGGCGTTTCAACGCGGCCATCAATGCGGCCGCCGACGCGTAGCCGGTACGACGCGCCACCTGCTGCCAGGGCGTACCGCCCGCGCGCAACAAGCGGGCATGTTCGAGACGCAGTGCACGTACCCATGCCATCGGGCTGCACCCCAGCGCCTCCACGCATCGGCTCCGGAACCGACTTTCGCTGAGCCACACGTGCGCGGCCAGATCCGCAGTCGTCAGCGGGCGGCTGAGGTTGCGCAGGACCCAATCCGTCATCTCGGCCCAGTCGACATCGCGACGCGACCGCATGCGTGTGCCCGTCGCCCCCCAGTCCCGGGCCAGCAACATGACGCCGAGTTGTGCCGAAACGGCGTGATCGCCAATCATCGCCAGCGCGAGATACTGCGCAAGCTTATGCGCCGTCGCCGCGTTGCGCGGACGCTGGGCGCGCCCTGCCCAGTGGTGATCGTGGCTGTCCAGCACCAAGCATCGACACCCGGCACGGGAATGAAAATCGTGATGTTCCCCTGGCCTCAGCAGCAAGGCTTCGCCTTCCCGCAGGCACATGCCCTGACCCTCGATCTCCAATTCCAGCGTTCCCTGCAATGCCCACAACACCTGCGTGTGCGCATGCGCGTGGGCGCCTGGCGCCGCATCGTAAGCACGGATCGCGAGTGTAGATTGCGGTTGTTTAGGCGACATGCCTATGCGCTGGTCGCCTGAGCCCCGGCGAGTTGTGCTGCCAGACGCCGTTCAAGCGCGGCGAAATCGGGGATTGCGGCGACATGCTCGCCAAGCGCGACCTGGTAAGCCTCAAGCTCGCAAAGCGTGGCCGCCGAATCGGCAATCAGGTCCTCGGCGCTCAGCCGCATGGGGTGGGGAATAGCCGCTAGCGGTAACGCGTAGTAGCTCAGTCCCGGCAAATGCTCCAGCGCGTAAATCACCGCATATCGACTGACCGGCGCCTCTTCCGCGCCGCCAAGACCGCAGAACACGGCGGGCTCGACCGCTGCCACCTGCTGGCCACGCCACGCCAGCCAGCCCCGCAGCCATTCGGGGCCTGGAATCGCCTGGAGCGGGTCTGCCGGCACGATTTCCGCCAAGATGGCCTGCGGAATCACCCATCGCCGTTGGCTGACCAACTCGACCAGCAGACTGCCGATGCCGCTCACCGCCATGCGCGCCCCCACAACCCGTAAAGGCCAGTCATTACTATGCCCCCCGGCCGGCTAGCAGTTCGCGGATATTGTCCATCAGCTCCTGCTCCTGATAGGGCTTGCCCAAATATCGGTCCACGCCCAGTTCGAGCGCACGCTGGCGATGCTTTTCACCACTGCGCGAAGTGATCATGATCACCGGGATATCCCTGAAGCGGGCATCGTTGCGCAGGTAGGAAGCCAGCTCATAACCATCCATACGCGGCATTTCGATGTCGGTCAGAATCAGGTCCGGGGTGCGTTCGTCGAGTTGCGCCACCGCATCCATGCCGTCGCGGGCCGACATGACCTCATAATCGCCGCGTCCGAGCATCCGCGCGGTCACCTTGCGGATGGTGATCGAATCGTCGACCACCATCACGGTCTGTCGTGCCGGCATTTCGTGGCCGGACGAGGGTTGCAGCGCTTCGTCGCCGCCTTCGCTGCGTATCAGGCTGATGCTCGCCAGCCGAACCAGGCTTGGCACGTCGAGAATCAACACCACACGACCATCCCCCAGGATCGTGGCCCCCGCCACGCCCCTGAGCTTGCTTAGCTGCGCACCCAGGGTCTTGACCACAACCTCGCGACTGCCCAGCAGGCCGTCGACCATCAACGCGATGCGCTGTTCGCCGGAACGCAGCATCAGCACGGGACGGTATACGCCCTCATGATCGGGCAGCAGCCCCGGTTTATCGCCGAACAGCGCATCCAGCCGCTTGAGACGATAGCGGTTTCCAAGGTACTCGTAGACGGGTTCCTCGCTCGCGAAGAACTCCCCAAGCACACGCGTCGGCAACCTGACCACGCCTTCGATACCGGACAACGGGACCGCATAAAGATCCTCTGCGGACTGCGCCAAAAGCGCCTGGGTGATCGTCAATGTGAACGGCAGTCGCAAGGTAAAGCGAGCGCCCCTACCCAGCTCCGAACCGATCGACAGCACGCCGCCAAGCTGACGCACCTCGCGCGCGACCACATCCATGCCGACACCGCGCCCCGCGATCTGATTGACCTCGGTCGCCGTACTGAACCCGGTTTCCAGAATCAGTTGCAGCGTCTGTTCGTCGTCCAGCTCCGTGCCCGCGTCGATGAGTCCTTGCGCGGTCGCGCGTCGCTTCACGGCCTCCGCATCGATACCGCGCCCGTCGTCCTCGACGACCACCACGATTTCGCTACCCTCGCGGCTGAAGCGTACGACAATCCGCCCCTGCTCCGGCTTCCCGGCTTCCCGGCGCGCAGCCGGCAACTCGATGCCATGGGCCACGGCATTGCGCAGCATGTGTTCGAGCGGCGCGACCAGATGGTCGAGGATGGTGCGATCGACCTCGTGCTCTGCGCCTTCGAAATCCAGTGTCACGCGCTTGCCCAATTCCGCCGCCGTCTGCCGGACGACCCGGTTCAGGCGCGAGGACAATCCGCCCACGCGCACCATCCGCGTGCGCATCAGGCCATCCTGCAGATCGGTGCTGACCCTGGCCTGCTGTAGCAGCAGTGTTTCCGCATCGCGCAGCTGGTCGGCCATCAGCTCTTCGATACTGGAAAGATCGCTGACGCTTTCCGCCAGCGCGCGCGAAAGCTGCTGCATATTCGAATAACGGTCCAGCTCCAATGGGTCGAAATCGGCGTTCTGTTCCGGCAGCTCGCCATGCTCCTGCTCGTAGCGGAACAGAATCTGCGCCTCGGTTTCCAACTCCAGCTTGCGCAGCTGTTCGCGCAGGCGGGTCGAGGTCTGACGCAGCTCCGCCAAGTTGTAACCCAGGCCTACCACCTGCTGCTTGAGCCGCGCATGGTAGATATTGACCTCGCCGGCATGGTTGACGAGACCGTCAAGCAACGCGGCTCGTACTCGCAAATGGTCGCTGGCCGCCCCACGGGCCTCTGCCTCAGCAGCCTCGTCCGCCGCCTCTCTCGATGGCACCGAGGTCGAGGCAGCAGCACCCGGGGCGCCGTCCGGCATCTCTGGCGTGGACTGGGCGGCGGGCGCTTCGTCGGCCTCGTCCATCCACGCGGCGGCGCCGCTCTGACCGTAGGCGTCCAGGCGCTGGATCATGCCCATCTGCGGGTAGATCGTGCCACCCGCGCGCGCCTGTTCAAGCATTTCGCTGAGTTGGTCCAACGCAGCGTGCAACAACGCGAAACCTGCCTCGTCCGGCGATGAGGTGCGTTCCGCCATCCGCGCGACACAGGTCTCAAGTGCGTGGGTCAAATCGCCGATGGTGGTGAATTCGGCCATCCTCGCGCCGCCCTTGAGCGTGTGCAGATGCCGCTGCAACATGCCGATGGCGGTCAGCGCCTCGCCTTCCGACGATTCCCACGCGGCCACCGCGGATTCCGCCCCCTCCATCAGCTCGTCGGCCTCGTCGAGGAATATACCTACCAGTTCGGGATCCAGCGTCTCCACCTTGTCGGGCGGCCCCGCTTCCTGCGGCCTCGACAGGCGCTCGCTCTGCTGATCCAGAACGCTGACCTCGGCATCGGCCAGCGCGCTCAGCGCCTGTTCGCGCAGCACACTGGTGTCGGGCAGGGACGTGCGCTGGGCGACCAGGGCGCTCAGCACGGCGCGCCCTGCATCATTGGCGGCCCCGTAGAGGTCCAGCAGTGAGGCCGAAAGTCCGCGATGGGATTCGACCAGGTGCTTGGCGATCCCTTCGAGAGGCGCAAACACCTCGTGGATTTCGGGCACCCCCGCCGTCTGCGCGCTGCCGTGGATGGTATGCAGCGCACGCAGGAATGCCTCGCTGATCTCGACCGGGCCGGCGGCCCCCCTGGCCGCGCTCAAGAAATCGTCGATCACGGAGAAATGCTGTCTCGATTCGCGCGTATAGATATCGAGCAACACTGGATCCAGCCTCGGCACCTCAGCCGCAGCCTCAATTTCTGGCTCTGGCTCTGGCTCTGGCTCTGGCTCTGGCTCTGGCTCTGGCTCTGGCTCTGGCTCTGGCTCTGGCTCCGGCTCCGGCTCCGGCTCCGGCTCCGGCTCCGGCTCCGGCTCCGGCTCCGGCTCCGGCTCCGGCTCCGGCGAATCGTCCGTCGACATCGTGGTCAGCGTCTCCGAGGCGGCATTTCGCTCGGCGTCGATCTCATCGACGCCAGCCGGCGTCTGCGCAGGTTCGCTTGGCGCTTCCGATGCCTCGACCGGAACAGTCTCGTCCGCCTCTTCTAGCGGCTGCCCGACCCGACCCGCGCGTGCGGCAAGCTGGCGGATGTCGGTGGCGGGCGCAGGCCCGCCCTGCAACTGCACGATCAGCGCCTGCAAAGCCGGAATGGCCTCGTCCAGGAGGGTGAAGTGCATTTCCTGTACCGGTACCCGCTGATCCAGCACCTGGTTGAGCATGCTCTCGAAGGCCCAGGCGAATTCACCCATGCATTCGGCACCGGCGAGACGACCGCTGCCTTTGAGCGTGTGGAACGAACGGCGCAGTTCCTGGAGGGCCGCCAGATCCTGGCGGTCGGCGCGCCAGCGCGGCACCAGCGAAAGTATGCGCTGGTATTCTTCCTCGGCCTCCTCGAGGAATATCTCCAGAATTTCGGGATCCGCATCCGGCTTCAGCATCCGCCAACCGGGCGTTTCCTCGCTCGCCGGTGCGTCGGCGGGCGCCGCCTGCATCTCGAAGGAAACGTCTGGAGCCTTCGGCGGCTCGGGCGCCGGCACGATGGCCGTCACGGCCATATCGTCGAGCGGCTCGGCAGGATCCCAGTCGACCTGCGTTTCATCCACCAGTGCGTCCGTATCCGCAAGCGCGGTAGCGTCGCGGGTCGCGGCAGTGCCCGTCATTTCGCGCAACTGTGCGAGCGCCTCCTCAGCCCGCGCCAGCAACGCCGGCTGACCTGGGCGGCGGCCGGCCCGGGCCTCCAAATACATCTCGATTGCCGTGGTCGCATCGGCCAGCAGATCCAGCCAGGCCGGCTCCGCCGCTACGCTGCCCGCGAGCAACGCCGAGAACTGCTCACGGATTTGTCCCAACGGCGCGACGGGTTCGGACACGCCCATCACCGACAGGGCAGCCGACAGATCGCCCAGGCGATCCGGCACGCCAGCGAGTCCGTCCGGTTCGCTCGGCGATGCAAGATAACCGATCAGGGCTTCCTTGACCTGCCCGATCTCCCGCAGCGCCTCGCCGATTCCGGCGGCCGTGATGTCGTGATGCGGACTCTCGCCGTCGGCCACTGGCGCTTCCCCGCGTCGGCGCGCCAGCAACGCCTGCAGGCTATCCTCGACAGCCAGCATGGTCTCGGCCAGATCAAGCAGCTGTTCGCGGCTGGGCGGCACCTCTCCCTGGCTCATCCGCTCGATATGGCGAGACTGATCGCTCACGCGATCGCGGGCATCACCGAGCCCCAGCATGCCGAGGGTATCACCGATGCGGCGCATGCGTTCCGCCACCGCGCCGATATCCGACAGCGTCACGTTCTCTGCATGGGTATAGATTTCTAGCCGGTCGCGAACGTCGGCCAGATCCTCGCGGATTGCGTTCGACACCGTTTCCAGCAACTTGAGATTCGGCGCAGACAATTCGCGCTGCGCCGCTTCGAGCGTCAATGTGCGCGGCAACAGCTCGTCGAGGTGGAACGTTTCCTGGACGGCCTCGACGCGCGGACTGGTGGTTTCCGCGCGCGCGACATAAAAAAGCAGGTTCTTGAGCAGTTCGTCGCCCAACCCCGCAGCGAAGGCGGTTTCGCCCTGATCGATCAGACGTTTGATCTCCCGGTCCACGCGACCCAGCAACAACTTGACCGCCACCGGCAACTCGACCCGATTCGCACCCTCGAGCATTGCGCCGGCCACCCACCAGAAACGCTTGGCGGCCGCTTCGCCGGCGGCACCTTCCAGGGCATCGACCACTTCGAGCATGCGCGACAGGGATTTCTCGACATCCTGCTCGCGGAAAAGACCCAGCAGACCCAGTTGGTACTGGTGGCGCCTGCGCTTGGCCTCCAGAGCCACGCGAGACGCATTTTCGACCGTGGCGGTGAGCGTTTCGGGGCCTTCGTTCGCCAAATCCGGCAGAAAGACCACGGCTTCCGACAGCAGTTCCGCATCACGCGCGGCGCGCAGGTCGTTGAGAAGCGACAGAATCACGATCGGCGTGTCGGGATGTCCGGACTGCACATACTCAAGGTAATCGGGCAATTGCAGCACGGCGGCGGACAAGACCCCCAGCCCGGCATCGACGTTGCCGACGCGGTCGCCGAGCAGGGCGTCGCCAAGGGCCTCCATCTCCTCCGCCAGCATCACGGCCCCGGCGAGATTGACCACCTGCAGCGTGCCCCTCACCTGACGAAGCAGCTTGACGGTCTGTTTCAGGCGCTCCTGATCGCGGTTGCCATCTTCGATATACGATTCGAGCGACTGCCTAGCGCGATCCAGCAAGGCATCGAGCTCAGGCTTGACCCAGCCGAGCACATCAAATTCGACGGTCGTTTCGTGCTTCATTGGCAAACCACCCTTTCATCCGGGCCGGAATACGGCCGGTCGCCGCCCGCGGGATCAGGCGGCCTCGATATCCGAAGCACCGCCATCGTCGAGTACGACCGTGTCCGTATCCTCGCTGTCCGGCAGCTTGAAGCCGGCCACCGTGCGCCGCAGCTCGGCGGCAAGCTCGGTCAACTGACCGATCGACTGGGCCGTCTCGTGCGTGCTATCCGAGGTCTGCATCGTGATTTCCTGGATCACGTTCATGGTATTGGTCACGTTCGCCGCCACCGCCGCCTGCTGCCGTGCGGCACTGGCGATGGTCATGATCTGCTTGGCCAGCTGGTTCGACACGCTCTCGATCTCGGCCAGCGCGTCGCCGGCATCGCCGGCCAGCTGCCCTCCCGCCACCACGTTCGAGGTGCTCTGTTCCATCGACAGCACCGCCTCGCTGGTGTCGGCCTGAATGGCCTTGACCAGCGCCTCGATCTGGCGCGTGGCGTTGGCGGAGCGCTCCGCGAGGCGCTGGACTTCGTCGGCCACCACCGCGAAGCCGCGACCGGCCTCGCCCGCTGCAGACGCCTGGATGGCGGCGTTCAGCGCCAGGATGTTGGTCTGGTCGGCGATGTCGTTGATAAGGCCGACGATGTCGCCGATTTCCTGCGAGCTTTCGCCCAGACGCTTGATGCGTTTGGCGGTGTCCTGGATCTGTTCGCGGATGGTGTCCATGCCGTCGATGGAACGTCGCACCGTGGCGGCGCCCTTGGCCGCGATCTCGACCGATTTCTTGGCCACGTCCGCCGACGACATGGCGTTTTTGGACACCCGCTCGATGGAGTCCGCCATGTCCGTGACGGCCGCCGAGGCGGAAGCGATCTCGCGCGCCTGATGGCCGCTGGCGTCGGCCAGGCGCAGCGCCGTGGTCTGCGTCTTCTCGGCCGCGGTCGCCACCTGCACAGAGGTCTGGTTGATGGTGGTCACCAGGCTGCGCAGCGCGTCGATGGCGTAGTTGACCGAGTCGGCGATGGCGCCGGTGATGTCCTCCGTCACCGTGGCGTGGACCGTGAGGTCGCCCTCGGCAAGGTTGGTCATTTCGTCGAGCAATCGTAGGATCGCGCGCTGGTTACGCCGGTTCTGCTCGGTGGTCACCGCCAGACGACGCTGTGAGTCGCGATACATCAGGGCACCCAGCAGGATCAGTACCAACAGCGCCAGACCGCCGAGTACGTAGCCGGCGAGATCGATCAGGCCCAGACGGCTGTAGTGGGTTCTCAGCGCGTTTGCCAGATCGCCGGTGGCACCCAGCAACTGCGGCGAATTGGCCTGCAGCCGCGCGGAGGCGTTCTTGATCGCAAACAGTCGGGGCGCCAGTTCGAGAATCGTGGCCACATGGTCGCTCACCGAGCTGAACAGCATCGCGATCTGGCGCAGGATTTCACGCGTCTGCTCATCCTTGACCGCCACGATTTTCATGGAGGCGTTGCCGGTCAGCAATCCCTGAAGGACGTTGCCGAAAAGTGTCGCGTCGCGGCCGAACTGGTCGGCGGCGGTGGACGCGCCTTCGCCGCCTTGCAGCACCCGCGCCAGACTGTTCTGGATGCGCAGCGCGAGCAGTGTCTGACGCTCGGCCACGTAGATTTCCTGCGGGCTCGCTCCGTGCTTCACCAGCGCGGTCGTCACCTGATCCGAATAGGCCAGCAGCTTGGGCACGTACTGGTTGACGTCGTGCACGTATCGGGTGATGTCGGCGACCGCCTGCTTGCCCTTGAGGATCGAGTCGAGACCATCGCGATAGGTCTGCCACATCGTGTCGAGGCGCTCATACTGCGGCCGCAGCGTGCCCGGCAGCACCGGACCGGGTCCCTTGCCGTCCAGGTTGTACTCGCGCATCGTGGCGTCGAAGCGGTCGCGCTGTTCCGCCAGGCGCTTGAAAGCCATCTGATTGCCGCTTGCGGCCTCCAGCGCCGTGGCGGCGAGCTGCTGGGAAAGCAACTGCTGCTCGGCATTGAGGTGCGTAAAGCGCTGATAGTGCCGCTGCTGGATCGCGGTATAAACGAAGGCCGCACCCGCCAACAGCAGGAAAAGCAGCAGCAGGGCGAACAGGAGCGCAAAGCGTCGGCTGAGCCCGATCTTCTGCCGATCCGTCTTTGTCGGTGACTTCATGCGTATTTCTCCAAGCTGACAATCGGTTCCGGACCCCGGAACCGCTCGCACCATGCACCGCGCGAAAGGCGGCTCACAATGCTGCGTCCTGGAACGCCGGATCGTTCACCAGGCGCCTGATACTGAAAACCGGTTTGACCATGCCCTGATCGAGAAACCCCTCGACCACGCAGGCCTCGAGAGGAGGCGGCAACGAGGGTGTGTCGCCGGTGCGCTGCGTCTCCAGGAAGTGGCGCATTCCGATGACCGTGTCCACGCGCAGGCCCACCAGCGACCCGCCATGGCGGATCACCAGCAATCGCCCCGCCTCCGTCGCGGATGCATCCGTGGCAAACAGGTATCGCCGCAAATCGATGATCGCCACCAGGTTGCCGCGCATGTTGGCCAGTCCCATTACCCAGGGCTTCACGCCGGGCAGGCGCGCGACCGGGAGCATATCGCCGATTTCCGCCACCTCGCTCATCGGCGCCACCAGCTCGTAGCCGGCGAGATTGAACAGCACGCCCGACCATTGCTGCTGCTGGGCCTCGGCGACCGGCAGGCCGGGAGAGGCCACGCGGCACTTGCGCTCCAGCTGCACCAGATAATCGTAGGGCGAACGTTGCTCGATGGCGGACATGGATCGGAACCGCCGCTCAGGACGCCAACAGGCCCTTGACCCGCTCCACCAGATCCTTCTCCTTGGCAGGCTTGACGATATAGTCGCGCGCGCCCTGCCGGATGGCCCAGACCTTGTCGGTTTCCTGATCCTTGGTGGTCACCATGATGATCGGGATCTTCGAGGTTTCCGGCTCGCGCGCTAGCTGGCGGGTCGCCTGGAAACCGTTGAGTCCGGGCATGACCACATCCATCAGCACGAGATCGGGCTTGAGGCGGCGCGCGATATCGACGCCTTCTTCACCGCTTTGCGCTGCCGTGACCTGGAATCCGTTCTTCTCCAGCATGCCCTTGATGACATGCAGCTCGGTAGGCGAATCGTCCACTACCAATATATGCGCCATCGCTTCCTAGTCTCCTGTGGCCTTGGCCGTCTATGCACTCTGAATGAATTTATTCTAATTCGTACCGCCACGTCTCGACGGTGCTCGTCACGAGTCCGGCAGGGCCTGGACGCTCATGTAAATTTTCTGATTGCGTCGAGCAAGTCATCCCGCGTAAAGGGCTTGGTCAGATATTCCTCCGAGCCGACGATGCGGCCGCGCGCCTTGTCGAAAATGCTGTCCTTGCTGGACAGCATGATCACAGGCGTCTTGCGGAAAGCGCCATTTTGCTTGATCAGCGCGCAGGTCTGATACCCGTCCAGTCGCGGCATCATGATATCGACGAAAATGATATCCGGGCGGAATTCCGCGATTTTGGCCAGCGCCTCGAAGCCGTCGTTGGCGGTCACCACTTCGCACCCTTCTTTCTTGAGCAGGGTTTCGGCGGTACGCCGGATGGTCTTGCTGTCGTCGATCACCATCACCCTGAGGGGCGCGTCTCCGGCATCGGCTCTCGCCGCACCGTCGACCTGCTTGGCATCCGTCACGCTCAACTCATCACCCCCGCTGGCCGCTACGCCTAACATGACGTCCGAATGTACCCCATCTGCCGAGCGAGGCGCAAACGCCCCTCGCAAGCCTGCGCCGGGACACGGTCATGCGCTAGACTCTGGATCCCCGATGTGCCTCCCATCCACCGTCACGAGCTATCCCATGCCCACCCGCCACCTTGCCGTCCTCATGGACCCCATCAGCCGGATCAATATCAAGAAGGACAGCACCTTCGCCATGATGCTCGCCGCCCAGCGCCGCGGATGGACGCTCGAATACCTCGAACAGGGCGATCTGTATCTACGCGACGGCCGTGTCCACGCCGCCTGCCGCCCAGTCGAGGTACGCGACGACCCTGCGGACTGGTTCACGCTAGGCGACGCGGTCGATCGACCGCTGGCTGAGATATCCGCTGTGATGATGCGCAAGGACCCGCCCTTCGACCTCGAATATCTGTATAGCACCTATCTGCTGGATCTGGCCGAGCGCGAGGGCTGCCTCGTGATCAACCGCCCGTCCAGCCTGCGCGACGCCAACGAGAAACTGTTCACCGCCTGGTTCCCGCAATGCACCGTGCCGACGCTGGTCAGTCGCGACATGGGCAGACTGCGCGCCTTCGCCAAGGGATTCGGCGACATCATCCTCAAACCGCTCAACGGCATGGGCGGCGAATCCATCTTTCGCGTACGCGCGGGCGACCCCAATACCAGCGTCATCCTGGAGACCATCACCGAACGCGGCCGACGCACGGTGATGGCGCAACGCCTGATCCCCGAATACGTCGACGGCGACAAGCGCATTCTGTTGATCGATGGCGAGCCGGTGCCCTACGCGCTGCTCCGCGTGCCGGCGCCCGGCGAGTCGCGCGGCAATCTGGCCGCAGGCGGCCAGGGCGTGGCGGTGCCGCTGAACGAACGCGACCGCTGGATCTGCGCCGAGGTGGCGCCCGAGCTGCGTCGTCGCGGGCTGCTGTTCGTCGGCCTCGACGTCATCGGCGACTATCTCACCGAAATCAACGTCACCAGCCCGACTTGCATCCGCGAGCTGGACGCGGCGCATGGCCTCGATATCGCCGGCCAGCTCATGGAAGTCGTCGAAAACCGGCTCGCACGGCCGCGCGCATAGGCATAGGCGACTAGTCGCTCGCACCGACGGCGGGTACACTGCTCCCGGAAAACGAACGCGGCCTGCATGAAAAATACGACTCCGCCAGCGCCCATCACCGACAAGGACCGCCTCGGCCTGACCCTGTTCCTGGCGGTCGCGGTGCACGGCATTCTGATCCTCGGCCTGTCGTTCAAGGCCCTCTCGGAACAGGTGCAGCGGCAGCCGCCCGCGCTCAACGTGCTGTTGGTGCAGACTGCCGCCGACAAGGCGCCCAAGGAAGCCAACTACATCGCCCAGGCCAATCAACGGGCCAGCGGCAGCAGCGATCGGGCCGGGCACCCCGGACGCCCCTTCTTCGCGCTCAACCCGAACCGCACCGACGGCGTGGCGCCGGTCCCGCAAATGGCGATGACCCCGCCGGCCACCGCCGAACACAAGCACCGCGATGTGCTCACCAGCGACAACGCCGACTACAGCCTGCCTCCCGAGGCCCGCACCCGCGGCCCCCGCAGCCAGGCCACGCCCGACAACCAGCGCCTGCTTCAGCTACAGCTCGAACAGGCCAGGCTGACCGCCGAAATTCGCCGCGAAACAGAGGATTACAACCAGCGCCCGCGTCGCCTGTTCCTGGATACGGTCAATGCCAAGACCGCGGTCGAGGCCGGCTATCTCGCCCACTGGGTGCGCCGCGTGGAACGCGTCGGCAACCTCAATTATCCCGACGCCGCGATCCGCGACCGCCTGCACGGACGCCTGATCCTCAACGTTCTCATCTCCCATACCGGGCACGTCCTCAAGATCGTAGTGGCGCAATCCTCCGGCTCCGCCGTGCTCGACGACGCTGCCAAGCGCATCGTGCGCCTGGCCTCGCCCTTCCCGCCCTTTCCGGCCGCCATGCGCAAACAGTACGACCAGCTGATGATCACCCGTACCTGGATATTCCGAAGCGGAGAGCTGCGCACCACGGCGAATCGCTGAGTCGCGTCGGCTTGCCAGCACATTGCCGGCCACCGGATACTATGCGCATGGCGCCCATCGATTCCCTCTCCAACCACTTCCTGATCGCGATGCCGCGGCTCGAGGATCCAAACTTCACGCGCACGCTCACGCTGATCTGCGAACACTCCGAAGAAGGCGCGATGGGCGTGGTCGTCAACCGCCCGCTCGACCTCGGCCTCGGCGAGCTGCTCGAACACATGCGGATCGAAAGCACGGACGCGTCGCTGCAGGAACGCCCCGTCCACTATGGCGGCCCGGTCGAACAGGAACGCGGCTTTGTCCTGCACCGCCCGCTCGGCGACTGGGGCACCACCATCAAGCTGACGCCCACGCTGGGGCTGACGGCCTCGCGCGACATTCTCGCCGCGATGGCCCGCGACGGCGAACCGCGGGACGCCATGGTGTTGCTCGGCTACGCTGGCTGGGGTCCCGGCCAGCTCGAAGCCGAACTCACCGGCAACGCCTGGCTGACCCTGCCCGCGGAGGAATCGATCCTGTTCGAGACCGCCACCGCACAGCGCTGGGAAACCGCCGCCAGCCGCCTAGGCGTCGACCTCAACCTCGTGACCGGCGATATCGGCCATGCCTGAACGGACGACGCAGCGGCAATGACGGCAGGCGGCACGGTTATGAGCTTCGATTACGGCACCCGACGCACCGGCGTGGCGGTCGGCCAGCGCATCACGGGTACGGCGCGCCCGCTGACCACGCTCGGCATGCCCGGCGGCCAACCGGACTGGCCAGCCATCGATCGGCTGATGCGCGACTGGGCGCCCAGCGACGTGGTCGTAGGCCGCCCCACCCGCATGGACGGCAGCGTGACGCCGCTGACCACGGCGGCCGAAGGCTTCGCCGCCGCGCTGGGCCGCCGCTACGACCTGCCGGTCAGTCTGATCGACGAACGCCTGAGCTCCCGCGAGGCTGAAACCGAACTGCGCCGCCAGCGCGGCGACGGCAGCCGCGGCCCCATCCGCAAGCCCGACATCGACCAGGAGGCCGCGGCCGTGCTGCTGCGCGACTACCTGGCCTCGATCCCGCTTCCATCCGCCCCGAATCGCAGCGAGACCCCATGAATTCGAGTACCCGCCTGCCCGACGTCGAGCCGCTGCTCGACCACATGGCCGACGCCCTGCGCGCGCCCCTGGCCGAACACGAGGGTCAGGCCCATCTGATCGGGATCCACACCGGCGGCGTATGGGTCGCCGGGGGGCTGCACCGGCGCCTCGATCTCGACCAGCCCATGGGCACCCTCGACATCACCTACTATCGCGACGACCTCGCACACGGCGGGCTGCACCCGCACATCCGCCCTTCGCGCCTGCCCTGGAGCGTCGACGGCCAACTGGTGATCCTGGTCGACGACGTGCTGCATACCGGCCGGACCGTACGCGCCGCGCTCAACGAAATCTTCGACTTCGGCCGTCCCGCCCGGGTGCTGCTCGCGACCCTGATCGACCGCGGCGGCCACGAACTGCCGATCGCGGCCGACGTCGTCGGCGCGCGCTACGACGATCTGGCGCCGACGCAGCGCATCAAGCTCAACGGCCCCGAACCACTGACGCTGACCCTGAGCGAGCGGGAGGTGCCGACGCCATGAACGCCCTGCCCGCGCCTCACCGCCCGGGGCCGCTGCCCACGCGCATGCAACTGGAAGACGGGCGGCTGCGCCACCTGCTGACCATCGAAGGACTCGGACGCCCCCTGATCGAGCAGATTCTGGACAATGCCGAGTCCTTCGCCGGCATGAACGACCAGGGCGTGAAGAAACTGCCGCTGCTGCGCGGCAAGACGGTCGCCAATCTGTTCTTCGAGGCCAGCACGCGCACCCGCACCACCTTCGAACTGGCCGCCAAGCGGCTCTCGGCCGATGTGCTCAGCCTCAACATGAATGCCTCCGCGACGACCAAGGGCGAAACCCTGCTCGATACCCTGCGCAACCTCGAGGCGATGCAGTGCGACATGTTCGTGGTGCGCCACGCGGACAGCGGCGCGGCCCATTTCATCGCACGCCACGTGGCCCCGCACATCAGCGTGCTCAACGCCGGCGACGGGCGCCACGCCCACCCCACGCAGGCCCTGCTTGACGTCTTCACCATCCGTCGCCACAAAGGCGAGCTCTCGAAGCTGCGCGTGGCCATCGTGGGCGACGTGCTGCATTCGCGCGTGGCCCGCTCGCAGATCCACGCGCTCAACACCCTCGCCACCGGCGAAGTGCGGGTCATCGGTCCGCGCACCCTGCTGCCCGCCGCCGTCGAACAGCTCGGCGTGCAGGTTTATCACAACATGGAACAAGGCCTGAAGGACGTGGATGTGATCATCATGCTGCGCCTGCAGAAGGAACGCATGCAGGGCGCCTTCATCCCTAGCGAGCACGAATACTTCCAGCGCTACGGGCTGGACGCCAGACGCCTGGCACTGGCCCACCCGGAGGCGATCGTGATGCATCCCGGGCCGGCCAACCGCGGCGTCGAAATCGCCTCGGAGGTCGCCGACGGACCGCATTCCGTGATCCTGCGTCAGGTGACCTACGGCCTGTCCGTGCGCATGGCGGTGATGAGCATGGTCATGGGCGTCAACCCACAGGTGCGCGCATGAGGCGCCTGATCCAGGGCGGACGCGTCATCGACCCGGCCGCCGGCATCGACCGAATCGCCGACCTCGCCATCGCCGACGGCCGCATCGTCGGCCTCGACATGGCCGACTTCCAGCCCGACGAACGCATCGACGCGCGCGGACTCTCGGTCATCCCGGGGCTGGTCGACCTCGCCGCGCGCCTGCGCGAACCGGGCCAGGAACACAAGGCCACCGTCGCCTCCGAATGCCGAGCGGCGGCGGCCGGCGGCATCACCACCGTGTGCGCCATGCCGGACACCGTGCCCCCCATCGACAGCCCGGCCGACGTCCGCCTGGTGCGGCAAAAGGGCCGCAACGCACATGCCGCCCGCGTGGCGGTGATCGGCGCGCTGACCCAGGGCCTTGACGGCCACCACCTGACCGAAATGGCCGCCCTGCGCGACGCCGGCTGCGTGGCCGTGAGCAACGCCCTGCATCCGCTCGCCAGCCCGCTGATCCTGCGCCGCGCTCTCGAATACGCCGCCAGCCTCGACCTGATCGTGGTCGTGCAGCCGCTCGAACGCGCACTGATGCCGGAAGGCTGTGCGCACGAAGGACCGGTCGCCTCGCGCCTCGGCCTGCCGGGCATCCCAGTGGCGGCCGAGACCGCCGCCCTGGGCCAGATCCTGGCGCTGGTCGAGCAGACCGGCGCGCGCGTGCACTTCGGCCGCCTGTCCAGCGCCGCCGGCGTCCGCGCCCTGCAGCGCGCCATCGCCGACGGTCTGCCGGTCAGCGGCGATGTGGCCGCGCACCAGCTGTTCCTCACCGAGATGGACGTGGCCGACTTCAACGCCCTGTGCCACGTGCTGCCGCCGCTGCGCAACAGCCGTGACCTGGAGGCGCTGCGCGCCGGCGTCGCAGACGGCACCCTCTGCGCCATCTGCTCCGACCACCAGCCGCACGAGGACGATGCCAAGCTGATGCCTTTCCCCGCCACCGAACCCGGCATCTCCTCGCTGGAAACCCTGCTGCCGCTCTGCCTGCGTCTGGTCGACGAGGGCCAGCTGACGCTGCCCGAGGCCATTGCGCGCGTCACCTGCCGGCCGGCAAGGGCGCTGGGCCTGCGCGCCGGCAGCCTCGCCGCGGGTGCCGCCGCCGACGTGTGCGTGTTCGATGCCGACGCCGAATGGACCCTGGACGTCGAGCAGCTGCACAGTCGCGGCCGCAACACGCCCTTCCAGGGCTGGGCGCTACGCGGCCGCGTGCGCCACACCCTGGTGCGCGGCGAGCCGGTCTACCAATCCTCTGCAGACAGCGATCCGCACGCATGAATGCCAAACCGCACCGCAACACCATCTTCGTCGAGGACGCCACGGTGCTGTCGCACCAGGCGCATGACGCCGGCCAGTACATCCTGCGCGTGCAGGCGCCCCGCTGCGCGGCGCACGCGGAACCCGGCAGCTTCGTGCACCTGAGCTGCGACCCCATGCTGCCGCTGCGACGCCCGCTGTCGATCATGCGCGTCGATCCCGAGGCCGGCTGGGTGGAATTTCTCTACAAGGCCGTGGGCTACGGCACCGGCCTGCTCGCCCGCCGCGCGAAGGGCGACACGATCAGCCTGATGGGGCCGATCGGCCGCCCCTTCGCGCCGCACCCGCAGCGGCGACGCCCGTTGCTGATCGGCGGCGGCGTCGGCATTCCGCCGATGGTATTCCTCGCCGACCGTCTGCGCCGGCAGCCGGATTACAGCCCCTTCGCAATCCTTGGCTCCGAAGTGCCCTTCCCGTTCCGCGCCAAACCCTCGCAGATCATGCTGTCCGGCGTGCCCGAAGGCGTGATCGCGGCGATGCCACTGCTGGAGGACTGGGGCATCCCCTCGCGGCTCGCCAGCCTGCGGGGCTATGCCGGCTGTCACGAGGGCTACGTCACCGATCTGGCCCGCCACTGGCTGGACGGTCTGTCCGCCGAGGCGCGCGCGGAGGTGGAAATCTTCGCCTGCGGCCCGCACCCCATGTTGGCCGCAGTCGCCTCGCTGGCACGCGATTTCGATCTGCCCGCGCAGGTTTCGCTAGAGGAATACATGGCCTGCGCGGTCGGCGGCTGCGCCGGCTGCACCGTGCGAGTGAACACCCCGGAAGGGCCGGCGATGAAGCGCGTATGCGTTGACGGACCCGTGTTCGACGCCGCCATGGTCGCCTTCGGCCACTAGTGCCGCGCGCGACGCCGGCGCCTCATTCCCCTGGCGGCTGCAGGTCGTCCAGCGCGCCGGGCATCTCGTCGATGGCATCGCTGGGGAAGGCCAGGGTTTCCTTGTTTTTCTTCAGCGCCTTCATGCCGCCGCCGAAGTTGACCCGCCATTCGAGATCACCGCGGGAATCGGCATGATCCATCGCGTCCTTGAGCGTGATCTTGCCGCTGCGGTACAGCTCGTACAGCGACTGGTCGAAGGTCTGCATGCCCGAGGTCGCCCCCTTCTCCATCACGTCCTTGAGCGCCCTGAATTCGCCTTTCTTGATCAGCTCGCTGGAATAGGAAGTGTTGACCAGGACCTCGACCGCGGGAATCCGCGAGCTGGCCTTGGTCGACACCAGACGCTGCGACACGATACCGCGCAGGTTCAGCGACAGATCCATGAGAATCTGCTGTTTGGCCTCGGCGGGGAAAAAATTGATGATGCGTTCCAGAGCCTGGTTGGCGTTGATCGCATGTAGCGTGGACAGGCAAAGATGGCCCGTGTCGGCGTAGGCGATGGCCGCTTCCATGGTGGTGCGGTCGCGTATCTCGCCGATCATGATGAGATCGGGCGCCTCGCGCATCGCCTCGCGCAGGGCGTTGCCGTAGGACCAGGTATCGAGCCCGACCTCGCGCTGGCCAACGATGGAACGCTTGTGCGAGAACACGTACTCGACCGGATCCTCGATGGTCAGAATGTGGTCGGCGCGCGTGATGTTGCGGTAGTCGACCATCGAGGCCAGCGAGGTCGATTTGCCTGAGCCGGTCGCGCCCACCACCAGTACCAGCCCCGAGGGATAGCTCACCAGATCCTTGAGCACCGGCGGCAGGTTGAGATCCTCGATCGAGGGGATGACGCTCTTGATGTAGCGCACCACCATCGACACCTCGCCGCGCTGGTAGTACACATTGAGGCGGAAGCGGCCGATCTCCGGCAGCGAGATGCCGAGATTGAGCTCCTTCTCGGCTTCGAAGGTCGCAATCTGCTCGTCGCTCAGCACCTCGTAGACCAGGCGCTTGGCGACGCCCGGCCCCAGCGGATCCTTGCCCACGCCGCGCATGTCGCCCTCGATGCGCACGCTCACCGGCGCGCCGGTCGTGAAATAAAGGTCCGAGGCGCCGTGTTCGGCCATCAAACGAAAATAGGGTTCGAGCTTCATGATGGATACCCGCGAGGTACTGGCCCGCTCGGATCAGTCGCCCTCGGCGACGGTGAATTGGGGAGCATCGGCGAGCAGATCCTTGCCCCGCGCGCGATTGCTTTCAAGCTTGATGCGCAGGCGTAGATCGTTCACGGAATCGGCATTGCGCAGCGCATCCTCGTAGGTGATCAGACCGCGTTCGAAGAGATCGTACAGCGACTGGTCGAAGGTCTGCATGCCCATCTCGTTCGATTTCGCGATCAGCTCCTTCATCTCGTGCACCTTGCCCTTGAAGATCAGGTCGGCCATCAGCGGGCTGTTGATGAGCACCTCCACTGCCGGCACGCGGCCCTCGCCGTCGGCACGCGGGATCAGGCGTTGGGAAATCACCGCCTTGAGGTTCAGCGACAAATCCATCAGCAGCTGATGCCGGCGCTCCTCGCTGAAGAAGTTGATGATGCGATCCAGAGCCTGATTGGTGTTGTTGGCATGCAGGGTGGACAGGCACAGATGCCCGGTTTCCGCGAAGGCGTTGGCGTAATCCATGGTCTCGCGCTCGCGGATCTCGCCGATCAGGATCACGTCGGGCGCCTGGCGCAAGGTGTTTTTCAGCGCCACTTCGTAGGAATCGGTGTCGACACCGACCTCGCGCTGCGTCACCAGGCAGTTGCCGTGGGCGTGCACGTATTCGATCGGGTCCTCGATGGTGACGATATGGCCGTAGCTGTTGTGATTACGATAACCGAGCATGGCCGCCAGCGAACTGGACTTGCCGGAACCGGTGCCGCCGACGAAGATCACCATGCCGCGTCGTGTCATCGCGATGTCGCGCAGGATCGGCGGCAGATTGAGTTCCTCGAAGCTCGGGATCTCGGTGTTGATGACGCGCAGCACCATGCCCGCGCTGCCGCGCTGGGTGAAGGCATTGACGCGAAAACGCGCCACGCCAGGGAGCCCGATGGCGAAATTGCATTCCATGTCGCGCTCGAAATCCGCGGCCTGCTTGTCGTTCATCACCGAACGCACCAGTGCCTGCGTATGCGTTTGCGAAAGCGGCTGGTTGGTCAGCGGCGTCATCTTGCCGTCGACCTTGATCGAAGGCGGGGCGCCCACGGTGATGAACAGGTCGGAACCACGCTTGCTGAGCAGCGACTTCAGCAGGTCGTGCATGAAGCGTATGGCCTTGTCGCGTTCCATTCCTAATCTCTCCGCCCGCGTCGCCGCGGGGAATGGTTACAGGGCGTCGGGGTTGGCGGCCTTGCGGCGGGCATCTTCCTTGCTGATCACGCCGCGCGACAGCAGTTCCTTGAGCGATTGATCGAGCGTCTGCATGCCCAGGCTGTGTCCGGTCTGGATGGACGAGTTCATCTGCGCGATCTTGCCCTCGCGGATGAGATTGCGGATGGCCGGGGTGCCGATCATGATTTCGTGCGCGGCCACGCGTCCGCCACCGATCTTCTTGAGCAGGGTCTGCGAAATCACCGCGCGCAGGGATTCGGACAGCATTGCCCGCACCATGTCCTTCTCGCCGGCCGGGAACACGTCGACCACGCGGTCGATGGTCTTGGCGGCCGAGCTGGTATGCAGCGTGCCGAACACCAGGTGTCCGGTTTCGGCGGCGGTCAACGCCAGGCGGATCGTTTCGAGGTCGCGCATCTCGCCGACCAGGATGGTGTCGGGGTCTTCGCGCAGGGCCGAACGCAGTGCCTCGTTGAAACCGAGGGTATCGCGATGAACCTCGCGCTGGTTGACCAGGCACTTCTTGCTCTGGTGCACGAACTCGATCGGATCCTCGACGGTGAGGATGTGGCCGTATTCGCTGTCGTTCTTGTAATCCACCATCGCCGCCAGCGTGGTCGATTTGCCGGAGCCGGTCGGCCCCGTCACCAGCACGATGCCACGCGGATAGCCGGCAATCTTCTGCAACACCGAAGGCGCGCCGAGCTGCTCCAGCGTCAGTACCTTGGAGGGGATGGTGCGGAACACCGCCGCGGCGCCGCGGTCCTGGTTGTAGGCGTTGACGCGGAAACGCGCAAGACCCTGTATTTCGAAAGAAAAATCAGTTTCCAGGCGCTCTTCGTAATCCTTGCGCTGGCGGTCGTTCATGATGTCGTAGATCATGTCGTGCACCGCGCTGTGGTCCAGCGGGTCGACATTGATCCGCCGGATGTCGCCGTCCACTCGGATCATCGGCGGCAACTGCGCGGAGAGATGCAGATCGGAGGCCCCGTTCTTGACGGTGAAGGCCAGCAACTGCGTGATATCCATTCGGCTTGTCTCCCGATCGTCGGCGCACGCTGCGCACGCCGAGTCTGTTAGGCTTTATCGTTGTTCAAATCAGCCTTACGGCACAAGGCCTTTCGACTATAGCACAGCCCGATGAGCGACATTTGCCCCCGAATCGAGGCGGTCCGGATACGCATCCGGCGCGCCGCCCTGGCCGCTGGCCGCGACCCGCGCGGCATCGCCCTGTTGGCCGTTGGCAAGACCTTTCCGGCCGAGGCGATCCGCGCCGCGCACGGCTGCGGCCAGCGCGTTTTCGGTGAAAACTACGTCGACGAGCTGGTGGCCAAGGCCGCCACGCTTGCCGATCTCGACATCGAGTGGCATTTCATCGGCCAGCTGCAATCGAACAAGACCCGCAAGATCGCGGCCGTCGCCGACTGGGTTCACGGCATCGACCGCCTGTCCGTGGCCGAGCGCCTTGACCGGCAACGACCAACCGACCGACCGCCGCTGCAGGTGTGCTTGCAGGTCAACATCAGCGGAGAGACCAGCAAGGCCGGCGTCGCGCCGGAGGCGCTGCCCGCCCTGGCGCATGCAGTCTCGGCACTGCCGCGACTGCGTCTGCGCGGCCTGATGGCCCTGCCCGCGCCGAGCGACGACCCGCGCGTGCAGCACGCCGGCTTCGCTGCCGTACGCATCCTGCGCGACGCGCTGGCGGACGATGGCCTCGCGCTCGACACCCTGTCCATGGGCATGAGCGGCGACCTTGACGCCGCGGTGGCCGAGGGCGCGACCCTCGTCCGCGTCGGCACCGCCGTCTTCGGCGCCCGCAAACCGCGCTTGCCGTCCCCCTAATGCTCGGATACGGTGCGCACACGAGTATCGACACGGGAATCACGATGACACAGCGCGACACCATAGCCTTCATCGGCGGCGGCAACATGGCCAGCAGCCTGATCGGCGGCCTGCTCGGTGACGGCTTCCCCGCCGCGCAGATCCGGGTGGCCGATCGCGGCGAAGCGCAGCGCGCCGCCCTGGCCACCCGCTTTCCCGGCATCGCGGTCACCGCGGACAATGCCGAAGCGGCGGCCGGCGCCGACTGCATCGTGCTCGCGGTCAAGCCCCAGGTCATGGCCACGGCGGCAGCCGGACTGCGCGACACGCCCGCGGCCCCCCTGTTTCTGTCCGTCGCCGCCGGCATCGTCAGCGACCGCCTCGACCAATGGCTGGGGGGCGACCGCGCGATCGTGCGCGCGATGCCGAACACGCCCGCGCTGATCGGCCTCGGCGCCTCCGGCGCCTATGCCAACCCGCGGGTCGATGCCGAGCAGCGCGCCACCGCCAACCGCATCCTGCGTGCCGTCGGCGAATGTCGCTGGTTCGACGATGAAGGCGCGCTCGACGCGGTCACCGCCCTTTCCGGCAGCGGCCCGGCCTATGTGTTCCTACTGATCGAGGCGCTGGAGGCGGGCGGCATCCATCTTGGCCTCGATGCGGAGACTGCCCGCAGCCTCGCGCTGCACACGGTCCACGGCGCGGCCCGCCTGGCGCTGGAAAGCGACGACCCGCCCGCCACGCTGCGCGCGCGCGTGACCTCGCCGGGCGGCACCACCGAACAGGCGCTGCGGGTATTCGAAGAGGGCGGCCTGCGCACGCTGGTCGCCGATGCCATGGGCGCCGCCGCTCGGCGCGCCCGCGAACTGGGGGAGGGCTGACATGGGTGCCGGCGCGCAAATCGGGTTGTTTCTGGTCAACGCTGTATTTTCCTTTTACATCATCGTGGTGCTGCTGCGCTTTCTGCTGGCGCTGGTGCGCGCCAATTTCTACAACCCGATCTCGCAGTTCGTGGTCACCCTGACCAACCCGCCACTCAAGCTGCTGCGCCGCATCATTCCTTCGGTGGGCAGGATCGACAGCGCCTCGGTCGTCCTGCTGATCGCCCTGCAGATCGCGGAGATCTACCTCACCGCATGGCTGCAGGGCATAACGCCGCCGCTGCTGCCGGTGCTGCTGATCGCGCTGCGCGAACTGCTGGTGCTGCTGGTCTACGTCTACATCGGCGCCATCATCGTGCAGGCCCTGCTGAGCTGGGTCTCGCCCATGGGGGGCGGCTACAATCCGGTCGCCGGCGTCCTCGACAGCCTCACCGCGCCGCTGCTCGCGCCCCTCCGCCGCGTGGTGCCACTGATCGGCATGATCGATCTGACGCCGCTGGTGGCCCTCCTGCTGCTCAACGTGGCGCTGATCCTGGTCCGCAACATCCTTGGCTGACGCACCCGCGACGCCGCTCCCCTGGCACCTGGAAGGCCGCGACCTGCGGCTGGCGGTGCGCGTGCAACCGCGCGCCAGCCGCACGCGTCTCGGCGAAGCGGCCAACGGGCGCCTGCGCGTCTACCTCAGCGCACCACCGGCGGACGGGCGTGCGAACACACAGTTGATCGAACTCGTCGCCAAGGCCTGCGGCGTGGCCAAATCGCGTGTACGCCTGCTACGCGGCGCACAGGCTCGCGACAAGGAACTGCTGATCGAATCCCCCATACGCCTGCCGCCCTGGCCGCCGGCCGGCTGAACCCACGGGGCGAAAAACCGCACTTATCGCGCCGTTTCTGGTCAACCTGTCTAGGCGCCGCCCCGACGGCACCTTCATCCGACCGAACGCAAGCGAGAACCGCATGTCCAGCGCACCACCCGGCTCCAGCAGCCTCCCGCCCGCCACCGGCACGCCGCGCCAGCCCGGCGTACGCCCCACCCTCGCCCTACTCGCGCTGCTGGTCGGCATCATCGCCGGCATCGGCGCTGCCGTCTTCCGCGGCCTGATCGGACTGTTCCACAATCTTTTCTTTTTCGGCCATTTCGCGATCGAGTACGACACCCTCAAGCACACCCTTGAAAGCCCCTGGGGCATCGGCGTCGTCGCCGTACCGGTGATCGGCGCGCTGCTGGTCGCCTTCCTGGTCCAGACCTTCGCGCCCGAAGCCAAGGGCCACGGGGTGCCCGAGGTCATCGACGCGATCTACTACAAACGTGGCGTGATCCGCCCGCAAGTGGCGCTGATCAAGTCACTGGCCTCGTCGATCTCGATCGGCTCCGGCGGCGCCATCGGCCGCGAAGGGCCGATCATCCAGATCGGCGCCACCTTCGGCTCCGTACTCGCGCAATGGACCCGTCTGCCCGAGTGGCAGCGCCTGGTGCTGATCGCCTGCGGCGCCGGCGGCGGCATCGCGGCCACCTTCAACACGCCCATCGGCGGCATCCTGTTCGCCACCGAGATCATGCTGGTCGAAATCAGCGCGCGCACCCTGATCCCGGTGATGATCGCCACCGGCGCCGCCAGCTTCGTCGGGCGTCTGTTCTTCGGCAACCACGCCTCGTTCATCATCCCGCCGATGACCCTGCACGCGGCCACCTCCAGTTCCTTCCGCGTATTCCTCGCCTACGCCATGCTTGGGCTGGTAATGGGACTGCTGGGCATGCTCTACACCCGCTCCGTATACGCCTTCGAGGACTTCTTCGACCGCATTCCGGGCAACTACTACACACGGCACGCCCTCGGCATGCTGATCGTCGGCGTGATGATGTACCTGCTGATGCGCCATCTTGGCCACTACTACATCGAGGGCGTCGGCTACGCCACCATCCAGGACATCCTCGACGGCCATCTCACCGTCACCTGGATACTGCTCGCGCTGGTGCTGCTCAAGCTGGTCGCGGTATCGCTGACGCTAGGGTCCGGCGCCTCCGGCGGCATCTTCTCCCCAGCGCTGTTCATGGGCGCAACGCTCGGCGCCGGCCTGGTCAACCTGGGACACGGCTTCCTGCCGGGGCTCGAGGTCAGCCCCGTGGGCGGCGCGGTCATCGGCATGGCCTGCATGGTCGCGGCCGGCACCGGCGCGGCCGTCACCGCGGTGGTGATGATTTTCGAGATGACCCGCGACTACAACGTCATCATTCCTCTGATCATCGCGGTGTCGCTGGCCTACGCCGTGCGCCATCTGCTGATCGCCGACGATCTGTACACCCTCAAGCTCAGTCGCCGGGGCCGGCGTCTGCCGCGCGCGGTCGAGAGCAACCTCTATCTCATGCGCGGCGCCCTGGAGCTGATTCAGGCCCCCTTCCTGCGCCTCGACGCCGACGCGCACCTCGGCGCCCTGCGAGAACGCCTCACCTCGCGGCGTACGCTACCGCACGTGGTCCTGGTCCGGGACGGCCAGCCCACCGGCATCATCACCTCCGACGTGCTCGCCACCGCGCTCGCCGCAGACGACGATCAAACGGCTCTCGGGCGCTATGCCGACCCGCACTACACGCTGCTGAACGAACACACCCAGATCATCGACCTGGTCAGCCGGCTGCGCGGGGCCGGGACGCGTATCGCGGTACTCGCCCCCGGCGACCCGCCGACCACCGCGGCCGACGCCGTGGTCGGCATCGTTTCCTGGGACGACGTGATGGAGCACGCCAACCTCCCCGGCGACCTGCGCGGCGCGGCGCCGTCCTAGGGCCTGCCACGGCGCCTGACGACATGCCGCCGCGCCCCCAAGGCACCGCCAGGCCTTTGCCGGCAGACAGCCGCGCGGGTCGCAACCCGCCCAACGGGGATCGCGCAACACGTACTTCTGGCCTACACTCCCCGGCAAGAGCCGACCGGTCATCCTCTCCACCATAACGACCGGCAAGTAACCGTTAACGGGGGAACGCCATGAGTACACTGCCACCCGCAGCACGGGCCTTTGCGGCATTGTTTGCCATTGCCCTGACCGGCAGCGCCGACGCCGATCAGGTCATCCTGGCCGGCGAATACGCGATCCACTTCAGCACGCTGAACTCGGACTTCCTGGGTGCCGCCATCGCGGTGCACGCCGGCATCGCGCGCGCACCGGATCGCGGTCTGCTCGAGGTTTCGGTGCATGACGCCCGGCATCCCGCGCTCAGCAAGGCGCTGCCGGCGCAGGTTTCGGTGTCGCTGGCGACCGCCGACGGGCGCTATCAGACGGTCGAAATTCGCCCCGTGGTCATGGAGAACGGCATCCGCTACCTGGGCAGCTTCCCGATCGCCGACGGCGAGGTCGCCGAATTTCACGTACACGTGGACCTGCCCGACGGCAGCATGCAGTATTTCCGCCACCGCCAGCGCTACCACCTGCCGCATCAAGCGGACGACGCACTCACGCGTGGGGCGGCAAGGGCAGCCATCGCAACAAGCTGAGCACGCCGAAACCGGCCACCAGCCCGCCGGCCAGCACGCGCACCCAGACCCGCCGCGCGAGGCGCGCCAGGCGCGCCGCAAACACGCCCATGGCGAGCAGGTTCGGCAGCGTGCCGAGTCCGAAACAAAGCATCAGCAAGGCGCCGCGCAGCGGGCCGCCGCTGGCCAGCGCCCAGATCAGCACGCTGTACACCAGACCGCAGGGCAGCCAACCCCAGACCGCGCCCAGACCGAGCGCCTGCAGCGGGCCGCGCACCGGCAGCAGACGCCGCCCCAACGGCTCGATGCGCCGCCAGACATGCCCCCCCAGACGCTCCACCTCGGCCAGCCCTCGCCACAGACCGGCGAGATACAGCCCCAGTGCGACCATGAACAGACCCGCAGCAACGCCCAGCACGAGCTGGGCCCGATGCACGCTCACCAGTTGCGCGGCATACCAGCCGACGCCGCCGGCCAGTGCGCCGGCCAACGTGTAGCTGGCGATTCGCCCGAGGTTGTAGGCCAAAAGGACCGGCAGGGCCGTGACGATACGCGACTGCCGGGCGGGACTCATGCCCAGACCCAGCGCGCCCACGATGCCGCCGCACATGCCGACGCAGTGCACGCCGCCGAGCAGCCCCACCAGCAGGGCGGCACCGTAGCCCGCGCTGCCGGACAGAGTGAGGTTCATGGCGCGTCGTCGGCGCGCACCGTCAGCTTGGCCCGGATGAATTCGCTGTGCGGGACGTAGAGCAGATCGGCGATGCGCCGGATCTGGTATTCCTCATACTTGTCGAGGCGGCCGTCGGCATAGGCCACGCGCCACAGGTCGGCGATGATGGCGAACTTCTCCTCCGGTGAGCATCGGTCGTTGACCAACTGCAGAAAAGGGTACAGCGACAGCGCCTCCTCGTCCTGCTCCAGCGCCTCGGCGATCAGCTCGCGCACCGCGGCCTCCTCCAGCGAGAAGGTTCTCACCAGGGCGGCGGCCACCACCTCGAGTTCCTGTTCGTCGATCTCGAAGTCGGCCCGGCTCACCTCCAGCAGAATCGCCGCGGTGGCCACCTGCAGCGCCTGGGCGCGATCGGCAGGCCCTGCGGCATGGTGCAGCCGTTCCTTGAGAAAAGACTTGATTCCGCCCAGCATGGTTGCTCCCGTGAAAAAACCTTGCGGCATGGTAGCGCAAGCCCGCAACCCGCCGCACGTGTTGAGGCGGCTCGCCACGACCTGCACAATGACCTCACCGGCAACGCACAGTCCAGGGATCCCCTCATGGCGCCCAACACGACCCGCCACCGCGCGCGCCGCGCGCTCGCGCTGATCCGCTGGCGCTTCATGCTTATGGCAGCGGCCGTCGGCGCGGTGGCCGGTCTCGGCGCCGTGGCCTTTCGCGCCCTCATCGCCCTGTTCCACAACGCGCTGTTCTACGGCCGCCTCGACCTGTTCTACGACACCCAGGTGCACATGCCACCCTCGGTCTGGGGCGCGGGCGTGATCCTGGTACCGGTGATCGGCGCGCTGGGCGTGGCCTTCCTGATCCACCGCTTCGCGCCCGAGGCGCGCGGCAACGGCGTGCCCGACGTGATCGAGGCCAACTTCTTCCGCCAGGGCCGCATCCGGCCGCGCGTGGCCCTGGTCCGCCCGCTGGCTTCGGCACTGTCGCTCGGCAGCGGCGCATCGATCGGGCGCGAGGGGCCGATCATCCAGATCGGCGCGGCCTTCGCCTCGGTGTTCGGGCAGTGGCTGCGTCTCAGCGCCTCCCAGCTCACCACCCTGGTCGCGGCCGGCGCAGGCGCCGGCATTGCCGCGACCTTCAACACCCCCGTGGCCGGCGTGCTGTTCGCGGTCGAGCTGCTGCTCGCCGAGGTCGGCGTGCGCACGGTGGTACCGGTGATGTTCGCGGTCAGCGTCTCGACCATGATCTCGCACCGCTTTCTGGGCGATTCGCCGGCCCTGCCGCTGCCGCTGCCGGTCCACCCGCTGGGGCCGCTGGCGCCCGAGAGCTTCACGCTCTACGCCCTGCTCGGCATCGCCTGCGGCCTCGTCGCCTTTGCCTTTCTCAAGGGCATCTACGCCGCCGAGGATCTGTTCGACCGCCTGTTCGCCAATCCCTATCTGCGCCATGCCGCCGGCATGCTGTTGGTCGGCATCGCCCTCTGGCTGTTGCAACGCCATGCCGGCCATTACTACATTCAGGGCGTCGGCTACGCCACCCTGCAGGACGTCATCGCCGGCACCCTGACCCAGCCCGGCTTCCTGCTGCTGCTGTTCGCGCTCAAGTATCTGGCCACCTGCATCACCCTAGGCTCGGGCGCCTCCGGCGGCATTTTCTCGCCCGCGCTGTATCTCGGCGGCACGCTCGGCGCCGCGCTGGCGCTGCCGCTCGCGCAATACTGGCCCGCCCTCGGCATCGACCCCGGGCTGTTCGCGGTCGCCGCGATGGCCGGCGTGATCGCGGGTGCCACCGGCACCGCGCTGACCTCGATCGTGATGATGGTGGAAATGACCGGCGACCTCCACGTCGCACCGCCGGTGATGCTCTGCGTGGCGCTGGCCTACGTGGTGCGGCGCGGCCTGTCGCGCGAGAATGCCTACACGGTCAAGCTGCTGCGCAAGGGTCTGGTGGTTCCCGAGTCGCTGCACGTGAGCATGCATTATTTCAAGCGCGCCGACGAAGTCATGGTGCGCGAACCGGTCTGGGATAGCGACGCCGAGACGGCCGCGTGCAGTCCCGCGAGCGCGACCGCTGCCGAAGGCTGCCGGCTGATCGCGCGCGACGGCCGGCTGGCCGGCTGGCGGCCGCAGTCTTCGGCGTCGACGCGTACCGATCTGGTCGCGGTACGCCCCGGCACGCGCCTGGAGGACGTGCTGATCGCCCTCGACGAGGCAGACGCCCGGCTGGCGGTGGTGGTCGAGGGCGAGACCGGGGGCGACATCGCGCCCGATCGGGTGGTCGGGGTGATCGGCGCCGAGCAATGGCTAGGCGAGGAACTCGCCGATGCGCGTCTGTTTCCGCACGGGCGCTAGCGGCGGCCCGCCCGCCTCAGGGGCGGCGGTAGAACACCGCGCGCGCCGTGAGGTTGATCGCCAGCACCATGAGCGTGATCAGCAGCGCCGCCGCATAGGCAAGCTGGTGCGCCGAGGCGTAGGGTTCGCCGATGAAGCTCCAGATCACGTAGGTCAGATAACCGACACCCTCGTGGGTCAGCTGCCCGCTCCACAGGTAGTTCGACCAGCCGGCCGTGTACAGCAGCGGCGCGGTTTCGCCGAGCGAGATGGCCAGCGCCAGGAGCACGCCGGTGATGATCGGGCCGCGCGCCGCCGGCAGCAGGATGCTCCAGATCACTCGACCCTCGCCGCATCCCAGGCCGTAGGCCGCCTCGCGCGCCGAGTGCGGCACCTGGCGCAAGGCCATTTCCGTGGTGCGTGCGATGTACGGTAGCATCATGATCGCCAGCGTCAGCGCGCCGGCGGCCAGCGAAAACTTCCAGCCGAGATACAGCACCATGGTGATGTAGCCGAAGTAGCCGAGCACGATGGAGGGCACGCCGACCAGCACGTCGGACATGAAGCGGCCGCTGCGGCCGAGCCAGTCGTCGCCGTATTCGGCGAGATAGATGCCCGCGCAAATGCCCACCGGCGCGGCAATCATCACGCCGCCACCGGAGATCAGCAGCGAGCCGACGATGGCATTGCGCAGGCCTCCGGCGATGCCCTGGGTGTCGGTAAGGAAGATATCCAGGTGCAGCGCCTGTGCGCCGCGCACCAGCACGAAGCCCAGCAGGTACAGCAGCACGAAGGCGAGCAGGGCGATGGCGGCGGTGGTCAGCGTCCAGCCCAGCGAGCCGCCGATGCGGCGCCGCAGGTAGATCTGCTTGCCGGCGAGCGTCGGCGGCGCCAGCAGCTCGGTTTCGGTCGTAGCATTCATCGACGGCCTCCGGAAATCCACAGAATGAGCTGGGCGGCGGCATTCACCACCACCGAAATGACCATCAGGATCAGGGCGACCTCGGCCAGCGCGCGCACCGCCATACCGGTCGGATCCTGCAGCGCGCTGTCGAGCTGCGAAGCGATGAACGCCGCCATGGTCGAGATCGGGTCGTAGATGTTCTTGGGGATGTAGTTGAGCGCGTTGCCGCTGACCATGAGCACCGCCATGGTCTCGCCGAGCGCTCGGCCCAGCGCCAGGATCGAGGCGCCGATGATGACCTTGCGCACGCCGGGCAACTGGATGTGGCGCACGACCTCGAATCGCGTCGCGCCCAGGCTCATGCCGGATTCGCGCAGCGCGCCGGGTGTGGCCACCAGTGCGTCGCGCACCGTGGCGGTGATCAGCGGCACGATCATGATGGCAAGCACCAGCCCCGAAGTCAGCAGGCCGTAACCGCTGCCGGAGGGGCCGGCAAAATAAGGAATGACCGCGCCCACCGTGTGTTCCAGCACCGGATAGACGTGATGCCCCAGAAACGGGATCAGCACCACGTAGCCCCACAGGCCGTAAACCACGCTGGGCACGGCGGCGAGCAGTTCGACGATGAAGGAGCTGGCCGCGCGCAACGGACCACGCACCGCTTCGGCGAGAAAGATCGCCGAGAGTACGCCAAGCGGCAGCGCCAGCACGATCGCCACCAGCGAGGACAGCAGCGTGCCGGCGATCAGAAATAAAATGCCGTAATTGGCTCCGGGCAACACCTGCTGCCCGTCGATGGTAACCGGATTGGCATACATGCTGCCGAGATTCCAGTCGTTGTGAATCAGAAACCCGCCGCCGTTGAACTGAATGGCCGGCCAGGCGTAGAGCACCAGAAAGGTGATGATCGCCAGCAGCGAAAGCGGCAGCAGCGCGGCAACCGCGCCCAGGCTAATGCGAAATCTTGACATGTCGTTTTATCCAGCCCTGACGAGCGAACGGACACCCGGCATGACCGGGTGTCCGTCGCAATACCCCCTATGTGACCGGGGAACGATCCATCGGTTCCGAATTAACCGTGGATCTTGTCGATCTGCTTGATCGACAGCTTGGCCACGCTCTCGGGCAGGGGCACGAAGTTCACCTTCTTCATGAAGTGCTCCGCGTTGCCGCCCTTGGGCGAAACGGCCCAGGTCAGGAACGTCTTCAGCGTCTTGGCCATGGTCTCGTTCGGCTGACGGCTGTTCACGACAGCGTACTCGTAGTTGATGATCGGGTAGCTGTACTTGCCGGGCGCGAAGATCAGGCTGATGCGCTGGTCGGCCGGCGTATGCGGCACCATCGACGCGGCAGCGGCCTTGACCGTGCGCACCTCGGGCAGCACGAAGTGACCGTCGCGGTTCTTCAGACGCGCCTCACCCAGCTTGGCTTCCTGGATCTGATGCTTGTAGCTGACGCCGACGTAAGCGATGGAGTAAGGATTGTTCTTCAGCGCGTCGACCATGCCCGGGTTGCCCTCGGCGCCGATCGCACCCTGCACGGGCGCCCAGCTGATGCTGGTGCCGTAGGCGTACTTGTCCATCCACCATTTGGTGGACTTGCTCAGGTACTGGGTGAAGATGAAGGTGTCGCCGGAACCGTCGCTGCGGTGCACCGGGATGATCTTGTGGTTCGGCAGATGCACGCCATGGTTCATCTCGGCGATGCGCTTGTCGTCCCAGTTGGTGATCTTGCCGGAGTAGATGTCGGCCAGCACCGGACCGCTCAGGTTCAGGTGGTGGTGGTTCAGACCCGGCAGATTGTAGTTCACCATCTGGCTGGAGATCGCGGTGGGAATGTTCAGCATCGTCGGATGCTGTTTCATCATCGCGTCGCTCATGTAGGCATCCGAAGCGCCGATCTGGGCCAGGCCGTTGATCGACTGCGCCAGGCCGGTGCCGCTACCCGTGCTGGCGGTGGTGATATGGACGCTGGGATGCATCTTGGTGTAGACCGGCACCCAGAGATTGAACAGCGGATACAGCAGGCTGGAACCGGTTTCCAGCACGTTCACGGCCGCCTGCGACGGGGCAACCGCCAGCAGGGTGGAACCCATCACAAGACCCAGGCCAACCCGGCGCAACCAACGCCCGTTCGAAGACAGGGACGTAGACATGAAACCTCCTCAATTATTTATGACGAAACTGCGAAACTACGTGAGCGGCACTACGCGCCGTCCGACTCCTAAGAACGGCCCACAGGCCGGAAGTTCGTGAATCTTTTATGAAAGATGCAGCCCCCCGAAACCCGTCGAACGCCCTCACCGTGGTGCTGCTCAGCGGCGGCATCGAAAGCGCCACCCTGCTCCATCGCGAGCACCGCGAAGGACCGGTCGAGGCCCTGTTCGTGGACTATGCCCAGCGCGCCGCCGAATGCGAGCGCACCGCGGCCGCGGCGCAATGCGCCACGCTCGGCCTCGAACTGCACCGGCTCGACCTGAGCGCGGTCGGCGAGGCCTTCCGCAACGGCCGCGCCTGGCAACCGCACGTCCCCCTGCCGCATCGCAACCTGATCCTGCTGAGCCTGGCATTGAGCTTTGCCACCGACCGGCATGCTCATCGCCTGTGCCTGGCGCTCAACCGCGAGGACGCCGAGGCCTATCCGAGCGGCGCCCCGTCCTTCATCTCGGATTTCCGCGCACTCGCAGCCGGATTGTCGGAGATCGCGGTCGATGCCCCCTTGATCGCGCTAGAAAAGGCCGCGATCATTCGTCTCGGCAACCGCCTGGGCGTCGACTACACGCACAGCTACAGTTGCCTGCTCGGCCGTCGTCGCCCCTGCGGCGGCTGCCCGCAGTGCGTCAAGCGCCGCGACGCTTTCGCCGCCGCCGGACTGAGCGATCCGGCCCTGAACCCAACGGAGGATGCCCCATGAAACCGCCCCAACCCGTACCCGGCCACGTCCGCGAGCGCCTCGAAATCGCCGCGCTGACCGGCGAGGTGCTCAACCTGCACTGGGCCGATGAGAGCAGCGACGCCGCCTTTCTCGGCCGCATCCGCCCGTTGGAGGTACTGCCCGACGACGCCGGCGGCCCCGGCTATCTGCGCGCGCTGGACGAGCAGGGCGAGACGCTGCGCATCCGCCTCGACCTGATCCGCAACCTGCCGACCCCGGTCAAATGAACCGCCCGACGCGCATCGGCGACATCCCGGTCCACGTACGTCGCACCATCACCCCGGAGAACAAATGCGGGCATTGCAGCGGCGCACTGTGCTGCACCTACATCACGCAGAAGATCCCCTCCCCGCGCAGCAAGCACGACTTCGATCACCTGCTGTGGCAGGTTTCGCACCGCGGCGTGCACGCCTACCGCGACGCTGACGGCTGGTACCTCCTGATCGACAGCCGCTGCACGCACCTGGAGGCCGACGGCCGCTGCGGCATCTACGCCCAACGACCCACCATCTGCCGCGAATACAGCAACGACTTCTGCGAATTCGATGCCCCCGCCGAGGCCGGCTTCGAGCTGTATTTCCACGGCTACGACGAGCTGCTCGACTACTGCCGGCGCCGCTTCCCGCGCTGGGACGGCTGAATGCCCCAACTTGCTGAGGGGGCGTGTTGCACGCATACTTCCCGCATGCTCGAAAAGCCCCGCATACTCGACCGCAAAACCGTGGCGCAAAGCCGCATCTTTCGCGTCGAGGCCCTGGAGCTGGAGTTCGCCAACGGCGCGCTTGCCAGCTACGAACGCCTCGTCGGCGGCGAGGGCGGCGCCGTGCTGGTGGTGCCGCTGATCGACACCGACACCGTGCTCCTGATCCGCGAATACGCGGCCGGCCGCGACGCCTACGAGCTGGCCCTGCCCAAGGGCCGCATCGAGGCCAACGAGGATCCCCTGGCCGCGGCCAACCGCGAGCTGATGGAGGAGACCGGGCACGGCGCAAGGCACCTGGTCCACCTCACCGACTTCAGCGTCGCCCCCGGGTACATGACCCATCTCACCCAGGTGATACTCGCGCGCGACCTCTACCCGCAGCGCATGCAGGGCGACGAGCCCGAGGAAATCGAGGTGGTGCCCTGGGCATTGTCGCGCATCGACGCCCTGGTCGAGCGCGAGGACTTCACCGAGGCGCGCAGCCTCGCCGCGCTCTACCTCACGCGCGACCGCCTGCGGGACGGCCGGCTGTGAGCGCGCCGCGCCCCGGCCACGCCGCTCTGAACGCGCTGCTGCCGGTCGTGCGCGACATCGCCCGCGCCGCCGGCGAGGCGATCCTGGCGATCTACGAATCGCGCGAGTTCGACGTCGCGCGCAAGGCCGACGAAACCCCCGTCACGGCCGCCGACTACGCCGCCCACCACCTCATCGTCGAACGCCTCGCGACCCTCGAACCGCGCTACCCGATCCTCTCCGAGGAATCCGAATCCATCCCCTACGCCGAACGCGCGCGCTGGCGGACCTACTGGCTGATCGACCCGCTCGACGGCACCCGCGAATTCATCAAGCGCAATGGCGAATTCACCGTCAACATCGCCCTCATCCACGATCACGATGCCGTGCTCGGCGTGGTGCACGCGCCCGCCCTCGACACCTGCTATTTCGGCGCCGAGGGCGCCGGCGCCTGGCGCCAGGACGGCAGCGCCGCGGCGCGCGCCATCCGTGTGCGGCCGGTGCCGGCCTGCCCGACCGTTGCGGGCTCGCGCTCTCACGCCAGCCCTCGCCTACAGGGGATGCTCGAACGCATCGGCGATCACGAGCTGATCAGCATGGGCAGCGCGCTCAAGACCTGCCTGGTCGCCGAAGGCGCCGCCGACCTCTACCCGCGCCTCGGCCTCACCTCCGAATGGGACACCGCCGCCGCCCAGTGCGTGCTCGAACAGGCCGGCGGCCACCTGACGGATACCGACGGTCACCGCCTGCGCTACAACACCAAGGAATCCTTGCTCAACCCGCACTTCCTCGCCTTCGGCGACGACAGCCGCGACTGGGCTATGCTCAGCGGCGACTGAGCGCGCCCGCCTCTCGCCCCCTGCCCACCCGCATAACCCCACGTGCCGAAGGGCGGCTTTGCCTCGACCCCGGCGATACGTTAGGGTAAAAAGCGTTGCACACAACACAGGGTTATTGATGTCGGACAACACGCGGACAAGGATCCGCCTGACGGGAGTCAGCAAGGTCTTCGGCCGTCAGGCGGGCAAGGCGCTTGCAGACCTGCGCAAGGGCAAGAGCAAGACGGAGGTTCAACTGGCGCACAATGCCGTAGTCGGCGCCTTCGATGTCTCGCTGGAAATCATGAGCGGCGAGATTTTCGTCATCATGGGCCTTTCCGGCAGCGGCAAATCCACCCTGCTGCGACTCATCAACCGTCTGCACGAGCCCACCGCCGGGCAAATCCTCATCGACGACGAGGACATCACGCAACTCAAGCCCAAGGCCTTGCGCGCGCTGCGTCGGCGCAAGTTCGGCATGGTGTTCCAGAGCTTCGCGCTGCTGCCGCACCGTACGGTCATGGGCAATGTCGAATTCGGGCTCGAAATCCAGGGCGTGCCCAAGGCCGAGCGCCGCGAACGCTCGCAGGAGATCATCGGCACCGTCGGCCTCGGCGGCTACGAAACCCGCTATGCGGCCGAACTGTCCGGCGGCATGCAGCAGCGCGTCGGCCTGGCCCGCGCGCTCGCCGCGGACCCCGAAATCCTGCTCATGGACGAGGCCTTCAGCGCGCTCGACCCGCTGATCCGCAGCCAGCTGCAGGACGACCTGCTGGAGATTCAGGACCGCCTCGGCAAGACCATCGTATTCGTCTCCCACGATCTCGACGAGGCGCTCAAGCTCGGCAACCGCATCGCCATCATGCGCGACGGCCGCCTGATCCAGGTCGGCACGCCGGAGGACATCATCGCCCGCCCGGCCGACGACTACGTCTCCGCCTTCGTCGAGGGCGCGGACCGCACCCAGGTGCTGACCGCCGAGCAGATCATGCGCCAGCCCACCACCACCGGGCACCCCAAGGATTCGCCGCGCACCCTGCTGCGCAAGATGGAACGCAGCGGCTTCGGCGGCCTCGTAGTGGTCGACAACGGCCGTCAGGTGCAGGGCTATATCGGCCTCGACGAGGCGATCCGCCAGCGCGACCAGGAACGCCTCGACCTCGCCACGCTGCAGCCGCTGCCGGCCGCCGACCCGGACACCCATCTGAACGACCTGATCAATCTCGTTACCGAGAAGACCTCGCCGGTCGTCGTGCTCGACGCCCGCAAACGCCTGAACGGCATCATCGACAAAAGCACCCTGCTCGCGGCCCTGGCCCAGGGCGACACGACGGGCAAGGCCGCGGCCGACCCGCCACCCGCCAACGGCGACCACGGCGGCTCCGAAGTCGCCTGAGCCCGCGGCGGCCAGAGGCCGCCGCGGCTACTCCATCCAAGTTCCGCCCATCGAGACAGCATATCGAGGCATTGCCATGAGTTTTCAGCTGGGAACACCCATACCGATCGGCCAGTCCGTCAGCGACGGCGTCAACTACCTGACCGATCACTACGCCGGCGCCTTCAATGCCATCACGACCGCCGTGCACTTCCTCATCGCCGGGCTCAAGAACGGCCTGCTCGCCGTGCCCCCGCTCCTGGCCATCGCCGTGGTTGCCGCACTTTCGCTGTGGCTGCTCGGCTGGCGCCGCAAGGCCGCCTGGGGGCTGGCGGTCTTTGCCGTGCTCGGGCTGCTGCTGGTGCTCAATCTCGGCTACTGGGCCGCGCTGATGGAAACCCTCGCGCTGGTGCTCGCCGCCGAGCTGATGGTGGTCGTCATCGGCCTGCCGCTCGGCATCCTCGGCGGGCGCAGCGATCTGGCCGACCGCATGATGCGGCCGGTGCTGGACATCATGCAGACCATGCCGGCCTTCGTGTACCTCGTGCCGGCGGTCATCTTCTTCGGCCTGGGCCTGGTGCCCGGCGTGCTCTCGACGGTGATCTTCGCGCTGCCGCCGCTGATCCGCCTGACCACGCTCGGCATTCGCCAGGTCCCCCACGAACTGGTCGAGGCCTCCAACTCCTTCGGTGCCACCTGGTGGCAGATGCTGGTCAAGGTGCAGCTGCCGAGCGCGCTGCCGTCGATCATGGCGGGGGTCAACCAGTCCATCATGCTGGGCCTGTCGATGGTGGTCATCTCCGCGATGATCGGCGCCGGCGGCCTCGGCAACGTCGTCCTGCAAGGCATCACCCAGCTCGATGTCGGCAAGGGCTTCGTCGGCGGTCTCGCCGTCGTCATCCTCGCGATCATTCTCGATCGCATCACTCAATCCTTCGGTCAAAGGGGCAAACAATGAAACGCATATCACGTCTGCTAGGCACCCTCATCCTGGCGTTCTCCGCCGCCGGCATCGCCATGCTGCCGGCCGCGCAGGCCGCCGCCAAACCGACGATCAAGCTCGGCTACGTGCAGAGCTGGCCGTCCAGCGCCATTACCACCAGCCTCGCCGCCACGGTGATCCGCGAGCGCCTGCATACCCCGGTGGAGATGGTTTCCTCCGCAGCAGGCCCGATGTGGGAAGCGGTGGCCAGCGACCACACCGACGCCATGCTCACCGCCTGGCTGCCCACCACCCACAAGACCTACTACGAAAAGCTGTGGACCCGCGTGGTCAACCTCGGCCCGAACGTCACCGGCACCCAGCTCGGCCTCGCCGTACCCAAGTACGTGCCGGTGAACACCATCGCCGGCCTGGAGAAGTACGCCGGCAAGTTCCAGGATCGCATCGTCGGCGTGGGCGCCGGCGCCGGCATCAACATGAACACCGAGACCGCGATCAAGACCTACGGCCTCAAGAGCTTCCAGCTGCAGACCAGCTCCACCGCCGCGATGACCGCACAGCTCCAGCGCGCCATCAAGCGCAAGCAGTGGATCGTGGTCACCGCGTGGACGCCGATGTGGATGTGGGCCAAGTTCGACATCAAGTACCTCAAGGACCCGAAGAACGTCTACGGCGTCGGCGGCCACATCAACACCATCGCCAACCCGGGCCTGATCAAGAAGGACCCGGCGGTGTTCACGTTCCTGCGCCGCTTCTCGATCAGCAGCGCCCAGCTGCAGCAGATGATGCTGGAGGCCAAGAACGGCAAGCCGGTGAAGAGCGTGGTCGCGGCCTTCATCAAGGCCCATCCCAAGCAGGTTCAGGGCTGGCTCGACTGAGGCCGCGTGCCGGTGCCCGGCTCCGGGCACCGGCAATTCAGCCGGACGGCGGGGCGATCTCGCCGTCCACGTAGTACCAGCGGCCGTCCTCGCGCAGGAAGCGGCTCAGCTCTTCCAGCCGCTGCGCGCGACCGCCGCGCTTGGCGCGGGCGACGAAGGCCACTCGCCCCTGCGCATCCGCGGCGCCGCCCGCCTCCGTGCGCACCACACGCAGGCCCAGCCAGTGCAGTTCGGGGTCCGGATCGAGCGCGGTCGGCCGGGTCGACGGATGCCAGGTGGCCAACACGTAGTCGCTACGTCCCGTCGCATAGGCCGTGTAGCGCGAGCGCATCAGCGCCTCGGCCGTCGGCGCGGATTCCGCACCGTCGATGAAGCGCCCGCAGCAGGCCGCGTAGCCGCGTCCCGAGCCGCAGGGGCATTCCTCCGTGCGCGTTGCGCGCCGCTTTGCCATGCCTCGATGCCTCCCTAAGCGATGACCACAATCCGCGAGCGGTCATGTTAATCTGATCGCGCCATTCCTCCCCGATCCACCCCGCCCCCATGACCGATACCGCCGCATCAGAGCGTGTGCTGGCCTACCACCGGCGCACCAAACACCAATTCGACCGCTACGCCGCCGGGCCGCCCGGTCTCGACTGGAACACCCAGCCGGACCCGTTCCGCCGGTACGAGGGCGCGCCGGTGGTGGAATTCCCGCTGCTCGGCGACGCCCCGGAGCCCGCCTATGCCGAGCTTTACGTGCCCGGCACGGTGCCGCCCCGGCCGCTCGGCCTGGCGTCGCTCGCCGCGCTGTTCGAGCTTGCCTTCGGCCTGTCCGCCTGGAAGCGCTTCGGCGAGGACAAGTGGGCCCTGCGCTGCAATCCCTCCAGCGGCAACCTCCACCCGACCGAAGCCTATGCGGTCACCGCCGGCTGCCCCGGCCTGGACGACGGCGTACATCATTATGTCAGCCGCGACCACCTGCTGGAGCGGCGCTGCGGCTTCGCCGCCGGGACGGCAACGCTGCCGCCGGGCCTGCTGCTCGTCGGCCTGAGCTCGGTGCACTGGCGCGAGGCCTGGAAATACGGAGAACGCGCCTACCGCTACTGCCAGCACGACGTCGGCCACGCCATCGCCGCGCTGCGCTATGCCGCCGCCGTGCTCGGCTGGCGCGTGCACCTGCTCGACGCCTGGGGCGACGCCGATCTCGCCGCCCTGCTCGGCCTCGCGCGCGACGCGGACTACGACGACGCCGAACGCGAGCATCCCGACGTGCTGCTGCAGGTCGACACCGGGACCGCAAACCCGCAAGCCGACAGCGACGCCCTGCTCGCGGCGGCTGCCGCAGGGCGTTGGCTGGGCCGCGCCAACGCGCTGTCCGGCAAGCACGAATGGGACTGGCCGGTGATCGAGGAAACCGCCGCCGCCTGCACCAAGCCGCGCACCGCCGGGAGCGCCGAGACCGTCGAGCCGCGACCCGCGCTCGCGCCCACCGCCTGCACCCTCGGGGCGGTCGAACTGATCCGCCAGCGGCGCAGCGCGCAGGCCTTCGACGGCAGCACGGCGATCTCCGCCGCAGACTTCTTCCGCCTGCTCGACGCCACCCTGCCGCGGCCCGATGTGACACCCTGGGACGCCGTCGACTGGGCGCCCCGGCTGCATCTGCTGCTGTTCGTGCACCGCGTCGAGGGTCTGCCGCCGGGACTGTACGCCCTGCCGCGACGCACGGAGGCCGAGGCGTTGCTGCGCGCCGCCCTGTCCGCCGAATACGCCTGGGAACGCGTCGCCGAGGCGCCCGCGCACCTCCCCCTGTTCCGGCTGCTCACCGCCGACGCCCGCAAGGCCGTGCGCACGCTTTCCTGCCACCAGGACATCGCCTCGCACGGTGCCTTCACCCTGGGCATGCTGGCCGAATTCGCCGACGAACTGGCGCAGGCGCCGTGGCGTTATCGCCGGCTGTTCTGGGAGGCCGGCATGATCGGCCAGATGCTCTACCTGGAGGCCGAGGCCGCCGGCCTGCGCGGCACCGGCATCGGCTGCTTCTTCGACGATCCCGTACACGAACTGCTCGGCATCCAGGGCGAAACCCTGCAGAGCCTGTATCACTTCACCGTCGGCGGTGCCCGCGTCGACGCCCGCCTGCAAACCCTGCCGCCCTACGGCCATCTCGCAGACCGCCCCTCCGGCCCGGCTTGAAGCCAGGCCCCTGGGCGCGGATGATCGCGGATTGAATCACGCGACCGAAGAGGGTTTTTCATGCAGGCCACCGCCGAATTCCAGCTCATTCCGCTCGGTGCGGGCGTCTCCGTGCGGCGCGAAATCGAACGCGTCGTCGCGCTGCTCGCGAGCCGCCCGCTGCTGATCGAAACCCACGCCTCGGGCACCAATCTCGAAGGCGAGCTGCGCGACATCCTCGACGCCGTCGAAGCCGTGCACGCCACGCTGCACGCCGACGGCGCCGTCCGGCTGGTGAGCTATCTCAAGCTGGAAACGCGCACCGACAAACCGCCCACCCTCGCAGGCAAGCGCCTGTGATCGGTGCCGCGGCCTGATGGCGATGTGGCCGTTCGCCGGTCGCCGCCCGTTGCGGCTGGCGGCCGTCTACCTCGCCCCCGCCGCCGGCACGCCCATGCGCCTCGCCGAGCGCGCCGAGGCGCTTGTCGGCCGAGGCCTTTGCGGCGATCGCTACGCCGCGCGCGCAGGTTTCTGGCAGGCCACCGACGCCTGCCAGCTCACGCTGATCGGCACGCGCGATCTTGCGCGCGCCCGCCGCCGCGCGCCGAAGGCGCTGCGACCCGCGCTCGACGCCGGCAGCCATCGCCGCAATCTCGTGGTAAGCCCTGTGCACGCGCGCGCGCTGCTGGGCAAGCGCCTGCGCATCGGCGGCGCGGTGCTCGTCTGCCGCAAGCCGCGCCCACCCTGCGGCTATCTGGACCGGGTCGCGGGATCGGGCCTATGCCGCGCCCTCGGCCGCGACAGCGGCATCTGTCTGGAGGTCGTCGAGGGCGGCTGGCTGGCGCCGGGCGACGCCGTGGAAGTGCTGCCGGGCTAGGCGCGGCTCAGAGGCGCGCCAGCGCCACGATGCGCGCGCCGAAGGCGATGAAGGCCACCCCCAGCACGCGATCGAGCACGCCGCGAAAGCGCTGATACGCGGCCTGCACGCGCGCATGCGAAAACACGTAGGCAACCAGCACCCACCAGGCGAATTCCTCGACCAGCACGATCGCCAGCACCACCAGCCGCACCCACAGCGGCGTGTCGCCCGGGAAAAGCGCCACGAAGATGCTGGTGAAATAGATCACCACCTTCGGATTGGTCAGCGTCAGCGACACCCCGGTCAGCAGCGCGCGCCAGGGCGACGCGGGCGCGGGCACGGCAGGCGCCGCCTCACCCGTCTGCTGCGACGCGCTCCATGCGGACAGCCCCAGCCAGATCAGATATGCGCCCCCGGCAAGCTGCACGAGACCGTACAGCGTCGTGAAACGCGTCATCAGCATGCCTACGCCGAAGATCGCCGCCAGTGCCCACAGCGAGGCTGCGAGCGTGACCCCGAGTCCCGTCGCCACGCCCTGCCGTCGCGAGCGCCCGGCGGCGGCGCGGCTGACCAGGAAAAACGCAGGGCCCGGGCTCGCGATGGCCAGCATGTTGACCACGGCGACACCGGCGACGACGGGCAGATAGGACATGACATCGGAACCTGGCAACGAAAGCCGCCCAGTATAAGAGCTTGCCGCGCGCGCGTGCAGTACCGGCGCGCGGCCCCTACTTGTAGGCGATGCCCGCCGAGGCCGACTCGGTCAGCGGCAACACCTCGAAGGCACTGAAGCCGGCCGCCTCGCACCAGCCGCGCAGGTCCGCGCCGGTGTAGTCGAAGGCGTCGCCCAGCTCCAGCAGCATGTTGAGCGACATCAGCAGCCCGAAAACATTCTCGCGCCGCGCGTCGTCGATCAGGTTCTCAACGACGATGAACACGCCGCCCGGCGGCAGCGCCTCGTAGACCCGGCCGATCAGCGCCTGCTTGCGCGCCAGATCCCAGTCGTGCAGCACATTGCCCATGGTGATCACCTCGGCGGTCGGCAGCGGATCGCTGAAGAAATCGCCGGACACGACGCGGATGCGCTCGCCCAGGCCTGCCGCCTCGACCGCCCGACGCGCGTGCGGCGTCACCGCCGGCAAATCGAAGCTCGTGCAGCTCAGATGCGGATAACGCCAGGCGAGCACCCGCGACAGCAGGGCCAGCGCGCCACCCAGGTCGCTCACGCTGCCGTACGGCGCGAAGTCGAAACACTCGGCGAGGCGGTGGAAATTCTTCATCTGCACGCCGGACATCGCCTCCAGAAACTGCGACAGCCGCTGCGGATCGCGCTGCAGATCGTCGAAGTAGGCGCGCCCGGAATGCTTGATCTCGCTCTGCGGCCGGCCGGTCCGCAGCGCCTCGCCGAGCTCGTTCCAGAAACCGAATGTGCGCGCGCCCAGCATCTTCAGCAGCCCGCCGAGATACTGCGGACTGCTGCGGTCGAGAAACGCCGCCGTGTCCGGCGTGTTGCGGTAACGTCCGTCGGCGCCGTCGCCCTCGCGCGCCAGAAAACCCAGCGCCACCAGCGCGTCGAGGAAATCGTCCCGACCGCGCGGGTGCAGGCCCAGCGCCTCGCCCAGCGCCGCGCCGCTCATCGCGTCCTCGCCCAGCAGCGAGAACAGGTCGAACTCCACCGCCGTCAGCAGCGTCTTCGACGCCCAGAAGGCATTGGCCGTGTGCAGGATATGGCCCGGATCGGGCGAATTCGGCTGGTCCATGGCATCTCCGAGATGGCGGGGGGAGCACGCAGCGACAGCGGCACGCCCGACGGATCATCCCTGCCCGCCGCGCGTCGCGCAACCGGCCGCGGGCGCAGTACACTGGCGATATGAACGTCCCCACCCCCGAACCGCGCCTGTGCACCTGCGGCGCCCGCGTCGCCGTGCGCCGCGAAACACGCCGCACGGCGGAGGGCGGCGAAATCATCGTCTACCGCGTGGCCTGCCCCGTCTGCGGACAGACCGGCCCGGCCATCCCCCTCGACGGGCGCGACGAGGCCGAAGTCATCGCCGAGGCCGTCGCCGCCTGGAACGCCCTCATCGCGCGCACCCGGCCGCTCGAATAACCCGCCGCAGCGCGCGGCCTCACCGCGTCGGCATCCGGACCGGCACGCGGCCCGGCAAACCGGCGACACACTCGCGCATCGCCTCGTCAGCCACCCTGATCGACTTGCCCCGGCGCGGCGCATAGCGGCACAGCCCGCGGTTCACCGAGATCGGGTCCAGCAGCATCACGTCGGCAACCTCCAGCACATGCGCATCGAGCCGATAGCGCATCCGCTTCAGGCTGGCCAGCACCGAGCGGTTCGTGCAGGTATCGAAGGTCACCGGGCCGAGGGCCAGTTCCGCGCGCAGCACCTGGCTTTCCGGCATGTCCATATAGGCCAGCGATGCGGTGAAAATCTCCTTGAACCAATGCCCCAACTCGCCGAACTCCGCCTTGCGCACACCGGGCAGATACAGCGTATAACGCGTTTCGTCGTGGCAGAACATCACCACGTGGCGGCGGTCGATGCGGTACAGATGGGCATGCCAGCTGCCCAGCGGACTCGTCTCCGCCTGCGGCTCGCGGCTCGTTGCCGGCAGCATGGCGGCCAGCCTCCGGGTGCAGTGAATCAGCATTGCCACCCCCGCGCCGTACCCGGCCGGAATCCCGGCGCCGCGCCATTCGTCCGTTGTCCACGCCATCGCCCGAAGATCACGCCGCGCGCAGCGACTCCATGCCCGTAATCGGCCATGTCGTGCCCCCTCTTTAGTCAGCCCCTGGCGGATGCATAGCCCTGCTCCGCCTTCTTAACGCAATGTATAGCGCGTTATCGAATAATCTTTCTCAATGATGGACGGTACCGCTCCGGCACGCGCAAGGCGCGCCACGCGGCCAGAATGGCGGGCAGCCGAACCGAGACGGGCTGGAAGCGCCGCCGATCGAAAAACACGGATGCGAGCGGGATGGGCTCAAGGCCCGATATCTGCCGACCGAGCCCATCGGCTAAAGCGCGGCCACGGCCTCCAGCATGACCTTGCGCGGCCATAGCCATTTTCCGCGGATGGTCGTCGGGCGCTCATTGAGCCTGCAGGACAGGGCAACCGGATCCACATCCATCACATTCGGCACGTCATGAATCCAGGTCTCCAGATCCTGCCTGGCGATACGCATCGAACCCTGCACCGACCGGTCGATGGTCGTATCGAAACACGCCGGCCCCAGCGCCAGTTCCGCCTTGCGGACCTGCGCGTCGGTGCAACCGGACATCACAAGCGTGTTCGCATACAAGCGGCGGAACCACCGGCTGCCCAGTTCGGCGAAGTGCTGCTTGCGAAGCCCGGCCATGAACAGCACATAGCGCGATGCGTCGTGACAAAACATCACGCACTGGCGACGGTCCAGCGTGAACAGATGACCATGCCAACCGCCGAGCGGGCTGGTTTCCCGCAGCGTCTCGGCGGATACATTCCCGCACCTCGCGGCGAGCTTTTGCGAACAGTGAATGATCATGGAATCAACATCGGCGGACAGTTTTTACGGGGCGCTCGCACAGCACGCGCGTCGCCCGTTGGCGAAAACCCGTGACGCGAATCGAATTGACTCGATACGCCATCGAAAGGCGTTCATCAAGGCCATAGAAGTCGACTTGATCGATCTTGCCCTGCGCAGTAGTCGTTCACTGCAGACGCTCCTCCAGCAACTTTCCGGCCCTTTCGCGTTCCCGTGTCTGCCTGGCGCGATGGGCGCCGAAGAGATGCGGCATCACCACATCACCGGGAAATAACCGAAAATAGTCAATATAATTACCACCAATTGACTTAAAACAACTTAATGAACAATATATTGACCATGAACGAGAGCTTCCTGTTTCTATCCGAAAACGAGATCGCCCAGCGCATTGCCAGCGCCGCGAAGGCTTATCGCTTGTCGCCGCGTGCCGCCAACATGACGCAACAGGCGCTGGCGGACAAGGCCGGCGTTTCGGTCGGCACGATCAAGCGCTTCGAGAAGACCGGCATCATCACCCTGCCCAACCTGATCGCCGTGTTCCGCTCGCTCGGCCTGCTGCAAAACGTCGCGGCCCTGCTGCCGGAAGTGCCCGAGGTCAGCCCGATGGAGGCGCTGCTGGCCGAGGAGCGCAAACGCAAGCCGATGCGGGTACGCAAACCGCGCGCCAAGGGGTGAGCCGATGGCCGAGCGCATCGATCCGCCGTCCGTCGTCGAAGTGCGGCTGTGGGGCGCACGCGCCGGCGCGCTCACCGCCTCCGCCCGGTTTCCCGGCTACTACGCCTTCGAGTACGACCACGATTTCGCCCAGGGCGGCGTCGAGCCCTCGCCGCTGCTCATGCCCTCGGCGGCCGGGCGCACCTACACCTTCCAGACGCTCGCGCAGGAAACCTACCACGGCCTGCCCGGCCTGATCGCCGACGCGCTGCCGGACCACTTCGGCAACGCGCTGATCGACGAATACCTCAACCGACACGGTTACGCCGCCGGCGAGATCACCACCCTGCAGCGCCTGATCTACGTCGGCCGCCGCGCGATGGGCGCGCTCGAATTCATGCCCGCCGCCAGCGAAACGCACGACGACGCCTCGGCCGTGCCGCTGGAAATGTCCGCGCTCGTGGAGGACGCGCGGCGCGCCCTGCGCGGCGAGCTGTCGCAGATCACGCCGCAGATCCTCGAAATCGGCAGCTCCGCCGGCGGCGCCCGGGCCAAGGCCGTGATCGGCTGGAACCGGCAGACCGGCGAAGTCGTGTCCGGGCAGTTCGACGTGCCCGAGGGCTTCGAGCATTGGCTGCTCAAGTTCGACGTCGACCTGGACGGCAACCTGAGCTACACCGCCGGCTTCGGCCGCGTCGAATACGCGCACTACCTGATGGCCCGCGAGGCCGGCGTCGAAATGAGCGAGTGCCAGCTGATGGAAGAAGGCGGCCGCGCCCACTTCATGACCCGGCGCTTCGACCGCGACGGCAACCGCAAGCTTCACATCCACTCGCTGTGCGGCCTGGCCCACCTCGATTTCAACCAGCCACGCGTGCACAGCTACGAACAGTACCTGCGCACCATCCAGGCGCTGAACCTCGGCAAGCCGGCGATCGATCAGGCGTTCGTGCGCTGCGCCTTCAACGTCGCCGCGGTCAACTGCGACGACCACACCAAGAACCTCGCCTTCCTGCTCGAAGAAGGCGGCGACTGGCAGCTCGCCCCAGCCTACGACGTCTGCTTCTCGCACAACCCCGCGGCGGGCAAATGGACCCGCGAGCATCAGATGCGGGTGAACGGCAAGACCTGGGATATCGAAGAGGAAGACCTGCTGGCCCTCGCCAAAACCTTCGGCGTCAGCCGCGCCCGCGAACGGCTCGACCGCGTCGTCGAAGCCGTGCGCCGCTGGCGCGAATTCGCCGGCGAGGCGGGCGTGCCGGAGGCGCGCATCGCGCATGTGGAGGAATTTCACCCGGCGTGGGTGAAGAGGTGAGCGGTGACTGCGCCTAAGTAACCCCCCTCATGGCGCCTTCATCTCCGCGCCTGGGCGCTGGCAATACAGGATTTGCGCCTTCAGGCGACCCCATCTACCTCGCCGGATTCGCCGCCCAGGTCCGCCGCGATTTCGCGGAACTGCGTAAGCGCGGCTTCGAGGTCTTCCACGATTTCCGCCGCGATCACTTCCGGGGCGGGCAGGCTGTCGGTATCGGAGAGGGATTCGTCCTTGAGCCAGAAGATATCGAGGCTGGCCTTGTCACGGGCGACGAGGGTTTCGTAGTCGTAGGCGCGCCAGCGGCCGTCCGGATTTTCCTCGCTCCAGGTCGCCTTGCGCTCGTGGCGGTTGTCGGGGTTGTAGAGCCGGACGAATTCCTCCAGATCCTCGCGCTTCAGCGGATTGGTCTTGAGCGTGAAATGCCGGTTGGTGCGCAGGTCGTAGATCCAGAGCTTCTTGGTCCACGGGGTCTCGGAGGCGGGCTTCTTGTCGAAGAACAACACGTTCACCTTCACACCCTGCGCGTAGAACAGGCCCGTGGGCAGGCGCAACAGGGTGTGGACGTCACACTCGTGCAGCAGCTTGCGGCGGATGGTTTCGCCGGCGCCGCCTTCGAAGAGCACGTTGTCAGGCAACACCAGCGCGGCGCGGCCGTTCTGCTTGAGTAGGGTTTTGACGTGCTGCACGAAGTTGAGCTGCTTGTTCGAGGTGGTGGTCCAGAAATCGCCACGCTCGACGATGTCGCGCTCCTTGCTGACCTTGCCCTCTTCTCCAACAATCGTCGTGCTGCTCTTCTTACCGAAGGGTGGATTGGTCAGGATCACGTCGAAGCGCTCGCTGGGGTCGGCAGCCAGCGAGTCGGACACCACAATGGGCTCGTAGTCCTGGCTGCCGATACCGTGCAGCAGCATGTTCATCGCGCACAGCCGCGCCGTGGCCTGCACCACCAGCTCCCAGCCCTTGAAGGTGTCCTCCTTGAGCTTGCGGCTCTGATCGCGGGTCAGGTTCGGGTTGTGTTGCACCACGTAATCGTGCGCCGCGAGCAGAAAGCCGCCCGTGCCGCAGGCCGGATCGGACACGCGCTCTCCCGGCATCGGCGCCATGACGTCCACGATCGCCTGGATCAGCGGGCGTGGGGTGAAATACTGGCCGGCGCCGGACTTGGTGTCCTGGGCGTTCTTTTCCAGCAGACCTTCGTAGGCATCGCCCTTCACGTCGGCGCTCATCGACACCCACTGTTCCTTGTCGATGAGGTCGMCCACCAGCCGCCGCAGCTTGGCTGGGTCCTGAAACTTGTTCTGCGACTTGTTGAAGATCAGCCCGAGCAAGCCCTTCTGGTTGCCCAGCGCCTCCAGCGTGTGGCGGTAGTGATCGAACAGATCGTCGCCGTCCTTCTTCATCAGGCTCGGCCAGTTGTATTCGTCCGGCACCGGGCTCTTCTGGTGGTACGGGGCCCGGGTGCGCTCGTCCGCCATCTTGAGGAACAGCAGATAGGTCAACTGCTCGACGTAATCGCCATAGCTCATGCCGTCATCGCGCAAGACGTTGCAGTAGTTCCAGAGTTTTTGGACGATGGTCGCGGTGTTCATTCGTACATCCTGGTATCTCAACACGCAAATACAGCAGTTAGAAGCTGTTTCATTGATAGTTTTTTGATACATCCGAATAGATGATCAATAAAATCCCTTTTAAAAACTTAGAGTTATTTTCACGCCCTTAAAACGAGCTAGTCGTTTACGCCTTGTTTTATTGGTACCTACTTTCCAGCTATCAAAACCCATTGAGAGAAACGGCGACTCCCCTCGTTCCGAATAACCCCATCTCTGGCGAGCTGCCGTAGCAGGTTGTGAATTTTGTTGAGCTTTTGCTCCTGAGACAGCATCTCGGGCAGCTTATCCAGCAGCAACGTATCGATGTCCGTCCTGGAGACAGGCTGATGTTCTTGCACCAGGGCGACAATCAAGTCGCGATAGTACTGGCTGTCGAAGCCGCGATTGCGAATGTGCCGCGCCTTCTCGCCGGTCGCCGCAGCCACCCGGCCGGCAACGATCAGGTTCGGGTAACGACCTTCCACTAGCTTCACCGCCCGGAGACGCTTAGCCGCGTCGGCGGGAATACGCTGCCCTTTCTGTACCCTGTCCAGGAGGATGATGGTGGTCAGGTCCAGATCGGTCTGCGCCATGAGAATCCGGGTGTAGCGCTCATCAAGAATGCGTCCGCGCAGCATCACCATCACCCGTTCCGGCTGCGACAGGTCATAGTCCGGCATCGGGAAGAAGCGCTCCCGCTGCTTCAGGAACATGCGTTTGATGCCGCCGCCCTGCGTGTCGATCATGTTCAGGTTCACCATCGCTTCAGCCAGAAATGGGTTGCGATAGATTTCCAGCGGCGCGTCCTGCTCGATCACCTTTTCCACCCGTCCCGGCAGAAAACCGCCAACGTTGGTCAGCAACAGGCTGTCTGGCGTTTCCACCACCTGTATACGGCCGCGCAGGAGATAGTCCTGGTGGGCAATGCAATTGTGCAGAGCCTCACGGATTACCCAGGGGTCGTATTGCGTCAATTCGACCGGGAACAACGTGCCGTCAGGCAGTTCCCGCACCGTCAGATTACGGATGCGTGCGAGTACCTTGTCGACATTGAGCAGGAAAGGCGGGCCAAAATGCTCGTAGTCCAGCTCCTCATTACGGTCGTTCTTCAGCATCCAGCTGATGCGCGCCACCGCCGGCGCCAGCAGCGCCGAGGCTTCCGGTCGGCCCAGCAGCAGCAAGGCCGCATGGGTCACCGCGCCGCGTATCGTCAGCCGCACCTTGTTGAGAAAGGTCGCATCGTCCCAACCTGTCAGTTCCCCCTCCTGGCGGGGGAACTTGGTCGCGTACTCCTGCCGCGCCTTGGCAATTGCCTCAGGGGCAAGATCGGCCAAGGTCGCCTGCTCACAGAGCTGGGCACTCCAGTCCACGCGGCGGCTCCAGATCGCGCGCTCTTTCTCCGGATATTTCGTTAGCTCGGTCTTGCTCGTGCCGTCGCGCACATAAGCCTTGCCGTAGAACTTCACCGGTCGGTCGAAGGCCGGATGGACCTCGAACAGCACCACCCGCTGGTCGTGGTAGGTAAAGGTGTGAGTCTCGAATCCGACGTTGGGCTGCAAACCGAGGGAAAGCCAGAGCGGCAACAACTGCTCGCCCTTACCTTTTTCGGCTTGAGGATCGAAGGTTGTGCCCACCACCGCATGGCTGCCGTCCTTGATGCCGAACACCAGGTAGCCGCGCGGCATACCCAGCAGGCAGGCCGAGTTCGCCAGCGCCGACAGATATTCCCCCAACACCTGCGGCTCGTAGCGGTTGGCCTTGAACTCCAGCCACTCGGTCTCGTGTGGCTCGTCGCGCAGACGGTCAAGCAAGGCGGTGAGCTCGGCGGTGTTCACGCGGAAAAGGCCTTGCTCAGGATGGACTGGCGAAAGCGCCCGGCGCGCTGGAGGTTGGCGTCCACCTGGGCCTCGGTTCCGCGCAGGAGGGAGAGACGGCGGTCGACTTCGGCGACGATGCGGTGTTGTTCTTCAATTGGCGGCAAAGGGAGCGGCATCTTCTTAATTTCCCCGCCAGCTATACCCTGCTGCCCAGCAGTTGTCTTTATCAAGACATCGACATGCTCTCGCGATTTACCAACATTTGCTGCCAGCACTAGGTAACTCGGTGAAATTAACAAATCACAGACTACACGTCCGCGAATAAGCTTATCTGGGTATAGAACCACACCGGACACTTCATTCACTAACGCGCACGCACCAACAAGATCTTTCGTCCCGTTATATCGGACAAAAAGTACATCCCGTAACTTTAACTCGTATTCTTCGACATGCTCACTAGGCAACGGTCTGTAGAAGCGTTTATCCGTTATATCCAGTTCCAGTGGACGAACAGCAGAAATACGAAGGATTGGAATCCCTGGTCCAGAATCTTCCGGTTTCTTTGACAAGCCATTCCGCAAAGACATGAATAACTGGTCAACCGTTGCCCACACCCACCCCTCCGGCAAACCGGGCAGGTCAGTGGTGACGGGTGCGGTGGGTTCTTTGTATTTGCGCTTGCCTTGCCACTGGCTGCGGCGGGTTTCGAGGATGCGTTGCAGGAGTTGTTCGCCGGTCTCGTAGCTGCGGCCTTCACGTCGTGCAATCTCGGCTTCGGTTTCGACGAGGCGGCCTTCGACGGCGGCTTTGAGGACGGCGGCCTTGTAGCGCTTGAGGTTGGCCTTGACGCGCTTGAGGTTGGCGACGGCTTCGTCGAGGCGGGAGAATTGTTTTTCGATTTCCACGACGATGCGTTTTTGTTGCTCGAGGGGGGCTAGCGGAAATTCATACGGCGCTAACTGATCAAAGTCGACACGCGGACGGTCTCCGGTGTTGAGATGGGACGCAAAAGAGACGAACGTCGACGAATTCAGGAAATATTGCAGGTAGCGGCTGTCCACACCTTCCGTCTTCGGAAAGACGATGAATTCAGCGGAACAGAGCCCTTCAAAATCCGGCCGATATACCTTGTTCAGATACGGACGTAGACGGCCATAGAGAACATCGCCCGGCTGGAAGTGAACCGCCGAGCTTTTCATGGTGCCGGCGGGCACTGTACCCAACAGCTTCATCGTATGGGCTTCAACGTGCTCCATTCCAATGAATGGTAGGCCCGGTTTTTCCGACGGCTTAATGCGTGGGCGAGTTGGCTTAACGACCTCACCGAGCGGGCGGATCTCCCAACCTTGCGCCACAACATCCTCGCGCTTCGCGATCGCACTCATGCCGCCAACGTCTCGTTCAGTCCTTCAATGATCGTATTCAGCTTGTCGCCGAACAGTTGATGCACCTTGCCGAGGCCGCCGTGTTGCGAGAACGGGGCGTACTCGAAATCGTCCGGCTCGATGCCGAGATTCGCGGCGATGTGGTCGCGGATCATTTCCAGCCAACGTCGCTGTTCCTCGTTGAACTGCTTGCCACTGCTTTCCTGTCCCATCAGCCATGCCCGGAAATTGATCTCGACGCGCTCGGGAAAGGGGATGAGTTCGTTGTCCTGGTGGATGGCGAATCTGACCAGCGAGACGAGGTCGGTGAGGATGCGGCGGCCGCTGGCGCCCTTGACCTTGTCCCTTTCCAGCGCGGCATAGGCGTTCCAGAGCTGGGCTTCGCTCCACAGGTAGGGCGGCTGCTCGATTTTGTCGGCCAGCTCCTTGACCGCCTCGAAGGTGAGGCGCTGGCGGTAGGGCTGGCTGTAGAGCACCTGCAGGGCGGTGATTTCGTCCTTGTTGTCGGCGATGAACCGCTCGAAGGAGTGGATCATGCCACGGGCGCGGTCGAGGGCGTCGCGCGAGAAGGTGGCTTCGAGGACTTCGTCGGCGCTGACGGTGTCGATGACGACTTCGTTCTTCTTCTTGATCTGGTCGATGGCTTCGCGCAGGTCGGGATCGTGCAGCGGCTTGACGGCGTCGAGCACGATGCGCTGGCGCGCGGCGGCAAGGGCCTGTTCGCTGAGCGGGCGGTCGTCGTCCGGCGCGAGACCGAGGTCGACCCTGGCCTGTTCGAGGTGGCGGTCCGGGTCGAGCGCGGCGACGATGCGGTGGCTCAGGTCCTTGACGCCCAGGCCGCCGGCGAGCGCGCGGATGCGCTGGTCGTCTTCGGCGCTCATGCGGTGCTCCATGCGCGCGAGGCGGCCGGCAAGCGAGGTGAGGACGTCGTCCTCGGTGTTGCCGAAGGCGACGGCCTGCATGAGCTTTTCGAAGCTGACGGTGGGCTTCTGCTCCATGGGGCGGGAGTCGGTCTTGTCCTGCTCGCAGACGCCGACGGCGTCGACGATGACGAAGTGGTCCTTGACCCTGGCGTCGCGGGTGACGCTCTGCAGGTCGTCGGGCTTGATGACGCGCACGCCGCGGCCCTTCATCTGCTCGAAGAAGGCGCGGGATTTGACGGCGCGCAGGAACATGACGATTTCCAGCGCCTTGATGTCGGTGCCGGTGGCGATCATGTCCACGGTGACGGCGATGCGCGGCATGGCGCTGTTCTGGAAGGCCTTGATGAGGTCCTTGGGCTTGGCGCCGGTGGTGCGGTAGGTGATCTTCTGGGCGAAGTCGTTGCCCTTGCCGAATTCCTCGCGAACGATCTCGACGATGTTTTCGGCGTGGGCGTCGTCCTTGGCGAAGATGAGGGTCTTGGGCACCCACTCGCGGCCGGGAAAGATTTCGGTGAACAGCTTGTCGCGGAAGGTGCGGATGACGGTGCGGATCTGGTCCGGCGCGACCACGGCGCGGTCGAGCTGGTTGGGGTCGTAGGCGAAGTCGTCGTCGAGCTGTTCCCAGCGCTTCTTGCGCGTGTCGCGCTCCTGAATCTGCACGGAGTATCCCGCCTCGACCCTGGAGCCGTGCTCGGTGATGGCGGTGCGGATGCGGTAGACGTCGTAGTTGACGTTGACGCCGTCGGCCACGGCCATCTCGTGGTTGTATTCCATCACCAGGTTCTGGTGGAAGAAGCCGAAGGTCTGCTTGCTGGGCGTGGCGGTGAGGCCGATGAGGGTGGCGTCGAAGTATTCCAGCACCTGCGCCCAGAGGTTGTAGATGGAGCGGTGGCATTCGTCGGTGACGATGATGTCGAACTGCTCGATCGGGATATTGGGGTTGTACTCGATCGGCTCGGGCTGCTTGAACAGGCCGCCGAGCTGGTCGGCGGATTCCTCGTCCAGCTCTTCGGGCAGCTCCCTGCCCTTGAGCATGGCGTACATGCGCTGGATGGTGCAGATGCTGACCTTTGCCACGGGATCGAAGGCGTTGCTGCTCAGACGCTGTACGTTGTACTCCTCGGTGAACTTGAAGTTGTTGTAGGGCGAGGTGTACTGCTGGAATTCCTTGAGCGTCTGGTCGCCGAGGTTGCCGCGGTCCACCAGGAACAGCACGCGCCGCGCGCCGGCGAACTTGATCAGCCGGTAGATGAAGGAGATGGCGGTGAAGGTCTTGCCCGAGCCGGTCGCCATCTGGATCAGCGCGCGGGGGCGATTGGCCTTCAGCGATTCTTCGAGCCGCTGGATGGCCTGAATCTGCGCGGGCCAGAGGCCTTCGGTGCGCAGCGGCGGCAGGTGTTGCATGCGGGCGAGGAAGGTGTCGCCCCGGCTGGCGTAGTCCGGCGCCGTCTCGCGCACGCCGTCCGCCAATTCGCCGAGCCAGCCGGCCAGCAGCGCGGGCGTGTGGAAGGCGAACACCTGACGCGAGCGCGGCTGGGGATCCAGCCCGTTGGTGAAGCGGGTTTCGATGCCGGTGGACTGGTAGGCGAAGGGCAGCGGATCGCGCCAGCGCGGCAGGCCGTCCGGCAGGCCCTGGGTGTATTTGTCGGACTGGGTTTCGACGCCGGTGAGCGTGACGCCCTGCTTCTTGGCCTCGATCACGCCCGCGGCCTTGCCGTCGACATAGAGCAGGTAGTCCGCGAAGCCGTGGCCGGATTTGAGCGGAAACTCGCGAATCGCCACGCCCTGCGCGGCGTGGATGTTGGCTTGCGCAGCGTCCTGCACCGCCCAGCCCGCCGCCTGCAGCAGCCGGTCGATGTCTTCCCTGGCTTGTTGTTCGGGTTGTGGCGTCATTCACTGACGGCTCGTTGATGGACCGGGATGAAATTAACACAAGCCGTGGGGTTTGCGGGGCGCCGCCGCGCGCGGGCGGGCTGAGCGGGTCAGCCGCCCAGGAACAGGCGGCCGACGTCGGGGTCTTCGAGGAGGGCGTCGCCGGGGCCGGCGAGCGCGAGCTGGCCGGAGACGAGGACGTAGGCCAGGTCGGCGAATTCGAGGCCTTTCTTGGCGTTTTGCTCGACCAGGACGACGGTCTTGCCCTGATCGCGCTGCAGTTCGCGCAGGATTTCGAACACGGCGTCGATGTAGCGCGGCTCCAGGCCGATGGAAGGTTCGTCCACGAGCAGCACGCGCGGCCGCATGATGAGCGCGCGCGCGATTTCGAGCAGGCGGCGCTCGCCGCCGGAGAGGGTGCCGGCGGCGGCCCGGCGGCGCTGGGAGAGACGCGGGTAACGCGCGAGCACGTCGGCCGCGGCGGCGCGCGCGGCCTCGCGGCCGGGCAGCAGATAGCCGCCCATGAGCAGGTTTTCCTCCACGCTCATGCGCGGAAACACGGAGTTGTCCTGCATGACGTAGGCGATGCCGGCGTCGCGCAGTTTCTGCTCGGGGGTGAGCCCGCCGATGGCGCGGCCGTCCAGCTCGATGGCCCCGCCGATGATGCGGGTGAAGCCGTAGATGGAGTGCAGGACGGTGGATTTGCCGGCGCCGTTGGGGCCGATGAGGCACAGCGACTGGCCGGCGGCGACGTGCAGATCGAGGCCGTGGAGGATCTGCATGCGCCCGTAGCCGGCGTCGAGCGCGCGCAGGCTGAGCAGCGGCGCATCCCCGGCGAGCGCGCGCAGGGCGGCATCGTCCGGCCGGCGCGCGCCCAGCGTCGCGGCCTCGCGCGCGACGGCCTCGACGGACATGACGAGATCGACGCCGCCCTCGCCGTGGCCGGAGACGCGGGGCGGCTTGGGCGGATTCCAGCGCGGCTGCATCAGGCGGCTCCCAGGTAGGCGTCGATCACGCGCTGGTCGCTGCGGATGGCCTCGGGCGGGCCGTCGGCGAGCATGCGGCCGTGGGCGAGGCAGTAGATGTGCTCGGCGAGGTTCATGATGACGCGCATGTTGTGCTCGATGACCAGCAAAGTGATGCCGAAGGTATCGTTGGCGCGGCGCAGGCGGTCGATGAGGCCGTTGATCAGGGTGGGATTGATGCCGGCGGTGGGCTCGTCCAGCAACAGCATGCGCGGGCGATTCATCAGCGCCATGGCGAATTCGAGCAGCTTCTGCTGGCCGAAGGAGAGTTCGCCGGCGCGCAGATGGCGCTTTTCGTAGAGGCCGACGAAGGCGAGCAGCTCCTCGGCCTGGGCGTCGGTTTCGGGGTCGAAGCCGCGGAACAGGCCGCGCAGGCCTGCGTGGACGGCGGGCGTGGAGATGCGCATGTTGGCCATGCAGTCCATGCCGACGTAAACGCGGGTCTGCTGGAAAGTGCGCAGCAGGCCGCGGCGGGCGATGTCGCCGACGCGCAGGCGCGACAGCTCGGCGCCGTCGAAGCGCACGCTGCCGGCGTCGATGGGGTGATAGCCGACGATGGCGTTGAACAGGGTGGTCTTGCCGGAGCCGTTGGGGCCGATGAGACCGTAGATCGCGCCCTCGGGCACGCTGAGGCAGACGCCGTCGTTGGCGATCACGCCACCGAATGTCTTGCTGACGCCGGCGACGTCGAGCAGCACGCGGCTCATGAGCGGTCCTCCTGGGTTTCGGACGCGGGCGCGCCGCCGAAGCGCGCGGGGAAGCGCTCGCGCAGCCAGCCCATGATGCCTTCGGGGAAGAACACGACGATGATCACGATCAGCGCGCCGAGCATCACGCGCTGCCAGCCGAGGAAATAGGTCCAGGTGACCTCCTTGGCGGCGTAGAACAGGAAGGCGCCGATCAGCGGCCCCCACAGCGTGCCCTTGCCGCCGAGGATGGCCATGAGAATCATCCATACGCCGAAACTGGCGCCGGCGAAGGCGACGTCGATGGGGTCGATGAAGCCGACGAGATTGCCGACGCCGCCGCCGGCGAGCGCGAGCAGCGCGGCGGACACGGCCCAGGCGGTGGTCTTGTAGGCGACGGTGGGCAGGCCCATGGCCTCGGCCTTGTCCTCGTTGTCGCGGATGGCGTTGAGCGCCAACCCGAAGCGGCCTGCATACAGCCGCGACAGCAGCCACAGGGCGAACAGCGCGAGCAGCATGAAGAAGGCGTAGTAGAAGATTTCCTTGCCGGGCAGGCCGGCCGGCATCAGCGGGGTGACCATGCCGGAGCCGGCGCCGATGAAGTCGACGCCGGTGGCGATTTCGCCGGCGGCGATGCCGAGGCCGAGGGTGCAGATGGCGAAATAGTGACCGCGCATGCCGAGGATCTGCGAGCCGAGCAGAAAGGCCAGCGCGACGGCGGCGACCACCCCGGCGACGAGCCCGAGGCCGAGGCCAATGAGGTATTGCGGCGCGGTGAGCACGAGCTGCGCCTGCCCGCTGGCGACGCCGTGCCAGAGGTCGCGCTGGACCACGGCGCAGGCGTACATGCCGATGCCGAAGAAGAAGATGTTGCCGAAGGAGTTGTAACCCATCTGGCCGCCGCAGATGTCCCACGACAGGGCCAGCACGACCATGCACCAGGCGAAGGCGAACACGGTGAGGTGGTGCGGAAACAGCCAGGGCACGACGAGGCCGGCGACGATCAGCCCCGTCCAGGCCGGCGCGGACAGGCGCTGCAGGCGGGCGCTCACGACAGATACTCGCGGCGGCGGCGCAGCCAGGCGTTGCGCACGATCAGGATGACCACCAGCAGGCTGAACACGAAGGCGGACTGGAATTCGGCGCCGAGCACGAAGCCGGCGATCTGCTCCAGCGCGCCAAGGCCGAGGCCGGTGGCGAACACGCCGGGCAAGTTGCCCAGGCCGGCGACGATGACGATCATGAACGAGCGCACGGTGTAGGTCAGGCCGATGAAGGGATGGATCACCCAGATCATCACCACCAGGCTGCCGGCCATACCGCAGAGGGCGGCGTTGAGGGCGTAGGTGGCCGCGTAGACGCGATCGGTGTCGACGCCGAGCACGCGCGCGGCGCGGGCGTTCTGCGCGGTGGCGCGAATCGCCTGACCCAGCCGCGAGTAGCGCAGCCCCGCCACCAGCAGCGCCGCGATCGCAAGCACCACGCCGAAGGCGAGCAGCTTGGCGGTGGGCACGGTGACGGCGTTGCCGAGGAAGTACCAGGTGGGCATGCCGGCATCGACGCTGACCACGTCCGGCCCGAACAGTTCGTTCATAAGCTGCTGCAGCAGGATGGAGATGCCGAAGGTGGCGAGCAGGGAGATGAACATGTCGCGGCCGACGATACGGTGGATCACCACCCGGTAGAGCAGCAGCCCGAGCAGAAACAGCGCCAGCCCGGCGATCGGCAGGCCGAGCAGCGGATGCAAGCCGAACTGGCGGAACAGGAAGTAGCTGATGTAGCCGCCGAGGATGACGTATTCGCCCTGGGAGACGTTGATGATGTTCATCACGCCCCACACGAGGGCCATGCCGTAGGCGGCCAGCGCAAACACGGCACCGACCAGCAACCCGTCGACGACGAGCTGCAGCAGTATGGTCGGCGCCTGATACAGCAGCAGCAGATTGTCCATGCGGTCTCCCCCGGCGGCTGGACGGCCGGCGCCGCGGGCGGCGCCGGCGGGCGGTCAGGCGTTCAGGGGTGCGGCCACTCCAGTTTGCCGGTGGCCCATTTGCTCGGCGCGACCACCACGTAGGCGCCCTTCTGTATCTGGCGCAAGACCATGGGCTTGGCGATGTTCTTGCCGGTCGCGTCGAAGCGGATGTTGCCGTAGAAGGTCTGCATGTCGGTCGCGGCGATGGCGTCGCGCACCTTCTTCGGGTCCAGCGAGCCGGCGCGATGGATGGCGTCGGCGTAGATCTCCACCGCCGCCGAGGACTCGGCCGCCTGGTACGGCGGCACGTAGCCGTAGGTCTTTTCGAACAATTTGGCGTAATCGGCGGCGCTGCCGAAGAGGTTGTCGCGATAGGTCATGGTGGGCGCCCACTGCGAGGCGCACAGCGTGCCCTCGGCGTGATGGCCGAACTTCTCCTGATCGGTGATCTGCGCGGACTCGCAGTGCGTCAGCGCGACCATGGGCACCTTGACCTTCATTTCCGGCATCTGCCGCGTCACCAGCGCGGCCCCCTTGGAGTGCCCGGAGGCGACGAGGATGTCGGGACGCAGGGCGCGCACCTTGACCAGGGTGGCCGTCATGTCGCTGAGGTCGCGCGGGAACTTGTCATCGACCACGATCTTCATGCCGTAGGACTTGGCGTTTTCCAGCACCCCGGCGCGGATATCCTGCGAGAAGGGGTCATTTTCGGTGGCCACGGCGACGCGCACGTCGGAGGGCTTCCTGCCCTGCTTCTCGGCCTGCTCGGCGGCGAGGTTGATCGCCTCCTGCAGGTACTGCTCGGAGGTGGAGAGCACGGCGAAGAGGTATTTGTAGCCCTTGTCGAACAGCGCGCGCGAGGCGCCGTTGGCCTCGATCATGGGCACCTGATACATCTCGGTGACCGGCGCGATGGCCTTGGTCAGGCCGGAGCTGTACGGCCCGAGCATGAAGCGCACGCCGTCGCGCTTGATCAGGCGTTCGGCCAGCTCGGCGGCGCGCGCGGGCGTGGATTCGTCATCGTAGTACTGCACCGCGATGTTGTAGGTTTTGTCGCCGACCTTGACTCCTCCGTGCTGGTTGATGCGGGCCACGGCGAGGTCGTAGCCGCGCTTGGTGTGGGTGCCGGCGGTGGAGTATTTGCCGGTAAGCGAGACGGCGGCGCCAAGCACGATGGTGCCGTCGGCGGCGAAGGCTCCGCCAGCAGCGAGCAAGCCGGCAACGAGCGCCAGACCCTTGGTGAGTGGGTTCATGGTTTTCTCCCCCTGGTCGATGGTCGAGCCGCTGACAGCGGCTTCTTCTGCTTCTGTGTTCCGTTTATATAGCACGCGCGCGGCGCGCCGACCGGACCTCAGGCTGCGCCAGCCGACGGCATGCGCCACAGCGTGGCGCCGACCAGGATCAGCAGCGCGAACAGCAGCAGGCTGTAGGGCACCCAGCCGGCGTGCTCGTAGACCACGCCGGGCAGATAGGAGCCGACGGCGCCGCCGCTGTAGTAGCTGGACACGTACAGTCCGTTGACCAGGCCCTTGCGACGCGTTTCAAGGTGGTTGAGATAGGCGGAAAGCACACTGTGCAGGGTGAACATGCCGGCGGCGAACACGAACATACCGAAGTAGACCCAGGGCAGCCCGCCGAAGGCGAGCATCGACAACCCGACGAGATACACCGCGCAGCCGGCGAGCAGGGTGCGCCGCTCGCCGCCGAGGCGGCGGATGAGCCACAGCGAGGACAGCGGCACGACGACGCCGACGAGGTAGCCGGCGTAGACCCAGGCGACCGCGCCCTGGGTGATGCCGGGGTCGAGCTGGTGCATGCGAAACGGCAGGAAGTTCATCATCGCGGCGAACACGAAGAACAGCAGAAAGGCCGCCGCGAAGCCCAGCCGGTTGACCGGCCGCGCGATCAGCGCGCGCACCTCCGGCCAGCGCACGCGGCCGAGATCGGCGCGCGGGTCGGTGGCCAGCCAGCGCGTCGACAGCAGCGCCAGCGCGGCCAGCGCGGACCACATCCAGAACGCGGCCTGCCAGTCCAGGTAGCTGGCGACCACGCCGGAGAAGGTGCGCCCGCTGAAGCCGCCGACGATGGTGGCGGCGATGTAGAGGGTGATCGCGCGGCGCGCGCCGGCCGGGCCGCCGATGGCGGAGCTGTAGGTCATCAGCGCGGTGAGCACGGCGGGCAGGATGAGGCCCTCCAGGCCACGCAGCAGCAGAAAGGCACCGTAGCCTGGCCCCTGCGCGAGCACGAACTGCACCGCGGTGAGCACGCCGAGACCGAGCACCAGCAGGCGGCGGGCGGAGACGCGTTCAAGGACGTAGCCGTAGACCAGCGGCGCGACCGCCAGCGGGGTCATGGTGACGGTGGTGAGCAGGGCGACGTCCGCCGGGCTGACGCCCCATTGGCGCGCGAACAGCGGCAACAGGGCCTGATGCTCGTAGAGAATCGCCACCGACACCACGGTGCAGTACAGCACGATGAGACTGTTGCGCAGGCGCATGGGCGGGCGACTTTTCACGACGGCGGAAGCGATCGCGTCACGATAGCGGCCGGCGGCACCGCCGGCAATCGCCGGCCGCTGCCGCCGGCGCGACAAGGCCGGCGCTTCCCGCCGACACCGACGATGCCGGATAATGGCCTCTTTTCGACAGGGAGCGAAGCGTGAAATTCAGCGTCGACGAATTCCGCCGGTGGCCGCACAAGCGCGTCACCCTGATCGGCATGTCGGGGGTGGGCAAGACCTACCTGTCGTCGCTGCTGCGCGAGCACGACTGGTTCCACTACGCCGGCGACTACCGCATCGGCACGCGTTATCTGGACGAGGCGATCCTCGACATGATCAAGGCGCAGGCGATGCAGGTGCCCTTTCTGCGCGACCTGCTGCGCAAGGACTGGATCTACATCCGCAACAACATCAAGATCACCGATCCCGGCCCGGTGCTGTCGTTCGTCGGCAAGCTCGGCAATCCGGACCTCGGCGGCGTCGAGCTGGAGGATTTCCACCGCCGCCAGGCGGCCTACCGCGAGGGCGAGATCCGCGCGATGTACGACGTGCCGGACTTCATCGACAAGGCGCAGCGGATCTACGGCTACCGGCATTTCGTCAACGACGTCGGCGGCTCGCTGTGCGAGCTGGACGAACCCGGCGTGATCGACCTGCTGGTGGAGCACACGCTGATGCTCTACATCAAGGTCACCGACCAGGACGAGGAGGACACCCTGATCCGCCGCGCCCAGGAGGCGCCCAAGCCGCTGTACTATCGGCGCGAGTTCCTGGAGGCGCAACTGGCCGAATACCTCGCCGAGCACGGCCTGGAGTATGCCGCGCAGATGGACCCCGACGATTTCACGCGCTGGATCTTCCCGCGCCTGTTCCGCTCGCGCCTGCCGCGCTACGAGGCGCTGGCGCGCCACGGCTACACGGTAACCTCGAAGGAGGTCGCCGCCGTGCGCGACGAGCAGGACTTCCTCGCTCTGCTCGAAACGGCGATCGCGAGGGGCTGAGGGTGCCGATCGTCGCCCACAACGGCCTGCCGACCTTCGAACGCCTGCGCGCCGAGGGGCTGGGCATCCTGTCGCCGCACCGCGCGCGCAACCAGGACATCCGCGAGCTGCACATCGGCCTGCTCAACATGATGCCGGACAAGGCGCTGGCCGCCACCGAGCGCCAGTTCCTGCGGCTGGTGGCGCAGAGCAACCCGATCGCGCAGTTCTACGTGCACCCCTTCACGCTGGACGAGCTGCCGCGCGGCGAGGACGCGCGCGAGCACATCGCGCGCTACTACGAGCGCTTCGAGGACCTGCGCGAGCAGGGGCTGGACGCGCTGATCATCACCGGCGCCAACGTGACCGGGCCGGAGCTGTCGACCCAGCCGTTCTGGGAGCCGCTGAGCCAGGTGATCGAATGGGCCTGGGGAAACGTGACCTCGACGCTGTGCTCCTGCCTCGCCACCCACGCGGTGCTGGAGCGGCGCCACGGCCAGCGCCGCCAGCCGCGGCCGGCGAAGATCTGGGGCGTGTTCCCGCACCGCGTGATCGACCCCGGGCACCCGCTGGTGGACGGCATCAACACGCGCTTCGACGTGCCGCATTCGCGCTGGAACGCGGTATCGCGGGTGCAGTTCCGTGAGGCCGGGCTGCGCGTGCTGGCGGAAAGCGAGGAGATCGGGGTGCATCTGGCGACGAGCGCGGACGGCATCCGCTTCGTGTTCTTCCAGGGCCACCCGGAGTACGACACGATCTCGCTGCTCAAGGAGTACAAGCGCGAGCTGCGCCGCTACGCCACCGGCGAGCTCGACGCCTACCCGCCGTTCGTGGCGAACTACTTCGACAACTGGTCGCAGGCGGTGCTGCGCGAGTATCGCGCGCGCCTGGAACAGGCCCGGCGCGCCGGCGAGGCGGCGCCGCCGCTGCCCGAGGCCCTGCTGGTGCCGCGTCTGGACAACACCTGGCACGACACCGCCGAGGCGGTGGTCGGCAACTGGATGGGGCTCGTCTACCAGCTCACCGACCGCGACCGCCGCAAGCCCTTCATGGCCGGCATCGATCCGCAGAACCCGCTCGCCGGGCTGCGCGGCTGAGCGCCGACGGGCTCAATCGGAGTCGTCCGCGCGCGCGGCGACCTCGAATTCCGCGGCGGTCAGTCGGCGGGTCTCCTCGGTCAAGGGGCCGAGCGGCTCGATCTCGGTGTCCGCCGCCACGGTCTTGAGGTCGCGGAACTTGCGCGCGCTGGGCAGCACGCGGCGTTCCAGCGTCCCCACCGATTTGTTGTAGGCATCCACTGCCTGGTCGAGCCGGCTGCCGACCGCCTCCCAATGCTTCGCCAGCGTGGCGATGCGGTCGTACAGCTCCTTGCCGAGCGCGGCGACCTCGACCGCGTTGCGCGCCATCGCCTCCTGCCGCCAGCCGTAGGCGACCGCCTTGAGCAGGGCGATCAGGGTGGTCGGGCTGGCGGGGATCACCCGCTGCTCGGCACCGTATTCGATCAGGCCGGGATCCTGCGCCAGCGCGGCGGAGAAGAAGGCCTCGCCGGGCACGAACATGACCACGAATTCCGGCGACGGATCGAACTGTTCGAAGTAGCTCTTGCGGCCGAGCTGGCCGATATGGGTGCGTACCTGCTGCGCGTGGCGCAGCAACGCCGCGTCGCGCGTGACCTCGTCGGCCGCCTCCACCGCGGTCAGATAGGCGTCGACCGGCGCCTTGGCGTCGACCACGATGCGCCGCCCGCCCGGCAGCCTGACGATCATATCCGGCCGCAGGCGTCCCGCCTCCGTATTCTGATTGACCTGCTCCTCGAAGTCGCAGTGCTCCAGCATGCCGGCCATCTCGACCACGCGCTTGAGCTGGACCTCGCCCCAGCGGCCGCGCGCGGCCGGTTGGCGCAACGCCTTGACCAGATTCGCGGTCTCCGCGTGCAGCTGCGGCAGGTGGTGCTTGAGCAGGGATTGGAGCTGCTGGTCGAGCGCGCTGTAGGCCGCCACGCGCGATTTCTCCAGCTCGCCCAGGGTGCCGTCGACCTTGGTCAGCGATTCGCGGATCGGCCGGGTCAGCTCCTCGATCGCCTTCTGGCGCTGTTCCAGATCGGACTGCGCACCCTGCTGGAAGCGCTTGAGGTTCTCCTGCGCCAGACGCAGGAAGGATTCGTTGTTGTGCTTGAGGGCGTCGGAAGACAGCGCCTTGAAGGCATCCGCCAGCTTGACGCGGGCCTCTTCCAGCAGGGCGAGCTTCTCCGCCGAGCCGCGCCGCTCCTGGGTCAGGCGTTCGCGCAGCTCGGCCAGATCGCGCTGCAGCTCGTTGGTCAGCTCGCGCTCGGCATCCAGCGCCGCCGTGCGCCCCTGCAGTTCCGCGAGCAGCTCGGCCACCCGGCGCCGCTCGCCCTCGCTGCGCCCGGCGAGCTCGGCGTAGTTGCGCTCGCGTTCGATCAGGCGTTCGTGCAGCTCGTTACGCTGGCGCTCCGACTCGGCGAGCGCCGGACGCAGTTCCTCCACCCGCGTCTCGGTGGCCTCAAGACGCGACTGCAGCAGTCGGCGCGTACCGATGGCGAACAGGTGGCGCAAGAGCCAGCCCGCGGCCAGGCAGGCAGCGACTACGGCTGCGAGATACCAGGGTTCCTCCACGATCACGACCTCCCTTGCGGCCCGGGTTAGCGAGTGGCTCCCGTGCCGAGTATGTACGAATCGCCGTCCGATGCAGCCCGTCACTGATCGGCGACAGCCCCGTTCGCCGGTGACCGGTGCGCCAGCGCATACGCCACCTGCCCGGCGCGCTGCTGGCGAGCGAACGTCAGGCCCGGCGGCAGCATGGGCGCCGCATGCGTGGACGGATACTCCAGATAGACCGCTGCGCCGGGCTTCAGCCAGCCGCCCTCGGCCAGCGCCGCGAGCGACGGCTCCAGCAAGGCCTGCGCGAAAGGCGGATCCAGAAACACGATGTCGAACGGCGTCGGCTCGCCTCGCAGATAAGCCTCCGCCGAGCGGTTCACGACCTGCACGGGCGCGTCGAGGCGCGCGGCATTGCCGGCGAGTCCGGCCGCAACATGCGGCGAGACCTCCACCATCACGACCTCCGCGGCACCGCGCGAGGCCGCCTCGAAACCCAGCGCGCCGCTGCCGGCGAACAGGTCCAGGCAGCGACTGCCCGGCAACGACCACTGCAGCCAGTTGAACAGGGTCTCGCGCACGCGGTCGGCGGTCGGCCGCAGGCCGGGCGCATCGGGAAATTCGATACGCCGGCCTCGCCAGCGGCCACCGATGATGCGCAGCCGATTGTCCGCCCCGCGTCTGCCACCCGGTGCCATTCAAACGCTCCCTTCGCCGCCCTGCCGCCCGCCTTGTCCGGCACGTTGCGGATTACGCCGGCGGCGCGCTCCTGCTAGCATGTGCATGCTGTTCCTCTTCTATCACCCGGCCGGGATGCCGCCCATTATGTTCGGTTTCACCAGACGCAAGAAGTCACCGGATCAGGATACCCCCGAAAACGCGCAGCCGTCCGCGACCGACGACGGCGAATCCGGCCGCGCATCCGACGCCGCGGTGCCAGAACCACCGGCGCCCGCGCAGGCGCCCGCCCGCGGCGGCCTGCTGTCGCGCCTGCGCGAGGGCCTGTCCAAGACCGGGCGCGGCCTGACCGGCGGCGTCGCCTCGCTGGTGCTGGGCCGCAAGGCGATCGACGATGCCCTGCTGGAGGAACTCGAAACCCGCCTGCTGATGGCAGACGTCGGCATCGAGGCCACCACGCGCATCATCGACGACCTCACCGCGCGCGTCCGCCGCAAGCAGCTCGGCGATGCCGAGGCCCTGTTCGCGGCGCTGCACGAAAACATGACCGAAATCCTGCGGCCGGTGACGCAGCCGCTGGTCGTCGACGCGAGCCGGCACCCCTACGTGATCCTGATGGTGGGCATCAACGGCGCCGGCAAGACCACCACCATCGGCAAACTGGCCAAGCATCTGCAGGGCCAAGGCAAGTCAGTCCTGCTCGCCGCCGGCGACACCTTCCGCGCCGCCGCGGTCGAACAGCTGCAGGCCTGGGGCGCGCGCAACGAGGTACAGGTAATCGCCCAGGGCAGCGGCGCGGACAGCGCCTCGGTGATCTTCGACGGCCTGCAGGCCGCGCGGGCGCGCGGCATCGACGTGCTCATCGCGGACACCGCGGGACGCCTGCACACGCAGACCAACCTCATGGACGAGCTGCGCAAGGTCAAGCGCGTGATCGCCAAGCTCGATTCCGATGCGCCACACGAGATCATGCTGGTGGTCGACGCCGGCATCGGGCAGAACGCGCTGATCCAGGCACGCGAATTCCACAACGCGCTGGGGCTGACCGGCATTACGGTCACCAAGCTGGACGGCACCGCCAAGGGCGGCATCCTGTTCGCGATCGCCCAGCAGATCGGCATTCCGATCCGTTTCATCGGCGTCGGCGAGGCCGTCGACGACCTGCGCACCTTCGAGGCCGGCGAATTCGTCTCGGCCCTGTTGGCGGAGCAAGCCACGACAGACGAATAGGGCGCATGATCTTCCTGCAACATGTCGGCAAGCGTTACACGACCGGCCAGGAGGCCCTGGCCGACGTGAGCCTGGAACTCGACGCCGGGGAAATGGCCTTTCTGACCGGCCACTCCGGCGCCGGCAAGAGCACCCTGCTCAAGCTGATCGCCATGATCGAACGGCCGTCCCGCGGTCAGATCGTGGTCAACGGCCGCAATCTGAACAGCATCGGCAACCGCCACATTCCCTACTACCGCCGCCAGATCGGCATGATCTTCCAGGACCACCACCTGTTGCACGACCGCAGCGTGGGTGACAACGTGGCCCTGCCGCTGGTCATCGCCGGCCTGCGCCATGCCGAAATCCTGCGCCGCGTGCGCGCCGCGCTGGACAAGGTCGGCCTGCTGCACAAGGAACGCGCGCTGCCGATCACGCTGTCGACCGGCGAGCAGCAGCGTGTGGGCATCGCCCGCGCGGTGGTCAACAAGCCGCCGATCCTGCTCGCCGACGAACCCACCGGCAACCTCGATCCCGAGCTGTCGCTGGAAATCATGAGTCTGTTCGACGAATTCAATCGCGTCGGCGTCACGGTGCTGGTCGCGAGCCACGATCACGAGCTGATTCGCATCATGGACAGGCGCGTGATCGGTCTCTACGCGGGCCGCCTGGAAAACGACCCCACGCACGCGGTACCGCACCGATGATCGGCCGCCCCGCACGCAGGCGCCCACGCCCGGCGGCGACGGCGAACAAGCCGAAGCCCGCGAAGACGCGCATCGCCCGGCGTGCCGCCGACAGCCACACCCGCCCCGGCGCCTGGCTGCTCAACCATGCGCGCGCGCTGTTTTTCAGCCTCGGCAAGCTCTATCGCAATCCCATGGCCAGCGCCATGACCGTGGCCGTGATCGGTATCGCGCTCGCCCTGCCCGCCGGCCTGTACGTGGTGCTGACCAATATCGAGCAGGTGGCCGGCAGTTGGGACAGGGGCGTGCAGGTGACGCTGTATCTCAAGTCCGGCACCTCGGATCAGGCCATGACCACTTTGGCCGAACGGTTGCAGACCGACCCGCGCATCGCACGCGTGAAAACGGTCACGCCCGCGCAAGGTCTGTCCGAGCTCGCCCAGTCGGCCGGGTTTGGCGACGCCCTCGACGCCCTGCCGGATAACCCGCTGCCACCGGTGGTCATCGTCTACCCGCACCTGCAGGGACACCAGGCTGCGCAGATACGCGCCCTGCAGCACGATCTGGCGGCCCGCCCTGATGTTGCGGACGCGCAGCTGAATCTGGCCTGGGTGGAACGGCTCTACGCCATCGTCACCATCGCGCAACGCACCGTCTGGGTGGTCGGCGGCATGCTCGCGCTGGCGGTGCTGCTGGTGGTCGGCAACACCATTCGGCTCGACATCCTCAATCGCCGCCAGGAAATCGAGGTCGCCAAGCTGATCGGCGCCACCAATGCCTTCATCCGCCGCCCATTCCTTTACGGCGGCTTCTGGCTGGGACTGCTTGGCGGCCTGCTTGCCCTGGTCGTACTGACGCTCTCCCTCTGGCTGCTGGCCGGCCCCGTCAACCATCTGGCCGGACTCTACGACAGCCGTTACGTCCTCACCGGGCTGGATCTCGGCGCCAGCCTGCGGCTGCTGCTGTTGAGCATCGCGTTCGGACTCGGCGGCTCATGGCTGGCCGTCGGCAGGCATTTGCGCGACATCGAGCCCAGTTGAGGGCACGCGGGTTGACCCCGGTCAGGGACCGGCAACGCATTTGGGATGTATAATGTTGGTGTGGAAAGGGGGCATGGGGCTTGAAATGACCGAGAACCACCCCCATTGAGTCTGGTCGAACCGTTTGGCAACCCAGTTCGGACCCGTGCCGAAGGATGAACGAATCGATGAACAATTCACTGGCCACCGTCAATAGCACTGCTCTGCCCAGCCTCAACGCCGGCAGCCTGGAGAGCTATATCGCGGCCGTTTACCGTCTGCCCGTGCTCTCCGCCGAGGACGAGCGCACCCTCGCGCGCCGTCTGCACCAGCAGAACGACCTCGAGGCCGCGCGCAGGCTGGTGCTGCACAATCTGCGCTTCGTTGTTCAGGTCGCTCGCGGCTACCGCGGCTACGGCCTGCCGCTCGGCGACCTGATCCAGGAAGGCAACATCGGCCTGATGAAGGCGGTCAAGCGCTTCAACCCCGAGATGGGCGTGCGCTTGGTTTCCTTCGCGGTGCACTGGATTCGCGCCGAGATACATGAGTTTATTCTGCGCAACTGGCGCATCGTGAAGGTGGCGACCACCAAGGCGCAGCGCAAGCTGTTCTTCAACCTCCGCGGCGCCAAAAAACGCCTCGGCTGGCTGAATCAGGACGAGGTGGAAACCGTCGCGCGCGACTTGGGCGTCAGCCCGCGCGAAGTGATGGAAATGGAGTCGCGCCTGTCGAACCAGGACACGGCCTTCGATCCGGAGCCCAGCGACGGCGAGGACAAGACCTTCTCGCCCTCCGCCTACCTCACCGATGATCGTCCCGATCCCGCCATGCAGCTGGAGGAAGAGGACTGGCAGATGCACCACGAAGCGCGCCTGCAGGCCGCGATGTCCGAACTCGACCCTCGCAGCCTGGACATCGTTCGCCGCCGCTGGCTGAACGAACCGAAGGCCACGCTGCATGAGCTGGCAGACGAATACCAGGTGTCAGCGGAGCGCATCCGGCAGATCGAAAACAATGCCCTGCGCAAGCTCAAGGGCGCAGTCGCCGCCTGAAGCACGGGCGCAAAACGGGAAACCGAGCGAGAGAACGACGCCCGCCGCTTGGCGGGCGTTTTGCCTATGGATGTGCCGCACTAACGACCGCCTACAGCCAATAGGCGAACAATACGGACAGAAAACTTGCCCAGCTCAGCGCGATCAGCGCCACGATGATCACCAGCGGTATGTTCTGTTTGTTCATACTCCCCCCCGTTTTTCGATTATCTCGCTCTGCGGTCGATTGCCGCCCTTGGTTTCACGCGCGCGGCTTGCCGCGGCGCGCCGCATTGCCCGGCATCCGCGGGTCGTCGTCGTCCATCAACATGCGTTGCGGCGGACCTTCCAGGTCGTCGTACTGCCCGCTCCTGACCGTCCAGAGAAACGCGGCGATGGCGATAATGGCCAACAGTACGGCGATCGGCAGCAACAGATAGAGTATTGTCATACCGCTTCCTCCCGCCCGCGCCCGTGATCCCCCGGCAGATCGCGCAGTCGCAGCGCGTTCATGACCACCACCAGCGAGCTTGCCGACATGCCGATCGCCGCCATCCACGGTGCAATCCATCCAGCCGCAGCCAACGGCACCGCAAACAGATTGTAGCCCACCGCCCAGGCCAGATTCTGTCTCACGATGCGCTGACAGCGCCGGGCTACGTCGACCGCCTGAGGCAGACGCTCCAGACGATCGCTCAGCAACACCATGTCGGCGCTGGCATGCGCCAGCTGCGCGCCCGCCGACAATGCGATCGAAACATCGGCACCCGCCAGCACCGGCGCGTCATTGATGCCATCGCCGATCATGGCAACGGTCGCACCGCCGGTCTGCAAGCGCCGCAGCGCATCGAGTTTGCCAGCCGGCGCAAGGTCGCCGATTGCGTCGTCGATTCCGATACGCCCCGCCACCTCGGCAACCGCAGGCTGATTGTCTCCACTGTACACATGCACCTTGATCCCCCGTGCCCGCAGGGCCGTGACTGCGGCAGCCACGCCGGGGCGCAGGCGGTCGCGCAGGCGGAACGCGGCCAGCACCCGGACTTCGTCGGCCAGCCAGACGATCATGTCTCCCTCTCCGTCCGCGTCGCTGGCCAGCGGCAAGACGCCCGTTTCCTCACCCGCCACCCATGCGGGACGTCCTATGCGCATGCGTCTGCCTTCGATCACCCCGGCCACGCCGAAGCCGGGTTCAGCCGCCAGGCCCTCGACCGTCATCGTCGTGGTCACATAGGCCTTGAAGGCCTGCGCGACGGGATGACCGGAATCTCGTTCGAGCGCGGCCGCCCACTGCAGGCAACGCTCGACGTCCTCACCCTCGGCCACGTCAACGACCACCAGTTCGGGCCGGCCATATGTCAACGTGCCGGTCTTGTCGAACACAACGTCACTGGTTTTCGACAGCGCTTCCAGTACATGCCCGCGCGCGGCCAGCAGGCCCAGCCGGCTCATGGTGCCCGTCGCGGCCGTCAGCGCGGCCGGCATCGCCAGCGAGAGCGCACACGGACAGGTGACGACCAGTACCGACAGTGTCACCCAGAACGCCCGCTCCGGATCGTGCCCGTACCAAAAGGCGAAGACCAAAATCGCCGTCAGCAGCAGGCCGGCCACGAATCCGCCCGCCACGTGGTCGGCCATCACGGCCAAACGCGGCTTTTCGGATAGCGCCCGGTCAAGCAGGCGCAGGATCGCGGAGAGCGTACTGTCGGGACCCACGGCGGTCACGCTGACCGTGATCGGACTCTCCACATTGATCGCGCCGCCCAACACGATATCGCCCGACACACGCCGATGAGGCATGTGCTCGCCGGTCAGCAGCGATTCGTCGACGCTGCTGGTGCCCTCGATCACCCGGCCGTCGGCAGGTATGGATTCGCCGGCACGCACGCGCACGCGATCACCCACGCATAGCTCCGAGGCGGCGATGCGTTCTTCGCCTCCCTCCGCATCCAGTCGGCGCGCCATGGCCGGCTTGAGACGGACCAGCGCTTCAGCTGTCTGTCCGGCGCGATGTCGCGCGAGCATTTCCAGAAATCGCCCGACCAGCAGGAAAAACACGAACATGGTGACCGAATCGAAGTACACCTCGCCGGTCCCCGAGAGGGTGGCCCAGGTGCTGGCGGCGTATGCGGCGGAGACGGCCAGCGCGACCGGAACGTCCATGCCCAGAGTGCGACGGCGCAGATCGCGCCAGGCTGCGGCGAAGAAACCGCGTGAGGCATAGAAGACCACCGGCGTGGCGAAGGCGAAGCTGATCCAGCGCAGCAGGCTGCGCGTGTCGGCCGTCATGCCGCCATGATCGCCGGCGTACAAGCCGATGGCCACCATCATCACCTGCATCATGCCGATACCCGCCACGGCAATCTGCTTGAGCATGCGTGCGCGCTCGAGCTGGTACATGTCCGCCTGACGGCTGGGATCGAAAGGGTGTGCGCGATAACCGATGGCTGCGATCGCCGCCAGCACGTCGCTCAGCTTGGTACGGCTCTCATCCCAGCGCAGCCGCGCGCGGTGCGTGGTGTAGTTGACGTTGAAATCGACCACGCCGGGCAATTCCTTGACGTGCCGCTCGCTGAGCCAGGCGCAGGCGGCACAGACGATGCCCTCCAGAATCAGTGCCGCTTCGCGCTGCTCGCCCTGGCCGCGCACGAAGCTCCGCTGAACCTCCGGCCGGTCGTAGAGCGCCAGTTCCGACAACGCCTCCGGCACCAGATCGCGCTGCCCTTCCGGCCTGGCCGTGCGATAGCGGTAATAATCCTCCAGCCCACCTTCGACGATCGCGCTGGCGACCGCGGCGCAACCCGGACAGCACATCTCGCGCCTTTCGCCAAGCACGACGGTCCGATAATCACTGCCGTGCGGAACCGGCAGACCGCAGTGGTAGCACGTCGGCTCGCCATGTCCGGCAGGCGGGTGGCTGATATCCTGTGGCCTGGCGTTCATCGAAGCTCCGGCGAGGACGCGGCATCAGCCGCCTTGTGCGGCGGTCGCAGGCTCGACGACGGTCAGGCCGTGCGACTCGTACACATCCGGTCCGCGCCGGATGTCGAGCAACAGTTCCCAACTGCCGGGATAGGGCAGGGAAACGCTGGCCTGGTAAAGGCCGGGTTCGACTTCATGCATGGTGAAGGCACGATCGTCATCCTCGTTTGAGGGGCGCATGAAACGCCCGCCGATACGTGCGGCTGACACCGGCCGGCCCTCGCGGTCGCTGACCTTGACCTGAAAGACCTCCTCGCGCCCGGCCACGGGAACCTCCAGGAATCCCTTGCGCAACGTCCAACCAAGCTGTTTCTGCGCCTCGCGGGCCGCCAGATACCTCGCGTAATCCTCGGCCTTGTCCTGGTAATCATGCGGCACCGTACCGGGGAAATCCGATCTGACCGCCACATCCTTGCCGGCGGACGGCAGCAACCAGGCGGCGGTGTTCGGCGAAACGCCGTTTTCCGCGAAATTGATGATCACGGCGTCCACAAACGCCACGATTCCGAGAAAGATCACGATGGTGGCCGGCGCCCAGTTGAACCAACGCTTGCCCATATGCAGCTCACGGTGCCCCTCCCAGTGCGTGGTGATGATGCTCAGACCGTAGGGGGTCAACAGGTATAGCGCGAGATGGATCGCCAGTACGTCGAGACCCTGCCAATAGAGGATCGCAAAGGGCGTGTAGGCGAGCAGGACGAGCACCGCGACGATCAAGCCCACCTGCTTGCCGCGCAGCCGGGTGAGACGATAGAGCAGCACGTAGGCGGCAAATGCGAGTCCCACGCCGATGGCCAGCGTACTCACCAGATCATGAGTCAAGACTTGATCGTCCATGCGCCCTACCTCGTGTAGAACTGCGTCGGCAACAATAGCGCCGCGGGTGCGCCACGCCCCTCGGGCGTCAGCCGGAAACTGAAGGGTATCCGCTTGGGATCGCTCGCCTTCGCCGCATACCGCAGTTTGACATAAACGGTGCGGCTGGCCTCCGGCGCCAGGATCATTTCCGCGCCGGGCTGAACCTCCAGCCGTGCCCCTGCGAGTCCCTGAATACCGACGCGCAGGGTCAGACGTTGCGTGGACGTGTTGTTGACGACGATGGCATAGCCGTTCTGGATGCTGCCGTCCGACAGTGTCACCGTCAGCGGCTGACGCGTCTGCTGCACACTCGCGTCGAAGGCGGCGCGCGTCGCCACGCTACCGATCAACAGCACCACCGCTGCGGTCAGCGCCAGTCCGTAGCCCACGGTCTTGAGCTTGAGAAAGCGGGTACGTCCGCCTGCGAGCGCGCGCTCGGAGGTGTATCGTATCAAGCCCGATGGCCATCCCAGGTTGCGCATGATGCCGTTGCAGGCATCCACGCACAGGGCGCAGTGTATGCATTCCACCTGCAGTCCATTGCGGATATCGATGCCGGTGGGGCAGACCTGTACGCAATACCCACAATCGATGCAGTCGCCATGACCGGCCGCCTGACGTGCCTCGCGCGACTTCAGCTCCCGCGTCACCTTGCGACGTCCACCCTCGCCTTCTCCGCGAGACCGGTCGTAACTCACGATCAAGGTGTCACGGTCGAACATCACGCTCTGGAATCGCGCGTAGGGGCACATGTAGGTACAAACCTGCTCGCGCGCCAAACCGGCGAATATATAGGTGGTCGCCATCAGCAGGAACGTGGTCGCATATGCTGCAAAGGGCGCCTGCAGCTGGAAAAACGACAGCGCCAACCCGGGCGCGTCCGCCCAGTAAAGGGTGAAGGTCAACCCAGTCCAGAAGGCCACGGCCAGCCACAGCGCGTGTGTCAGGCCGAGTTTCAACACCCGCTCGCCCGTCCAGCCGTGTTCGCGCAGCCGCATACGTGCGGGCCGTTCGCCCTGTATCCATCGTTCAATCAGCAGGTAGACATCGGTCCAGAGCGTTTGAAAGCAGAAGTAGCCGCACCAGACCCTGCCGGCAACCCCGGTCACGAAAAACAACAGCAGGGCCGCTATGACGAGCAGGATCGCCAGCCAGAAGATGTTCTGGGGGAATACCACCAGATCGAACAGATAAAAATGTCGCTCGGGCAGATCGAACAGTACTGCCTGGTGCGGCCCGGCGACGCGCGTCCAGCGCAGCCACGGCAACAGAAAAAACACCCCATAGGCCAATATGAGAATGGCATATTTGATGCCGCGAAACCGCCCCTTTACCGTACGGGGGTAGATTGCGATGCGGCTCTGGTAAGGTTGGGTGGCATGGTCATTCATATCGCACCCGTCTGGTCATCGCCCGCGGCAAGCCACCACCCGGCTCGCGAGGGTCGGCACGCGCGAGTCCGGCACGGCACGGAGCGCGGCGACGCGTACCGCGTTACTGGCCACCCCCAAGCGCATGGACATACACCGCAAGCAACTTGATCTCGGTCTGACTGAGGCGATGATCCCAAGCCGGCATCTGCCGCTGCACGCCATTGTCGATCACGGAGGCGACTGCCGCGACCTTGGCGGTATAACTGCTGGCTCCGGGCACATTCGCGATCGTCCACACCTTGTCGGCAAGGTTAGCCGAACCGACAACACGATTGCCCGTGCCGGCCTTGGTGTGGCAGTAGAAACAACCGCTTTGATCGCTGCGGAACAACTGCGCCCCCCGCTGGATCGCGGCCTCGTTACCACCGGGCGTGCCAGACAAGCTCAGCACGAATTCAGCCAGATCGGTCACTTCGGTCTGCGTGAAGCTGCCCTTGAATGCCGGCATGAAACCATGATGACCGCGCATGATGGTCTCTCGTATGGCGGCCAGGCTGCCGCCCCACAACCAGGCATCGTCGGTCAGGTTAGGGTAGTGGCCGAGCACGCCCTGCCCACCCGCGCCATGGCAGGCCGCACAGTTGTCGCCGAATAGTCGTTTGCCGATTTTCATCGTGAAATCGAGCAGTTGGGGATCGGTTTCCAGCTGCTGCATCGTGGCTTGGGACGCCTTGTCCAGCCAAACTTTCTGCTTCACCGCTTCCGGCCCGGATTGCATGTCATGTACGAATTCGGCCCGCGTGCTCCAGGGCACCGTCGTCTGCTTGCCGTCCGCCTGGGTGTAGGTGACGGTCTCGAAGCCTTTGGTGAAGGTCTTGCCAATCGGCCATGCCGGATACAAAAACCAGTACACGACGGCAAATACCACGGTGCCGTAGAAAGCCCATATCCACCAGCCGGGCAAAGGATTGTTGTACTCCTGAAGATCACCGTCCCAGACATGGCCTGTGGTCTCGACTTCGCCCTCGTCGCCCCTGCCCTTAGGATCACTCATGCTCCGTCCCCCCTGCCCTGCTGCTTGTCCTTGCCGTCTGCACCAGATGCCGGCTCGTCCTCGAAGGGCATGTACCGGTAGGATTCCAGGCGCGCGGTTCGGCGCTTATTGGTATAGGCGTAAATCACGATGCCGATGAAGAGCGGGAACAGCAATCCGAGCAGCGTTGCCTTGTGGCTCGCAAGCTCGACCAGCCATTGCCAGAAATCAGTCACATCCCCTCCGCATCCACAACCCGCTAGCCACGGCTAGCGGAATTTGACGAAATAACCCTCGCCATAGCGATTGAAGTTCACCTCGGTCCCCAGCACCTGCAGATACGCTACCAGGGCGTCCATCTCGGTCAATCGCGACGGCACGCCATCATAGTCGCCCTGCTGGGCCTGCTGGATCAGATTCGCCTGCGCGCGATTGATGTCGAGCATATCCGCCATTCTGGCGCCAAAACGCTTGACGTTGGCATCGTATTCGGCCTTGGTCTCCGAATAGGGCACGCCGACATCGCGCAAGGCGCGCATGCGCGCCGCGATGTGCGCGTAATCAAGATCGTTGCTCAACAGCCAGGGGTAATTGGGCATGATCGACTCCGGCACCACCGAACGTGGCGCGATCAGATGCTGCACCATCCAGGCATTGGAATACTTGCCGCCCACACGCGCCAAATCGGGGCCGGTACGCTTGGAACCCCAGAGAAACGGATGATCGTATTCGGACTCCGCGGCAAGGGAGTAATGCCCGTAGCGCAGCGCCTCGTTACGGAAGGGACGCACCATCTGGGAATGGCAGTAGAAACAGCCTTCACGTTGGTAGATGTCGCGCCCGCGCAGTTCGAGCGGGGTATAGGGATGCACACCCTGCACCGGCTCGACGGTCCCCTTAAGGTAGAACAGGGGCACGATCTCGACCAAACCACCGATGGCTACGACCACCAGGGTCAGGATCACCAGCAGACCGGCATTGGTTTCGATGCTTTCATGTTTCATGATCGTGCCCTCAAACCTTGGCCAGGCCGGCATCGCCCGCCGGTTGCGTCGAACCGCCGTGACGCGCCTCGCGCTTGGCCTGAGCAATGGTCATGCCCAGGTTGTAGACCATCACGAGAACGCCGCTCAGGAAAAAGGCTCCGCCAATCCAGCGCGTAACGTAGGGCTGGTGGAGGAACTCGACGGACTGAACGAAGGTGTAGGCGAGATTGCCGTATTGATCGTAGGCCCGCCACATGAGGCCCTGGCCGATGCCCGCCACCCACATCGCCACGATGTAAAGCACGATGCCGATGGTCGCCAGGAAGAAGTGGATATACACCAGCCGCTGACTGTAAAGCCGCGTATTCCAGAGCGTCGGCACCATATTGTAGAAGGAACCGAAGGTGATCATGGCCACCCAGCCCAATGCGCCGGAGTGCACGTGACCGATGGTCCAGTCGGTGTAATGGGACAGGGCGTTGACGCTCTTGAGCGCCATCATCGGGCCCTCGAAGGTGGACATGCCGTAAAACGACAGTCCAGTTATCAGGAACAACATGATCGGGTCGGTGCGCAGCTTCTCCCAGGCGCCCGACAGCGTCATGATGCCGTTGATCATGCCGCCCCAGGAAGGCATCAGCAGCAGGATCGAAAAGGTTGCCGCCAGCGTGGAGGTCCAGTCCGGCAACGCGGTCCAGTGGAGGTGGTGAGCGCCGACCCACATGTAGAGGAATATCAGCGCCCAGAAGTGCACGATCGACAACCGGTAGGAATAGACCGGCCGGCCGGCCTGCTTGGGCACGAAGTAATACATCATGCCCAGAAAGGCTGCCGTCAGCAGGAAGCCGACCATATTGTGCCCGTACCACCACTGGGTCATGGCGTCCTGAACTCCGGAGAAGAGCGAGTAGGACTTGAAGCAGGTGGGGCAGACGGGGACCGCGAGATTATTGAAGATGTGTAACAGCGCCACGGTGATGATGAATGCCATGTAGAACCAGTTGGCGACATAGATGTGCGGCTGTGAACGCCGACGCAGCGTCTGCAGGAAAACCCACCCGTACACCACCCACACGACAGCGATTGCGATATCGAAGGGCCATTCGAATTCGGCGTACTCACGAGACTGGGTATACCCGAACAGATAGGAAATCACGCCGAGGGCAATGGTGATGTTCCAGCCCCAGAAGGTGAAATTGGCGAGCGTATCGCTGTACAGACGCGTCTGGCAGGTCCGCTGAACCACATAATAGGACGTGGCGAAGAGCGCATTGGCGGCAAAGCCGAACAGCACGCTGCTGGTATGAACCGGACGCAGACGTCCGAAGGCGATTTCCGCAAGACTCAGGTTCAGATGCGGATAGGCCAGTTCGCCCGCTATCCAGACGCCGGCGCTCATCCCGACCACCGCCCACAGCAAGGCCATAAAGGCGAACTTCTTGACGATGTCGAAATTGTATTGTTCGTGCGCCGCGACCCGCATGCCGACCGCAGACGGATCAGCCCCTGCCACGCTGGTGACTGCCATCAGCTCCTCCCCCCCGCAACTTTATCAGCAGTTTTATGGTTTTATTTGAAACTACTCTACTGCTCAGGATACAAAAAATCCACACTGGTTGGAACTAAATAAGCATAACCACTGTCTCAAGCCCTGGCGGGGCTTTTCTGGCCACGCGACTCAGTCGCGGCGGCGGCTCGCCATCAGTCCCGCCAGCGGGATCCGCACCTCTCCGGGCGACTGCGGCGCGATCGATTGCGGCCGTCCCGCCCAGGCGTGGCCGTAAATCACCTCATACGTGGCCGGCAGCAAACCGTCCGCGCGCCGATAGCCCTCGTATGCCTGCATCATCCCGGCCAACGCGCCGCGCCCGCCGAGACCCGGCGCCCGCCCGGTCGCCGCATTGGTGGCACCGATCGATTTGAGATCGCGCAGCAGCGCGGTCGCGCTTTCGTAGGTCAGCGTGATCGTTTCAACATCGACCACAGGATCGCGCAGCCCGGCTCGCAGCATGGCGTCGCCGATATCGTGCATATCCATGAAAACGCTCACGTGCCGACCACCGTCGACACGGGCCCAGCTCTCCCTGAGCTCACGCAGGGTATCCGGCCCCAGGGTCGCGAACATGAGCATCCCCTCTGGCGCCACGACCCGCGCCATTTCCTGCAGAGCGCGGTCGGGCGGCTGACACCATTGCAGCATCAGACTCGAACAGACCAGATCGAAGGCTTCGGCGGCAAACGGCAGGCGCTCCGCATCGGCGGCCACCAGGGCGGCGCGCCGGCGCCAGCGTCCTCGCGAACCGGTCTGCCGCAGCATGCCCAGGGCCATATCGAGCGCGATCACGTCGCCTCTGGGGTAGCGCCGCAACAGATCGGCGCTGACGAAACCCGTGCCCGCACCGAGATCAAGCATCCGCCGCGGCGACAAACGCACGATGTCGAGACGTTCGAGCAAGCGGTACGCCACTTCGGCCTGCAGCACGGCGGCGCCGTCGTAGGTGTTCGCCGCGCGCTCGAAATGCGCCCGCACGGCACGTCGATCCAATTCGTGCTGTCGATCCTCGCTCATTCTTCACGCTCCGGCGCTGCCGGCTCCTGCAGCATATCGGCGATCGTCGCGGCGACCACCTCCTCATGGGTAATGAAAGGCGCGTGGCCGGCACCCTCGATACGCTCGATACGGATACGCGGCAAGAGTTGCGACAGCGCAGACGACACGCAAGCCGGAATCAACGGATCGTCGCCGCCGAGCAGGGCGCAGACGGGTCGCCCGCAAGCGGCAAGCGCCGCACGCATATCCGCCTCAAGCAACACCCGCAGCGCCGCCGCAAGTGCCGGCACCGCGATCTCGCCATCGCCGAGCAGCGCGCGCAGACGGCGCAGACCTCGCCCGGAATCGACATCGCGACTGAACTGAAGGGCCTGGAACCGCTGCAGCGTCCGCTCCGGATGTCGTTCGAAGCGCTCCGCAAACCCCGCCAACTCGTCGGCCGACATGGCGCACAGCCAATCGCCAGTCGCCGTGAAGCGCGGGGTTGCCGCGAGCAGCACCAACCGATCGATCCGATCAGCCTCGCGTGCGCTGGCAGCGATGGCCGCCAGACCGCCGAGAGACCATCCCAGCCAGGCCGCGCGCGGCGGTGCCGCAGCCAACAGCAAATCGGCCACAGACCCCACGTCATCCGGCCATGCCACGCCCGCGCTGTTGCCATGCCCGGGAAGGTCGACGCAAGTCACGCGAAAACGCGATGACAGCGAATCGGCAAGCCCGGCAAACACGCCGGCGTGCATGCCCCAGCCGGGGATCATCACCAAATCAGGCCCCGCGCCACGGGTCACGCTTGCAAGACTCAACGGCCACACTCCCTTGGATCGGTTATGATCGCGCTCGAACCGCCTACCGGCGACCACTCACAATACCCGATTGCCCATGCCATACGATGTCCTGCTGATTGTCGCCGCTTATCTGCTCGGCTCGCTGTCCACCGCCATTCTCACGTGCAGGCTCATGGGGCTTCCGGACCCCAGGGGCGTTGGCTCCGGCAACCCAGGGGCCACCAATGTCCTGCGGGCCGGCGGGAAAAAGGCCGCCATCATCACGCTTGCGGGCGACCTCATCAAGGGCGCGCTCCCCGTTGCCCTCACGCTGGCGTTGGGCCGCGGCCAGGCGACAGCGGCACTGGTCGGGTTCGCCGCCTTCCTCGGCCACCTCTATCCGCTCTACTTCGGCTTCAAGGGCGGCAAAGGTGTTGCCACCGCCCTCGGCGCGATCTTCGGGCTGAACCCGCTGGCCGGTGCCGCTGTGGCGGGCACTTGGCTCGGCATGGCGCTCGTTTCGCGGATATCCTCGCTCTCGGCGCTGACCGCATTCCTCTGCGCGCCGGCTTACCTGTATCTGCTGGCACATTCGACCCCGGCCAGCCTGATCATGGCATTCATGAGTGCACTGATCTTTTGGCGCCATCGCCGCAATATCCGCAACCTGGCAGCAGGCTCCGAGCCGCGCATCGGGGGCAAGGCGCGGGCCGATTCAACCGAGTGAGGCAAGCGGCCAGCGCGGCCGTGAGCGGATGACGAGATCTTCGACTTCCCCAGCCCGCAGCCGCCGGTAGCCGGCATAGGCGATCATCGCGCCATTGTCGGTACAGTAAGCCGGCCTGGGGAAATACACCCTGACCGAGTGCGCGTTTGCCATATCCTCCAGATGCACCCGCAAACGACGGTTGGCGCTGACGCCGCCCGCCACCACGAGACGACGGCGGCCGGTCTGCTGCAGGGCCCGCCGGCACTTGATGGTCAGCGTATCGACCACCGCGTCCTCAAAAGCCCGCGCCACATCCGCCCGCCCTCGCGCATCCTCGCCGATCGACTGCAAGGTGTTCAGCGCGAACGTCTTGAGCCCGCTGAAACTAAAATCCAGGCCCGGACGATCGGTCATCGGCCGCGGGAAACGAAAGCGCGCGGGGTCGCCATCGCAAGCCAATTTCGCCAGCGCCGCGCCGCCCGGATAAGACAGGCCGAGCAACTTCGCCGTCTTGTCGAACGCCTCGCCCGCCGCATCGTCCAGGCTTTCGCCCAGCAACGCATAGCGACCCACGTCGGTCACATCGATCAGCATCGTATGCCCGCCCGAAACCAACAATGCAACGAACGGGAAATCGGGCGCATCCGCTTCCAGCATCGGCGCCAAAAGATGCCCTTCCAGGTGATGCACGCCGATCGCGGGCACGCCCCAGCCGAAGGCCAGGCTCCGGCCCACCGACGCACCCACATGCAAGGCGCCGATCAACCCTGGCCCCGCGGTATAGGCCACGCCGTCCGGGCACGCCGCACCCACCTCATCGAGTACCTCGCGCACCAGCGGCAACAGGCGCCGCACATGGTCGCGCGACGCGAGTTCCGGCACCACGCCGCCATAGCGTGCATGCAGCCCCACCTGCGTATACAGACGCTCCGCCACCAAACCCTCGGCACCATCGTAAATGGCCACGCCGGTTTCGTCGCAGGAGGTTTCGATCCCCAGCACGCGGCGGCAACCCATCTCCATGCTAGCAATTGCCATATGCAACCTATAAAATGTTGGGTTCCGCGGTCAGGGCGCGGCAACCTTGGATGCCCGAAACCGCGCATTATCACAGATTTCAAGGAGCTAGTGAGTTCATATGCCGAATGTCCGCGTGAAAGAGAATGAGCCCTTCGAGGTTGCGCTGCGCCGTTTCAAGCGCACCTGCGAGAAGGCGGGCGTACTGACCGAGGTTCGACGCCGCGAGTTTTACGAAAAGCCCACCGCCGTGCGCAAGCGCAAGGCCGCCGCCGCGGTCAAGCGCCAGGCCAAGCGCATCTCGCGCGAGACCGCTCGCCACACACGCCTGTACTGATCCGACGAATCATCGCGCACAGGCACGGCCATGAGCACAGGCGCGGACATCAAGTCCCGGATCGAGGAGGCGGTCAAAACCGCCCAGCGGCAAGGACATAAGGCGCGTCGAGACGCGCTCAGGCTTATGCTGGCCGCGATACAGCAGGTCGAGGTCGATACCCGCAAGTCATTGTCGGACGAGGACGTGCTGGCCATTCTGGACAAGCTCGGCAAGCAACGGCGCGAGTCCATCGAACAGTTCGCCGCCGCCGGGCGGCACGAGCTTGAGGCGCGCGAACGGCAGGAGCTCGAAATCATCGCGGAATTCCTGCCCACTCCGCTTGATGATGCGGAGATAGATCGCCTCATCGAGTCGGCCATCGCCGATGCGGGCGCAGCCAGCCTGCGCGACATGGGCAAGGTCATGAATGCCCTACGCCCGCAGATGCAGGGGCGCGCGGACATGTCGACCGTCAGCGGTCGCGTCAAAAGCCGACTGGCCGGCTGAGACCGGCCTCGCCGCGCGGGCCCGGCGCATGCAGCGAGATCGCGCGCCGGATGACAACACCATCTAGAGTCCCCAACCAGGTCCACGGAGTTAGGTAGCGCACATGGCCAACCCGATGCAATTCCTTGAAATCCAGCGACAGGATCCGGACAAAAAGCCGGCTGAAGTCCGCATTCATGAATTCAAGGAGATATACGGGCAATTCAAGGCCGAAAGCGCCCAGCGCCAGGCAGGGCGCTGCCTATCCTGCGGCAACCCCTATTGCGAGTGGAAGTGCCCGGTCCACAACTACATACCCAACTGGCTCAAGCTGATTGCCGAGGGCAATCTCTTCGCCGCGGCGGAAATGTCCCACAAGACCAACTCCCTACCCGAAGTCTGTGGACGCGTCTGCCCACAAGACCGCCTCTGCGAAGGCGCCTGCACCCTGAACGACGGTTTCGGTGCGGTCACCATCGGCTCGATCGAGCGCTACATCACGGACGAAGCCCTCAAGGCCGGCTGGCGCCCGGATCTTTCACAGGTCGTCGCCACGGACAAGCGGGTGGCCATCGTCGGCGCCGGCCCCGCTGGCCTTGGCTGCGCCGACATCCTCGTGCGCAATGGCGTCAAGGCGGTGGTATACGACCGCTATCCCGAGATAGGCGGCCTGCTCACCTTCGGCATCCCTGCATTCAAGCTCGAAAAGGAAATCGTGCGCACGCGCCGGAAGCTGCTGGAGGAAATGGGCGTCGAGTTCCGCCTCAACACCGAGATAGGCCGAGACCTGCCTCTGCAGGAACTGCTCGACGAGTACGACGCGGTTTTTCTTGGCATGGGCACCTACACCTACATGAAAGGCGGTTTCCCGGGCGAGAGCCTGCCCGGAGTGCACGAAGCACTGCCCTTCCTTGTCGCCAATGCCAACCGCGAACTCGGCTTCGAGCGGGACCCTGGCGAGTTCGTCGAACTTGCGGGACGGCGCGTGGTCGTACTCGGCGGCGGCGATACCGCAATGGACTGCAATCGCACCGCGATACGCCTGGGCGCGGCCAGCGTCACCTGCGCCTACCGACGCGACGAAGACAACATGCCGGGATCGCGCCGCGAGGTGGCCAACGCCCGAGAGGAAGGCGTGCAATTCCTGTTCAACCGCCAGCCAGTCGAAATCGTCGGCACGGATCGCGTAGAAGGCGTCAAGACCGTAACCACGCGGCTCGGCGAGCCCGATGAGCGCGGCAGGCGGCGCCCGGTCCCAGTGCCTGGCTCGGAAGAAATCATTCCCGCCGACCATGTGATCGTGGCCTTCGGCTTCCGTCCGAGCCCGGCAGCATGGCTGGGCGAGCACGGCGTCGAACTACACCCCGACGGGCGCGTCGCGACCGGCACCGGGTACCCCTTTCAGACCACCAACAAGAAACTTTTTGCCGGCGGCGACATGGTGCGCGGCTCCGACCTCGTGGTCACCGCCGTCTTCGAAGGACGCGAGGCCGCCCAAGGCATCCTCGACTATCTTGGCGTCTGAAGCGCGCGTCCAGCCAACGGCCCGCCCGCGATCACTGACCGCTGGCCGATTACTGGTAGCGTGGCATGTACAAGGGGTAGAGCGTCTGTTCTTCCTTCTTGATCCGCTTGGAGAGCACCGCGCCGATCTGTCCCAGCTCCCCCAGGAAGGTGTCCGCGAGCTCGGGATTCTCGGCCAGTTTTTCGTATCGGTCCAGGAAACGCAGTACCACGCGCCCGATCGCGTCCATCTCCTGACGAAAACCCCGGATCAGTTCAGCATTGGTCGCGTCATGTGCGAACTGCTGTCCGAGATACAGATAGAAACGCACATTCTCGGTCAGCAGATGATCCTGCAGCAGGTACCGGAAATCGCTCAGACGCGCCACCGTCCCCGGCAGGTCACCCTGTGAAAAATGCGACTCAATGGCTCGGTAGATGACGAGCAGCTCCTGATGATCGGACTTGAGACGCGGGACCAGATCGGCACTGTAGCGGATCCCGACAGCTGCCCCGTCATCCGCTTCGATGGACTGATCGGCCTGTTTTTTCTTCTTGAAGAATCCGAACAATGTTCCTTGACCTCCCCATCATGGCACAACAGCAGAGATGGGCAATCGAACGGCGAGGCGCGGCGGTTGGATCAGACGCACGCTACCGCTAGAATTGCCCGATCAACCCTAATACTTTTATCTGCGCATCATAATATATGCAAATACTTAATAATGATCGGTTGTTGCGAGCCCTGTTGCGGCAACCCGTCGACACGACACCGATCTGGGTGATGCGCCAAGCAGGACGCTACCTGCCCGAGTATCGGGCCACACGCGCACGCGCCGGCAGCTTCATGCAATTGTGTCGCACGCCAGAACTGGCGTGTGAGGTCACGCTGCAGCCACTGGCGCGCTTCCCGCTCGATGCGGCCATCCTGTTCTCCGACATCCTGACCGTGCCCGATGCGATGGGGTTGGGCCTGTATTTCGTGGAGGGCGAAGGACCGCGGTTTGAGCGCGTGCTGCGAAGCGCTGCCGACATCGATGCTTTGCCTCGCCCGGACCCCGAGGAAGCCCTGGCCTACGTCATGGATGCCGTCCGCATGATCCGCCGCGAGCTTGACGGTCGCGTCCCGCTGATCGGATTTTCGGGCAGCCCATGGACATTGGCGACCTATATGGTGGAGGGCGGTGCAAATCGCGAATTCGCCCACACCAAAGGCCTGCTGTACGACCAACCCGCGGTATTGCATCGTCTGCTGACCAGGCTGGCCGACACCGTCACCGACTATCTCAACGCCCAGATCCGCGCGGGCGCGCAAGCGGTGATGATATTCGATACCTGGGGCGGCATCCTGACGCCCGCCGCCTATCGCGACTTTTCGCTCGAGTACATGCATCGCATCGTCGACGGACTCATCCGCGAGCACGAGGGTCGGCGCGTGCCGGTAACGCTGTTCACCAAGGGTGGCGGGCAGTGGCTGGAGGCGATGGCCGACACGGGCTGCGATGCACTCGGGCTGGACTGGACCATAGACATCGGCGATGCACGTCGCCGCGTAGGTGACCGCGTAGCCCTGCAGGGCAATCTGGACCCTGCAGTACTATATGCGGGACCAGAGCGCATTCGCGCGGAAGCCGCCGCCATTGTCTCCGCCTATGGCGGCGGCAGCGGCCACGTGTTCAATCTCGGGCACGGCATACATCCGCACATCGATCCAGAGCACGTGGCCGCATTGGTTGACGCCGTGCATCTTGCAGGCGCGACTGCCGGTCGATCGGCCGTTGGCGGCGCCTAGGCGGGCACGCCGCCGGAAGCCATCAAACGTCTGAGTTCGGCCATATCGGCGCGGCGCATCGGCCGACCATCGACCGGGCTGGGAGGGGCGCGGCGTAAACCGTCGGAGGGGAAGACCACCACCTCCACCTCTTCGTCACCTAGCCTGAGCAGCAGTGCCGGGTAGGCCCGCGCCATTCGGCCCTCGCGCAGCACGCGCTCGGACTCACGATAGCTGATCCGCCGATCCATCAGCACGAAGATGACATCCTCTACCGCCTCCGCGAACACATGGAGCACGGCGCGCGAGCCCAGCCCTGCCGTACCGTTTAGCGCGGCCCCCACCAAACGCGGCTGGAACCCTTCAAGCAGTTGCATCGCCTGCAGCGCCCTTTCGCGCAACTCATGCAATGCCGCGCGATCCTCTTCGTCGAAAAACAATCGCCGGTGATCCTGCATGGCCGCTTCGATTTCGCGGTTGCTCGGCAGGTGACGACGGCCTACCACCCTCAAACGTTGCGACGCCTTGTGCTTGGCCATCGCGAAATCATGCACGCCCTCTTCCAGCATGATCCGTGCGCATTCCTGTGCCACCAGTATTCTCTGGCGCTCGATGTTGGCAGACATTACCACCCCCTCGCTCCGTTCCACAGACAGGACGTTGGATTGACGTTCGCGGTGCTGGTGCTGCAGGTTGCGGGCTGCGTTATCCTCCCTGTTGATTGCTGTCTTGCACAACTTGTTTAGGGCCTGTTTTCCCACGACGGGGTGGCCGTGCTGCCGGAGCCACTTTTCGCGGCTCTGGCAGGCGCCGCGCGCGGTGTGTCCGGCCGCATGAGCGAGCGGCCACTGCGCGAGATGCGAAAAGCGACCCGGTCCCGCGTGGTGCGGCCGAAACACCGCCACCCGGCGCTGCGCGCCGCTGATTTGGCAGCACCAAACTACGCTCCTCGCGACTTGATTGGTGGTGTTTCAGTCGCAACAGCATGCCACTCCATCGTGTAAACAGACCCTAGTACAGCTGCTGGGTCAAACCGCGGCTGCCCTGCGGCGTCGCCTCCGAGCCCGATACCGCCGCTGGCGTGTCCGGCTTGGGCAGATGGCCTTCGCGGAATGTCTCGAAGATCGCATCGGCCTCGCCGGGACTCGCCAGCAGCCCCGTCTTCGGATCGATCTTGACGGTGACGATGCCCTGCGGCTGCGGCATGGTGGCTTCCGGCTTGCCGGCCAGGGCCGCCCCCATGAAGCCCATCCACATCGGCAAGGCCGCACGCGCACCCGTCTCGGCATGCCCCAGAGGCTGATTGCCGTCGAATCCAACCCAGGCCGTCGTCACCAGATCGGAATTGAAACCGCTGAACCACGCATCGACCTGATCATTGGTAGTACCGGTCTTGCCTGCCAGATCGGCACGATGCAGGCGCAGCGCCGCGCGACCTGTACCCATGCGGATCACGTCCTTCATCATGCTGGTCATTTGATAGGCATTGCCGGCGCTGATCACTCGCATGGCCGGCTTGATGGCCGGCACCGATGTCGTGGCGCCGTGAGCGAGCGTGCCCGCCGGCGGCAAAGGTGTCGCGACCGCCGGGCCGGTGGTGTCGGCGGGCAACGGTGCAGCCGGCGCAGTGGCCGCAGCGGAAGCCGGACAATCGGGCTCACATACCGTGTCCGGCTGAGCCTGGTACAGCACACTGCCATCACCGCCCACGATCCTTTCAATGTAGAACGGCTTCACGCGATAGCCACCGTTGGCGAACACGGCGTAGCCCGTCGCCATTTCCAATGGCGTCACGCTGGCACTGCCCAACGCCAGTGTGAGATTGTGCGGCAGACGCGCCGGATCGAAACCGAATCGCGAGGCGTATTTGAGCGCGTAGTCGATACCGATCGACTGCAGTACGCGTATCGATACCAGATTGAGCGAATGCACGAGGCCAAGCCTGAGGCGGGTAGGCCCGTTGAAATTACGTTCGTAGTTCTCGGGGCGCCAGACACCCTCCAGGGCCGAGTCCTTGACCACCACCGGCGCGTCATTCACCAGCGTTGCGGGCGTATAGCCGTCATGCAGGGCAGCCGAATATACGAAGGGCTTGAAACTCGAACCGGGCTGACGAAGCGCCTGGGTCACGCGGTTGAACTTGCTGGCGTAGTAGTCGAATCCGCCCACCAGCGCCACGATCGCACCGTTACGCGGATTCAGCGAGACCAGCGCACCTGCGACCTTGGGCACCTGCGCCAGCGACCAGCGTCCCTGCTCATCGCGCACCCGGATCACGTCGCCCGGCTTGAGCAGGGCATCGACGCGCGTGGGCACCGGGCCGACCCGGTTGACGCTGATATAGGCGCCGGCCCAGCTCATGTCCTTAAGGTCCAACGTGACCACCTGGCCGCCGTCGAGGTAGACCTGCGCGGTCTTGTCGCCGGACGCCACCACCAGCGCAGCCGGCAAACCGCCGACCGGCGCGTAGCGGCCCAGCATCGCGTCCCACGCAGGCACGGCCTGACCGCTCGCGGAAGCACCGGCAGCCGGCATACGCGTCAAATCCGCCCGCCACGCTTTCAAAGCGCCCGCGTCCAGTTTCACCTTCGCTTCCGGGCCACGATAGCCATGGCGCTCCGTATAGGCGATCAGATCGTTGCGCAGAGCATGCACGGCATCGATCTGATCCCGGGCGAGGATTGTGGTGTATACCTTGAAGCCGTCCGTGTAGGCACGGTCGCCATACCGGTTGTACATTTCCTGGCGCACCATCTCGGCCAGGTAGGGCGCCGGCGCCTCGATATCGGTGCCATGCAGGCTGGCGGTGATCGGCGCCTGCATGGCCTGCTGATACTGAGTCCGATCGATGAAACCGAGATCGTGCATCCGCGTCAGCACGTAGCCGCGACGTTCGAGCGCGCGGCTGGGATCCGCGATGGGGTTGTACGCCGAGGGCGCCTTGGGCAGGCCGGCAATCATGGCCATCTGGGCAACGCTCAAATCCTTGACGTTCTTGCCGTAATATACGTGTGCCGCCGCGCCCACGCCGTAGGCGCGATTGCCCAGGTAGATCTTGTTGAGATAGATCTCGAGTATCTGATCCTTGGTCAGCGCCTTTTCGATCTTGAGTGCCAGGAACAGCTCACGAATCTTGCGCGAATAGGTCTTTTTATCGGAGAGAAAGAAGTTGCGTGCAAGCTGCATGGTGATGGTGCTGCCACCCTGACGCTTCTGGCCGGTCTTGATAAGCTCGAAGGTCGCACGCAGGAGTCCGCGTATGCTGACGCCGGGATGTTCGTAGAAGTTTGCATCCTCGGCCGCAAGGAAGGCATGCACCAGGGTCGGCGGTATCTGATCGAAACGCAGGGGATCGCGGCGCTTCTCGCCATACTCGGCCACAAGCTTGCCATCTGCGCTATATACCTTCAGCGGCACCTGATACTGGACGTCACGCAGTGCTGCGACGTCGGGCAGATTCGGGGCGAAGTAGAGGTAGGCGAAGGCGGCGGCCAGGGCGCCCACGGTGGCGCCGCCCGCAATCAATATCAGGAGCCAGCGAACGATCCTGCCGATGAGTCTCATGGCGCTCATGTATCCTATCTACGGTGGCCAGAGCGATAGGGCATGCATACTATCAGACAGCAAAAGCCCCCCGACAAGACACTTTGCATGTTTACCAATAACTTTTATAGACTTATACTCAATACCTCACGAGAACTATACATAAGAAACATAACCAACGGCAAAAAAGGGGAACCGCGTGTCGCTCCTTAGACCCAAGAAGAAGCCATTGCTGGGGATAGACATCAGCTCTACGGCGGTCAAGCTTGTCGAGCTGAGCCGCCACGGCGCCGAGTATCGCGTGGAATCCTACGCGGTCGAACCCTTGCCGATGAATGCCGTAACCGAGAAGAACGTGACGGACGTCGATGCCGTCGGCGACGCCATGCGGCGCGCCGTCAAGAAAGCGGGCACCGGCAACAAGCTCTGCGCACTGGCCGTGCCCTCATCCGCCGTCATCAGCAAGACCATCACTCTGCCCGCCAGCCTCAAGGAATCGGAGCTGGAAGGCCAGATCGAAATCGAGGCGGATCAGTACATCCCCTACTCGCTGGAGGAGATCAACCTCGACTTCGAGGTGATCGGCCCCTCCCCCGGCAACCCCGACATGATGGAAGTGCTGCTGGTGGCTTCGCGTAGCGAGAACGTCGACGTTCGTGTCGGCGCCGCCGATCTGGCCGGCCTGAAGCCCAAGGTGCTCGACGTGGAATCCTATGCGACGGAACATGCCGTCGCGCAGACGGCCGGCCTGGACGGATCGGGCGGCATCGTCGCGGTGATCGACATTGGCGCCACCATGACCAGCATCTCCGTGCTGGAGGACGGCGTGATCACCTACACCCGTGAACAACCCTTCGGCGGCAAGATGCTGACCGAGGACATCATGCGTCGCTACGGCCTTTCCTACGAGGAAGCGGGTCTCGCGAAGAAGGAAGGCGGGCTACCGGACAATTACGTCTCCGAAATCCTCGAGCCCTTCAAGGACAACATGGCGCAGCAGGTGCATCGATTCCTGCAGTTCTATTACGCCGCCAGCGAACACCAGTCGGTCGATCAGATCCTGCTGGCCGGCGGCTGCGCCTCCATCGCCGGCATCGACGAACTCATCGAATCGCGGCTGGGCACCCCGACCACCATCGCCAATCCGTTCAGCCGGATGTCGATCGCCTCCGGCATCAACGCCCAACGCCTCGGCAGCGACGCGCCGGCGCTGATGATCGCGTGTGGACTGGCCCTGAGGAGCTTCGACTGACCATGGCCCGTATCAACCTACTTCCCTGGCGCGCGGAGCTTCGCAAACAAAAGCAAAGCGAGTTTCTCGCACTCGCGCTGTTCATTGCCATCGTCTCCGGCTTCGTGATCTTCCTGGTACACAGTTATATGACAGGCTTGATCGACTACCAAAATGCGCGCAATCAGTACCTGCGCAACGAGATCACGCTGCTGGACCACAAGATCGCCAAGATCAAGACCCTGGATGCGACCAAAAAAGCACTACTCAATCGCATGAAGATCGTCGAGCAGTTGCAGGCCAGCCGCCCCGGCGTCGTGCACCTGTTCGACCAGCTGGTCACCACAGAGCCGCCAGGCCTTTATCTGACGAGCTTCGTACAGAAGGGCAACACGATCGCCCTGGCGGGACGCGCCGATTCCAACGCGCGCGTCTCGACCTACATGCGGCAACTCGACGCTTCGCCCTGGTTCGCCAACGCCAAGCTGGACCTGATCGTCACCAAAAGCACCGAGATCGGCAAGGTCAGTGACTTCAATCTGACCGTGCAGCAAACCATGCCCAGCACCAAGGGCCATGCCGACAAGAAGGGGCCGTGACATGAATCTCAGCAGCCTGCGCGAAATCGATCTCAATGAACTGCGCCAGATCGATCTCAACAACATCGGTACAGCGCCACGCTGGGTGCGCAACACCCTGCTCCTGGTCCTTTTCGTGGCGATCCTGGCCGCCGGCTACCACTTCGACACCAGCGACCAGCGCGTAACGCTCGAGCGCGCAAAGGCACAGGAGACAGCGCTGCGAAACGAGTTGGTCTTCAAGGCCCGGCGCGCCGCAAATCTCAAGACTTACGAGCAACAGCTGGCCGAAATGAAGCGCTCGTTCGGCAAAATGCTGCAGCAGCTGCCCAACAAGACCGAGATACCGGGTCTACTCGTCGACATTTCCCAAACTGCGTTGTCTAGCGGATTGGAAATAGACCTGTTTCGGCCCGAGCCCGAGCAAAAGAAGGGCTTCTACGCAATCAAGCCCATTCAGATTCAGGCCAAGGGCACCTATCCCGAATTCGCGCACTTCGTCAGCCAGATAGCCGCGCTGCCGCGTATCGTGACTCTGGGCGACATCAGCATGCAGCCGATCAAGAAAGGCTCCCCCATCCTCTCCATGAGCGTCGTGGCCAGAACCTACCGTTATCTGCCCGACCACGGGGATCAGTGACATGACCCAACTCGCCGATACCAGACACGATGCCAAGAATGGCCGACCTGCCCACCTGATGCGGGCAGCGAAGCTGGTCGCGACCGCCGCCCTGGCCGCAGGCCTGGCCGGTTGCGGGCATAGCATGTCCGACCTGCAGCACTGGGTGGCCGAACAGGTGGCGAAGCCCGGAGGCCGCGTACCGCCAATTCCGGAGGTGCCGCCTTACAAGAGCTATACCTATCCCGGCCACACCAAGAGTCCGTTTGACAGCAAGATCCTGCTGGAGCTTTACAACGCGGCTCACCGCAGCAATGTGAAAATCAACCCGCACCGCCCGCGGCAATACCTGGAGCAGTTCCCGCTGGACAGCCTGAAAATGGTCGGCACACTGGTCGACCACGGCACCACCTGGGCGCTCATCCAGACCCCCGACGGCACGATCGAGAGAACCAAGGTGGGTAATTACATGGGCCAGCACGACGGCAAGATCACTGCCATCACCAGCGACAGCGTCAAACTGCGGGAAATCGTTCCGGACGGCTTCGGCGGCCTCAAGGAACAACCCGTTTCGATCGCGATGGGCCAGACCAAATGAGGACAACAATCATGTTTCACGCGACGGCTAAGGGGGCCCTCCCCGCCACTTCGACGCCCCGGTCCAACCGGAGAGCAAGGGGACTGCTCGTCTTCATGGCCGGCCTCATGGCGATTTGCGCATGGCCCGTCATGGCCGCGGCCAACACCCTGAAATCCATCGAAAGCCACCAGTTGCCGAACAATCAGCTCCAGGTCGTGCTGGATTTCGCCTCGGCTCCAGCCAAGCCGCTTGGTTTCAGTATCGAGAACCCCGCCAAGATCGCCCTGGACTTCACCCACACGCGCATGGGGCTGAGTCAGCGGATGTACACCGTCAATACCGGGACCGTCCGCAGCATCGCTGCCGCCGAAGCCGGCGATCGCACGCGGCTGGTGTTCAACCTGACCCGCCCGGCGCCATACACGACCCGCGTCGAGGGCCACCGCGTCATCGTCACGATCGGACATGGCGGACAGGAAGGCACGATGGAGACGGCGGCGACGGTGCAGACCACCCGTTTCGGCAGCCAGGAAGATACGTCAAGCGCCAGCCGGTCCAAAATCACCGACATCGAATTCCACCGCGGCAAGGACGGAGGCGGGCTGATCACGCTCACGCTGAGCAACCCCAACCAGGTCATCGACCTCACCCAGCAGGCCGGCAAGGTCGTGGTCGAAGCCCATGACGCCAGCCTCTCCCGGGCGCTGCAGCGCCGCATGGTGGTCACCGACTTCGGGACGCCCGTCGAGCGCATCGATAGTCTGCAGGACGGCCGCAACGTCAAGCTGGTGATCGCCGCGAGCGGCGATTACGAGCAGCTCGCCTACCAGGCGGACAACAAGTTCACCGTGGATATCAAGCCCGTGGCCACGAAGGCCAATGGCGGCGCCGGCTCGCAACCCGTCTACAAGGGCCAGCGCATCTCGCTCAATTTCCAGAACATCCCGGTCCGTTCAGTGCTGCAGCTGCTGGCCGATTTCACCGGCCTCAACATCGTCGTCAGCGACGCTGTGACGGGCAGCGTCACGCTGCGCCTCAAGAATGTTCCCTGGGATCAGGCGCTGGCCATCATCCTGCAAGCCAAGGGGCTCGCCGAAAAGCGCAGCGGCAATGTGATCATGATCGCCCCCGCCAGCGTGATCGAGGCCCAGGACCAGCAGCAGATACGCGCACAACGGGCCCAGGAGCAGTTGGCGCCACTGCACACCGAAATCTTCCAGGTACGCTATGCCAAGGCCGCCACGCTGGCCGCGCTGCTGCAATCCATCCGCAGCACGCAAAGCAGCAGCAATACGGGCAACAACACCCAGACCAATACCGGCGTGTCCGGGCTTTCCTCGCGCGGCTCGGTGGTCGCCGATCCGCGCACCAACTCGCTGATCATACGCGACACTGACCAGGGGCTGGCCAACGTCGCCAAACTGATCCAACGCCTTGACGTACCAGTCAAGCAGGTGCTTATCGGTTCCCGCCTGGTGGTCGCCAAACAGGGCTTCAGCCGCGATCTCGGCGTGACCTTCGGTTCGGTCAACAATCCCCAAACCGCGACGACGCCGGGCGGTGGCGTCACCATCGGATCGCAACGTTACGGCATCGGCGGCTATCCTGCCGGCAACAATCAGTACAACCAGTTCAACGTCAACCTGCCCGCCGCCAGTCCGACCAGCACCTTCGGCCTGACCCTGGTCAAACTCGGGCAGACCTTCAATCTGAGCCTGCAGCTGTCGGCGGCCGAAGCGGAAAATCAGATCCGCCAGATATCCAATCCGCGCGTGATCACCGCCAACGACACCCAGGCGATGATTCAGCAGGGCGTGCAAATCCCCTACCAGCAGGCCTCCTCCAGCGGCGCCACCAACGTGTCCTTCAAGACCGCAGCCCTCAAGCTGCTGGTCACGCCGCACATCACGCCGAACAACCGCGTACTGATGGAGCTCGACGTCAGCAATGACAGCGTCGGCGGACTCTACAGCGGCGTACCCAGCATCAACACCCAGGAGGTCAAGACACAGGTGATGGTCGACAACGGCCAGACGGTCGTGCTCGGCGGCATCTACCAGCACGACACCAGCAAAACCGTCAACAAGGTGCCTTTCTTCGGCGATCTGCCCGTGCTCGGCACCCTGTTCCGCGAGAACAGCACCTCGAACACCAAAACCGAACTGCTGATCTTCATCACGCCCAAGATCATCGACAACAATCTCAGCCTGTCGCAGTGATCGTCGGACGCCCGGCGGGCAGTCCCGCCGGGCATACGCCCCGCAGCCCATGAATGCAATGCGTAACATTTTTCTGGTCGGCCCGATGGGTGCGGGCAAGACGACCATCGGACGCAAACTCGCACCGGCGCTCGGGCTGTCTTTCTACGACAGCGACGAAGCCATCATCACGCGAACCGGCGTCGACATCGCCACCATTTTCGACATCGAGGGCGAATCCGGTTTCCGCGAGCGCGAAAGTCGCATCATCGACGAACTCACCCAGCATGACGGCATTGTCCTCGCCACCGGCGGCGGCGCGGTGCTGCGCGCCGACAATCGCGAACACCTCAAGGCACGGGGGCGGGTGGTTTATCTCACCGTGCCGATCGAGCTGCAGCTCAAGCGCACCCGGCGCGACAGCCAGCGCCCGCTGCTACAAACCGCGAACCCGCGCGAGCGACTGGAGTCCCTACAGCGCGAACGCGAACCGCTCTACCGTTCCATTGCCGACATCGTGGTCGACACCGCCGCCAACGACAGCCGCCGCCTGGCCCGTGAATTGATCCAGCGTCTGTCCAGTCCGGACTGAATCTATCCACCCGAACAGACGATGTTTTAGTATGTGCGCATGATTTCACTGAACGTCGACCTGGGCGAACGCACATACCCGATCCTGATCGGGCCGAACCTGCTGGACGATCCCGAGCCGCTGCGCCGGGCGATCGGCGGTGTCAGCGCGGTCGTCGTCAGCAACGAGACCGTTGCACCGCTGTATCTCGAGCGCGTGCAAGCTCATCTCGCAGGCTTGCGTCACGAGGCCGTCGTGCTGCCGGATGGCGAAGCCTACAAGACCCTCGACATCCTGGACCCTATCTACAGCGCGCTGCTCAAAGGCCGCCATGACCGTCACACCACCCTGATTGCATTGGGCGGCGGCGTTATCGGCGACATTACCGGATTCGCGGCGGCCACCTATCAGCGCGGCGTCAATTTCGTGCAGATTCCAACCACGCTGCTGGCGCAGGTCGATTCGTCCGTCGGCGGCAAGACCGGCGTCAACCACCCGTTCGGCAAAAACATGATCGGCGCCTTCCATCAGCCTCGCGCCGTCATCATCGACACCCGCACGCTCGACACCCTGCCCGACCGCGAACTAAGTGCCGGCATCGCTGAAGTCATCAAATACGGCCTGATCAACGACGCCCCTTTCTTCGAATGGCTCGAACGCCATATGGACGATCTGCTCGCGAGGGAACCCGCGGCGCTCTCCCATGCGATCGAACGTTCCTGCCTGAACAAGGCGCGTATCGTGGCCGCCGACGAACGCGAGGCCGGCGCACGAGCCCTGCTCAATCTTGGCCACACCTTCGGCCATGCCATCGAGACCGGTATGGGCTACGGACAGTGGCTGCACGGCGAGGCCGTCGCCTGCGGGATGCTCATGGCCGCGACGATGTCGGCCGAACTGGGCTGGCTGCCGCATACCGAGGTGGCACGCCTGCGCACGCTGCTGCTGCGTACCCACCTACCGGTCACACCGCCCGCGGAGCTCGCGCCCGAGCGTTTCCGCGCGCTGATGGCGGTCGACAAGAAGGTCATCGACGGCGCCTTGCGCCTGGTGCTGCTGCGCGCCATCGGGCAGGCGCTGGTCACGGCGGATTTCGACCCCGCCGCGCTTGAACGCACATTGGCAACCCCAGCCGCCGCATGAGCATGGCGGCCCAGTCGCTCGCCCCATACGCCGCCCACGAATCCGCGTCCCGCGGCCGTCGCCACCCGGAACCTGGCCCCGGCATGCGTGGCCAGTTCCAGCGCGACCGCGACCGCATCGTCCACTGCGCCGCCTTTCGTCGGCTTGAATACAAGACCCAGGTCTTCATCAACCATGAAGGCGACCTTTATCGCACCCGTCTGACGCACTCTTTGGAAGTCGCCCAGATCGCGCGGACCGCCGCGCGTGCGCTCGCGCTCAACGAAGATCTCACCGAAGCCATCGCGCTCGCCCACGACCTCGGCCATACGCCCTTCGGGCACGCCGGGCAGGACGCCCTGAATCAGCTGATGCAACCCTTTGGCGGCTTCGAACACAATCTGCAGTCGCTACGCGTGGTCGACGCACTGGAAGAGAAATACGCCGAGTTCGACGGCCTCAACCTCTGCTTCGAAACCCGCGAGGGCATACTCAAGCACTGCCGCAAGGATGTTGCCGCCGGGCTCGGCGCCCTGGGCGAGCGCTTCATAAGCGGCGGGCAGCCCAGTCTCGAGGCGCAGCTGACCAATCTCGCCGACGAAATCGCCTACAACAACCACGACATCGACGACGGCCTGCGCGCTGGCCTGATTTTCATCGAGCAACTGCGGCCGCTGCCCCTGTTCGGCGAAGCCTACGAAACCGTGACCGGTCGCTACCCGGGCCTCGGTGAACGCCGCGTGGTGCACGAGGTCATACGTCGCATGATCGGCCGACTGGTCAACGATCTTGTCGAAACCTCGCGCGCGCGCATTGCCGCCGCGGCCCCTCTGGATTGCGACGCGGTACGCGCACAGCGGGAACCGCTGATTGCGTTCAGCCCCGCCATCCGGGTCGCCAACCTGGCGCTCAAGCGCTTTCTGCACGCTCATCTTTACCGTCACGAGCGGGTCCGCAAACTCACCGACGAGGCCAAGCGCATCGTCGCCGAGCTGTTCGTCGCCTACCGCACGGCACCCGAGCAGCTCCCCGCCGACACACGCGACAAGCTGCAACGCGCCGTACACGAAACGGCCCGCGCGCGCGTCGTCGCCGATTACATCGCCGGCATGACCGACCGCTATGCCTACGCCGAACACGCACGCATCCATGCCGCTGCCGATGTCTGAAGACTATCTCGACACCCCCGGCCTGGGCATGCTGCGCAACGTGATCCGCGATTATCTCGCGGGGCACTCCCCGCCCATCGTCATACAAGGCGAACCCGGTGCGGGCAAGACGGCCCTGTTGCGTCGGCTGATGCGCGAGCTCGGCAGCGATTTCGACATCTGCAGCTTCGCCGCGGACCGCCCGGCAGGCGCACCGTCGCTGCACAAAACCATCCTCCGGCGGTGGCTGCCCGATGGCCCGCTCGACGCGAGTACACGCCATCTTTTCCAACATCTGTGCGACACGCCCACGGCGCGCGCACGCCTGCTACTGATCGACGACGCCGAACGCCTTTCGCGCGCTGAAATCAAGGGTGTGCTGGGGCTCAAGCAGGCGCTTGCCCACTACGGCGGCATCCCGTTGGGCCTCGTCCTGTGCGGAAACGCGACGCTGGAACCACGCGTTGCCGCTCTCGCCGCGGAAGTGACGCCCAACCTGCTTCCCGTCTGTCTCGGATTGCGGCCGTTCACGCGCCAGGAATCCGAACAACTGGCGCGCAACCGAGGCTATGAGCCCTCGCCCACCGCCATGGCACGGCTCCATCGCAGCAGCGGCGGCTTGCCCGGCCAGCTCGTTCATCAACTCGGCGACACGGGCAGGCGGCACACGCCTGGCACGAGGCTGCTACGTCTCCTGCGCCTGTTCGCTGTCGGCGCCATTGCGGCCGCCTTGCTGCTGCCGTCATCGCCACGATCCGACGCCACTCGGACGCAGTCAATCCCGCTGCCACCGGAAACCGCATCCGCACAGCCGTCCACCGGCACCGCTGGCAGCGACATTCGTCGCCCCTACGCGTACGGGCGCGCCCCGGGCGCCCTGAGTCGTTACAGCGCCGGCGAATTGAACCCGGCGACAGCCCAGCACTATACTGATCGGCCGAATTGAAAAAAACCTAGCATCAGGAGTCGCGAAGCATGTCGGCCCATACCCCCATCGGCGGTCTCTATCGCCCTGAATTCGAGCGTGACAACTGTGGCTTCGGCCTGATCGCCCATATGGACGGACGACCGAGTCACTGGGTGCTCGAAACGGCGATACACGCACTGGAGCGACTGACTCATCGGGGCGCCGTGGCTGCTGACGGCAAGACGGGCGACGGCTGCGGCCTGCTGCTCAAGACGCCGACGCCGTTTCTACGCGCCCTGGCCAGCGAGCAGGGCTTCCATCTGGGCGAACGCTTTGCCGCCGGCATGGTGTTTCTAAGCACCGATCCGCAGACGGCCGCAATCGCCCGCCAGACCCTGGAGCAGGCGCTGCAGGCCAGTGGCCTTTGCACCGCTGGCTGGCGCGTCGTGCCCACCGACCCTGCCGCCTGCGGCGAAGAGGCGCTGCGTTCGCTGCCCGCCATCGAACAGATCTACGTGAACGCGCCTGCCGAAATGGACGACGCCGGCTTTGAGCGTGCGCTATTCGTTGCGCGGCGGCGCGCGGAGCACGCCCTCGCGGGCCGGGACGACACATTCTACGTATCCAGCCTGTCGGCGCGCGTCCTCAGCTACAAGGGCCTGGTGATGCCGGCGTACCTGACGCGTTTTTATCCCGATCTGCGCGATCCGCGCCTGGAGACCGCCCTGTGCGTGTTTCACCAGCGCTTTTCGACCAACACACTGCCGCAGTGGCGCCTCGCGCAACCTTTCCGCCTTCTCGCCCACAACGGCGAGATCAACACCATCCGCGGCAACCGCAACTGGGCCCGCACGCGTGCGCACACGCTCTCCAGCCCCCACCTGCCGGATCTTTCCGAATTCGGCCCGCTGGTATCCATGGAGGGCTCGGACTCGAGCTCGCTCGACAACATGCTGGAGATCATGCTCGCAGGCGACATCGACATGTTCCGCGCCATGCGCCTGCTGATGCCGCCGGCGTGGCAGAACATGCAGCATGTCGACACCGACCTGCGCGCCTTTTACGAATATCACTCCATGCACATGGAGCCATGGGACGGCCCTGCAGGCGTCGTGCTCACCGACGGGCGCCATGCCGCCTGCTGCCTGGACCGCAACGGCCTGCGCCCCGCACGCTACGTCATCACCCGCGACCGCCACATCACGCTCGCCTCGGAAATCGGCGTCTACGACTACGCACCCGAGGATGTCGTGACCAAGGGCCGACTCAAGCCGGGCGAGATGCTCGCGGTCGACACCGAGACCGGCGAACTCCTGCTGCCAGAAACCATCAACGAGCGCCTCAAGAACCGCCAGCCCTATCGCAGCTGGCTCGACCAGCACTCAAGAAGCCTGCCCCGGCTCGACGACGAGGCCTCGGTCGCGCCGGCCATGGACCCCGAACGCCTGCGCACCTACGAAAAACTGTTCAACCTGAGTTTCGAGGAACGCGATCAGGTGCTGCGCGTGCTCGCAGAGGCCGGGCAGGAAGCGGTCGGTTCGATGGGCGACGACACCCCTTATCCCGTGTTCTCGCGGCAGGTGCGTTCCCTGTTCGACAACTTCCGCCAGCAGTTCGCCCAGGTGACCAACCCGCCGATCGATCCGCTGCGCGAGCGGGTCGTGATGTCGCTCGAAACCAATCTCGGCCACGAGCGCAACCTGTTCGAGGAAAGCCCGGACCACGCGGCGCGCCTGGTCATGAGCTCGCCGCTGCTCTCGGAAATGCGCCTGCAGCAACTGCTCGACCTGCCCTATGACGACCTGCGCAACCATCGGATCGACCTCAATGTGGCGCAGGGCCGCGATCTTAAAACGGCCATACAGGCTATCTGCCAGGAGGCCGAGCAGGCCGTGCGCGACGGCGCCGTGCTGCTGGTGCTGTCCGATCGTGACATCGCACCGGACCGCATACCACTCCCCGCGGTGCTCGCCACCGGCGCGGTTCATCATCACCTAATCAACCGCGGGCTGCGCTGCCGCGCCAATCTCATCGTCGACACGGCCACCGCGCGCGACCCGCACCAGATCGCGGTACTGATCGGCTACGGCGCCACCGCGGTTTGCCCCTACCTGGCCCTGCAATCCCTGCACGGGCTGCGTCGCAGCGGAGAGATCACGGACAAGACTGACGGCGAGCTGGCCACGGCCTACCGCCGCGGCATCCACAAGAGCCTGTACAAGATCATGTCCAAGATGGGCATTTCGACCATCGCCAGCTATCGCGGCGCGCAGCTGTTCGAGATCGTCGGCCTGCACCACGAAATCGTCGACACCTGCTTCCCCGGCTCCGTCAGCCGCGTGCAGGGCATGAATTTCGAAGACGTCGCGGAGGATCTAGAAAAACTGTCCCGCCTGGCCTGGAATCCACGCAAACAGACCGCCCAGGGCGGGTTGCTCAAATATATCCATGGCGGCGAATACCATGCCTACAACCCCGACGTGGTGCAGACACTGCACCGCGCAGTGGTGTCCGGCGACTACCGCGACTGGGAGGCGCACGCCGCCCTGATCAACGGACGCCCGCCCATGGTGCTGCGCGACCTGCTGAAGCTGCGCGAAGACACGCCTTCGGTCCCCCTGGACGAAGTCGAATCCATCGATGCCATCGTCAAGCGCTTCGATTCGGCCGGCATGTCGCTCGGCGCGCTGTCGCCGGAGGCGCACGAGACCCTGGCCGCGGCCATGAACCGTCTCGGTGCGCGCTCCAACTCCGGCGAGGGCGGCGAGGACGCGGAACGCTTCGGCACCGAGCGCATGTCCAAGATCAAGCAGATCGCCTCCGGCCGTTTCGGCGTGACGCCGCACTACCTCGTCAACGCCGAAGTGCTGCAGATCAAGGTCGCCCAGGGCGCCAAGCCCGGCGAAGGCGGCCAGTTGCCCGGACACAAGGTCAACGAGATGATCGCGAAGCTGCGCTTCGCGCGCCCGGGCGTTGCCTTGATCTCGCCGCCGCCGCATCACGACATCTACTCGATCGAGGACCTCGCGCAGCTCATCTTCGATCTCAAGCAGGTCAATCCGCAGGCGCTGGTGTCGGTCAAGCTGGTCGCCGAAGCCGGTGTCGGCACCATCGCCGCGGGCGTGGCCAAGGCCTATGCCGACCTCATCACCATCTCCGGCTACGACGGCGGCACCGGCGCCAGCCCGCTGACCTCCGTCAAATATGCCGGCGGCCCCTGGGAGCTCGGCCTGACCGAGGCCCACCAGACCCTGCGCGCCAACAACCTGCGCGACAAGGTACGCCTGCAGACCGACGGCGGTCTCAAGACCGGCCTCGACGTGATCAAGGCCGCCATCCTCGGCGCCGAAAGCTTCGGCTTCGGCACCGGCCCGATGATCGCCATGGGCTGCAAGTACCTGCGTATCTGCCATCTGAACAACTGCGCCACCGGCGTCGCCACCCAGGACAAGGTACTGCGCATGAACCACTTCGTCGGCAAGGTCGACATGGTGGTCAACTACTTCCGTTTCATCGCCGAGGAAACCCGTCGGTGGATGGCCAAGCTCGGCGTGCGCAGCCTGACCGACCTCATCGGCCGCACCGACCTGCTGGAAATCATCCCCGGCGACACCCCTCGCCAGGCCCGACTGGACCTGGCGCCGGTGCTGTCCGATGCCGGCGTGGCACCCGAGGTGCCGCGCTTCTGCGTGGAGCCGCACAACGCGCCCTTCGACCGCGGCGAGCTGGCCGAACGCATGGTTGCCGACATGCTGCAGGCCATCGAGTCCGGCCAGGGCGGCGAGTTCCACTACGATATCCGCAACGTCAACCGCTCGATCGGTGCTCGCGTCTCCGGTGAAATCGCCCGTCGCCACGGCAACTACGGCATGTCCGACAACCCGATCACGGTGCATCTCAAGGGTACCGCGGGGCAGAGTTTCGGCGTCTGGAACGCCGGTGGCCTGCACCTTCACCTTGAAGGCGACGCCAACGACTACGTCGGCAAGGGCATGGCCGCAGGCAAGATCGTGATCCACCCGCCGGCCGGAAGCCAGTTCAACAGCCATGAGGCGGCCATCATCGGCAACACCTGCCTGTACGGCGCCACCGGCGGCAAGCTGTTCGCTGCGGGCATTGCCGGCGAGCGTTTCTGCGTGCGCAACTCCGGCGCCACCGCCGTGGTCGAGGGCGCAGGCGACCATGCCTGCGAATACATGACCGGCGGCGTGGTCGCGGTACTCGGACGCACCGGGGTCAACTTCGGCGCCGGCATGACCGGCGGCTTTGCCCTCGTGCTCGACCTCGACAACCAATTCGTCGACCGCTGCAACCACGAGCTGATCGACCTCCACCGCCTCGACCCCGAGCACATGGAGGCGCCACGCGCCTTCCTGCGTGGCCTGCTGGAGGAATACCATGCCGAAACGGGCAGTCCCTGGGCGGCCGAGATACTGGCCAACTTCAAGCGCTATCTGCCGAAGTTCTGGCTGGTCAAGCCGCGCGCCTCGGACCTGGCCGGGCTGATCAGCACGCTCAGCGAGGCCGCCTGAACACGACCTGGCTGGTCGCGGTCCGCCGCGACCAGCCCCGTTATCGTCTCAACAGGGCCTGACGTACATGGCTCGCATACCGCAGCCGTTCATCGACGAGCTCCTCGCCCGCGCCGACATCGTCGAGATCATCCATGCGCGTGTGCCGCTCAAGCGCGCCGGCCACGAATTCAAGGCCTGCTGCCCCTTCCACAACGAAAAAACGCCCTCCTTCTACGTCAGCCCGCAGAAGCAGTTTTATCACTGCTTCGGCTGCGGCGCCCATGGTACCGCGCTTGGCTTCCTGATCGAACACGACCGCCTCGACTTCGTCGAAGCCGTGGAGACACTGGCTGCCTCCCTCGGGCTTGACGTGCCACGCGAAGGTGGTGCGACCGAGGAACCGGGGCGGCGCGACGAACGCGAGGCGCTTTACCGCTGCCTGGAGGACGCGGCCGGCTGGTTCAAACAACAATTGCGCAACCATCCACCGGCCATCGACTATCTCAAACAACGTGGGCTGGACGGTGAAATCGCCGCACGCTTCGGCCTCGGCTATGCGCCGGCAGCCTGGGAAGCGCTACGCAAGGCGCTCGAACCCCGCCATGGCCGCCAACGACTGATCGAGGCGGACCTGGTGGTCGCGCGCGAACAGCGCCATTACGACCGATTCCGCGATCGCATCATCTTCCCGATCCGTGATCCACGCGGCCGCGTCGTCGCATTCGGCGGGCGCATCATCGGCGATGGCACGCCGAAATACCTCAATTCCAGCGAAACGCCGGTCTTCCACAAAGGACAGGCGCTGTACGGCCTCTACGAGGCGCGGCAGTCCGGCGCATCGCTGGACGAGATGCTGATCGTGGAAGGCTACATGGACGTGATCGGACTCGCGCAGCAAGGCGTGCACAATGCCGTGGCCACTCTCGGCACCGCGACCACCCGCGAGCACGTGCAGCGCTTGTATCGCAGCGCACGCCGAGTGGTGTTCTGCTTCGACGGCGACCGCGCCGGCAGGACCGCCGCCTGGCGCGCGCTGGAACAGGCCCTGCCCGTGCTCGAGGATGGTCGCGAGGCGGCTTTTCTATTCCTGCCCGAAGGCCAGGACCCCGACAGCTTCGTGCGCAGCGCCGGCCGCGAGGCCTTCCTCGACGCCTGCGTGCAAGCCACCCCTTTGTCGCAACTGCTGTTGCAGGAACTGCGCAGACGCCACCCCGGTGGCGATCTCGAGTCGCTCGCCGGCCTCGCCCACGAAGGCATGACGCTGATCCGCGATCTGCGTGCCGGGGTACTGCGCAGCCGCATCGTCGAAATGCTCGCGCGCGAAGCCCGAATGGACCCCGCAAGGCTCGAAACCAGCATCGCGCGAGACGAGACGCCGACCGGTACCGCAGCCACACCGGCCACCGTACGCCGGCCCCAAGGCATCGACCGCCGGCGCACCGTACGCTGGTCCCCGCTGCGCGCCGCCATCGCCCTGCTGGCCGAGCACCCGACCCTCGCGAGCGAGGCACCCGCAGCCGATGCGCTTGGCAGCCCGGACAACCCCGGCATCGCCCTCTATGCCGAGCTCCTTGAAACCCTGCGCGCGCACCCCAATATCACCACTGCCGGCATCCTGGAGCGCTGGCGCGGCCGCAAGGAGGAACTTCACCTTCTGCGTCTGATCGAATCCCGAGATGTCTATTTGGACGCGGACGCCGCCCGGCGGGAATTTCAGGATGCCGTTGCACGATTGCTAGCCCAGCGCAGCGCGGTACGCTTTGAGGTACTGCGTCGCAAGGCGCTTGACGAAGGCCTGAACCCTGCTGAAAAAGCCGAGTTCAGCCAGCTTGCGCTGACCGGCGGGCGCGATACGCACGATTGACAACTCTAGCCCAAGAGGCTTGAGTTGTACTATCATTGCCTGTTCTATTCGATTCTTTGGGTGTTTCATTCCATGCAGCATGAAGAGCAGCAGTCCCGCCTCAAGGAGCTCATCGCCAAGGGCAAGGAACAAGGGTTCCTGACCTACGCAGAGGTCAATGATCACCTGCCCGACAGCATCGTCGATCCCGAACAGATCGAAGATATCATCGGAATGATCAACGACATGGGCATCACCGTCCACGAGGTCGCGCCCGACTCCGACAGCCTGCTGCTATCCGACTCCGACGTCGCCGCCGACGAGGACGTGGCAGAGGAGGCCGTGGCCGCCCTCACCAGCGTGGACAGCGAATTCGGACGCACTACCGACCCGGTGCGCATGTACATGCGCGAAATGGGGACCGTGGAGCTGCTCACGCGCGAAGGCGAAATCAAGATCGCCAAGCGCATCGAGGACGGCCTCTCGCAGGTGCTGTTCGCGCTGGCGCACTACCCACAGGCCATCAGCGGCCTGCTCGCCGAATACGACCGCATTGAAGCCGGCGACGCCAAACTCACCGACGTGGTGCAGAGCTTTCTCGACCGCGACGCGATGGAAAACGAAGTCATCCCCACCCCGGCGCAAAAGAGCCAGGCCGCCGCCGACAGCGACGACGATGACGACGATGACGAGGAACCGGCCGACACCGGCCCGGACCCCGTCGAGGCGCGCGAGCGCTTCACCAAGCTGCGCGAGCTGTACACCAAGGCCATGAAGGCGCAGAGCAAGAACCAGAAGGAGAAGTACGACGAGCTCCGCAAGGAGATCGCCACCTACTTCATGGAATTCAAGCTCACCCAGCGCGTGATCGACGATCTGATCAACCAGCTGCGCACCACCATCGAACTGATCCGCGAGCAGGAACGCCGGATCATGGACCTGTGTATCCGCCGCGCCCACATGCCGCGCCGCGCCTTCATCGACAGCTTCCCGGGCAACGAAACCCGCATCGAATGGCTCGCCGAACGCCTGGAAGCGCCGAACGCGCAGAAATACGCCGAGGCCCTCACCGAAGTGGCCGATGAAGTCCGCCACGCGCAGAAGAAGCTCAAGGCCATCGAGACCAACGCCTCCCTGCAGATCGGCGAGATCAAGGAAATCAACCGGCGCATGTCCATCGGCGAGGCCAAGGCACGTCGCGCCAAGAAGGAAATGGTCGAGGCCAACCTGCGCCTCGTCATCTCCATCGCCAAGAAATACACCAACCGCGGCCTGCAATTCCTCGACCTGATTCAGGAAGGCAACATCGGCCTGATGAAGGCTGTGGACAAGTTCGAATACCGCCGCGGCTACAAGTTCTCGACCTACGCGACGTGGTGGATTCGTCAGGCGATCACCCGCTCGATCGCCGACCAGGCCCGCACCATCCGCATTCCGGTGCACATGATCGAGACCATCAACAAGCTCAACCGCGTGTCCCGCCAGATGCTCCAGGAAATGGGCCGTGAAGCCACGCCCGAAGAGCTGGCCGAGCGCATGGAAATGCCCGAGGACAAGGTCCGCAAGGTGCTCAAGATCGCCAAGGAACCGATCTCCATGGAGACTCCCATCGGCGACGACGAGGATTCGCACCTGGGCGACTTCATCGAGGACGGCAATGTCATGTCGCCCATCGATACGGCCACGCGCGACAGCCTCAGCGAAACCACCCGCGAAGTACTCGGCTCGCTCACCGCTCGCGAAGCCAAGGTGCTGCGCATGCGCTTCGGTATCGACATGAACACCGACCACACCCTCGAAGAGGTCGGCAAGCAGTTCGACGTGACCCGCGAACGCATCCGCCAGATCGAAGCCAAGGCTCTGCGCAAGCTGCGCCACCCCAGCCGCTCCGAGCTGCTGCGCAGCTTCCTCGACGCCGAACAATAAGATAGAGTCGCACGGCCCGCCAAGCCACCTCACGGCGGGCCGTCACACAGTGCGGGCCTGTAGCTCAGTTGGTTAGAGCAGGGGACTCATAATCCCTTGGTCCTCGGTTCGAGTCCGAGCGGGCCCACCATATAAATCAATAGGTTACGAAGTTTAAAAGGGTCAATTTTCTTCTCATAGCTCGATGAAGTACAATTTCGGTACAGTCTCAGTGTACCGAGGTGTATCAGTGGCGACCATAGTGAAGACCCCGTCTGGCACCTGGAAGGCCTTGATCCGGAAACGGGGCTGGCCGACCACCATCAAAACCTTCCGATTAAAACGCGATGCAGAAGATTGGGCACGCACCACGGAAGATGCGATGGTCCAAGGAGTCTTCGTCTCGCGTGCGGCACCATCGCGGTTTACGGTGGGCGAAGCGTTGGAACGCTACCTTCGAGAAGTGTCGCCCACCAAAAAGGAGCACACCAGAAAGAAAGAAGGTGTGATTGCCAGACAGCTCAACCGCGCTCTAGGTCAATACAGCTTGGCCTCACTTGATGCTGGAAAGATCGCTGAGTACCGAGAAGCTCGGTTATCTGCAGGACTAGCACCAGACACGGTCCGCCTCGAATTGACCCTGCTCGGATCGCTCTTTGACGTAGCCATCAAGGAATGGCGAGTCGGATTGGCCATCAACCCCGCCAAGCAGGTGAAAAAGCCAGCAGGTCGTGTTCGCGACCGCCTTCTGTCATGGTCGGAGATTAAACGCCTTCTGAAGTCCGCTAACGCAGACTCACAACCCATGATCATGCATGCGATACGCCTAGCCATGCAGACCGCAATGAGGCATGGTGAGATAGTGGGGTTAAGGGTCCAAGATATCGACTTTGCGCGTCGTGTTCTGTATGTCTACGCGAAAGCGGCTGGGCCTCGCCAGAGGCAAGCGGTGCCGCTCTCAGCGCGCGCATGCCGCACTCTGCATGAAGCAATCGCCTGTCCTGCAAGACCTCGCGGTGCTGATTTGATTTTTTGCGTAACGCCCCCAAAACCAGGGCAGCCATTCAAGCCATTTCAGTTACATAAGGCATGGGAGCGAGTGATCAACCGCGCCGACTTGTCAGATGTCCGAATTCACGATTTGCGGCACTTGGCGACCACGATCTACGCTAAGCGCGGACTTACTAGCCAGCAACTACAACAACTAACACGGCATAAGACCCTATCCATGCTAAATCGGTATTCACATCTTCAGGCACACGATATCGTCGATCTTCTGTAGGTAGAACCGACCACATAACGATGGCGCGATGGCGGCAAGTGCAGCTTGCCGGTAGTCCCTATCCACCGGGAGGTTAAATTTCCGCGCTCAGCGAGACGTAGCGCCTAATCCAGTCTCGATCTAGCTTAAGACGAACGTTCCGGCGAATCCCACCAATGACGCCAGAAAGATCAATGTATGAAAAGAAGTCCTGCTTGATATTTGCGACGGCTATTGGGTTGTCCCAGTTCTCAGCCACTAGATCGGCCATTACCGATGGCAAGCTGAATTCCAACTCGAACCAGCGAGCGCTACCTCTTGAGACATCAAGCGGAACGAACGTCCATTCGCCACGATTGTTGCCATTAACGCTGCACATGACAATATCATTCTCAAACGCAGATGACGGAAGCGGTTCGGATCGAAGTAAATGCATTGGCCATCGACCTTGAAGCATTCCAAAGTACGACCCTCCAATCGCGCGGCACGCCTCAGTAATAGAGCCCCTAAGAAGCTCAATCCCTTCCTCGCTCAACCGGTTAGTACCACTATCCGCAGGTTCACGCCCCGCCAAGAGGTCGCGGTAATAATTTCTAGCGGCCGATATCGTTCCCTGACCCCGAACGGAAATGCAGCCTTCATCAAATCGCCGAATGGCCTCAACCAACGGCCGGATTACTGGAACATTCTCGTACTGGATGAGAAATATTTGATGAGCGATCGCGTATTCTATTGCACCTCGGGTGAATCCTGAGGTGGAGAATATAGCTGCCGTGTAATTATAGCGCGGGCCCTGAAACTCTTGCCCGTGTCTTCGATATGTGAAGTAATTTTCTGAAATATCTTTGAGTACGCCAACGGCGTTTCTCGGAACTCCAACCCCAACCGGCTGATGAACTTTGTAGCACTTTGCTTCGACTATTAGTCGTAGCGGATACATAAAAGCGGGAGAATGAGGCCACAGCGCGAATGCATCGATCTGATGCCAGGTGCCGCGTCCACGAATCTCTAGTCCTGAATGGCCAACCCGCATATCATCGCCCGGCCGAAATGCGGGGGGATGTAGGATCGACAACGTCATAGCCCACTTTGCCAAGAAGGAAAAGTACAGCTTCCTCCAGTAACGCCCCACGAATCTGCGTAATGTTTGCCATTTTGAGAATAAAAGCTAACGTTCCCGATAAGCCGCGCCGATTCCTACGTAAAGCGTAACGCTTCCCGGTGTCGGCTTCATTAGTTGGTTAGGACTGAACGACATACAAATACTGACCCTCGCCCTTTCTCCCGCGATAATGATTCACGACCTTAGGCATTCCTGGCTTTGGGTCAAGAATTTTTCGATCTCCAGCGAGAACAACCCAGTGCCAATAATTTCCTGCACGGACATTCACCTTCACGATTGCCGGGAAGCACACAGTCTTCCATGAGACGAACTTCCTACGCTTTACCTCGTATCCGAAACTTTCGAGAACATCCATCAAGTCCTTATGAAAGGTGAAGTACTCACCGTTCGATACCAACCCTCTTTTGTGAAATCTACGCTCAACTTCCTCGTACCGCTTTCCTGTGATCATCGCAACACAGGCAACGCCACAATCGCCTTTTGTGAATCGCCTTTGTTCTACCCGCTGTATGTCCACTAGTTCACCCTAACGGTAAATGACAAAAGCCGACTGGTCCGGAAATCCACTTATGCACCGGTGACGGTCTATGCTGTGCACTCAAACCGAAGGAAATCGGAGAGCCTCCTCGATTCAACCACATCGTCGTGCGGAATCAGTAAGTACTTCCAAGGCTTCGCACCGACACCCGTCGCATAATCCGAAGCGTGTCTACACCACTGCGTTGCAGAAGATGCCTTGGCTTGAACCTCAGTGGTATCGATATCGCCCCGCGCCTTGGTCTCGATCATGAAAACCGTCGAGTCTGTTTCGGCGACGAAATCCGGGATGTACTCGGGTTGCTCGGTGCCGAGCTGGTAGTAAATCTGGAATTGTCCCTTCGCAGGCCTGAACCACTTCAGTGCGTCACGTTCCAGTAGCACAGCGAAACGCCGTTCCGTATCCGAGTCGAACTTTTGCAGCGGATATAGACACCGCGAGAATCCGTCGAACAGCATCTGTTTGATGCGCCCCGTTTCGGTCACGGTTTCTCGATAGTTGTGCGGGGCCTGGCCTGCTGCAGCAGTGTAGTTGCAGGGCTTTAGTTCCGTGAATCCTCGGCTGACTTGCACCTGGTATTCGGTCGCTTCTTCCCAGAAGTGGTTGATCATCTGCGCGTGGATTTCGCGGGCGATGAGACGCCGGTCGCGATCTAGAACCTCGATGGCTTCTTCTTCCGACAAGTAACCACGCAGGTGCTGCACCATCTGGCCAGCCAGGTCGTAGAGCAAGCCGGAATGCGTGAAATAGTCGATATCGTCGAAGTCTACCAGGGCGTGAACGATATAGTCCTCAGGACGTCGCTCCTTCAATCCGATTTCCGCGGCCAACGTGAACTGCTCGTTCGTACGCAGCATTTGGCCAACAATCTCGCGTTGCCCCGGCTGGAGATTAAGCTGGCTCAAATCCAGCGTGAATGGATGAAAGCCGGTCGTCACCTCGCCGCTCGGCACCACGGCGATGCGTGGGATGTCGATGGTTTGGTCGATCAGTATTTCGGTGGTCTTGGATACCACCGCGACTAGATCCAACGCCGGCGTCGATGTGTCCGCGCCGTCCAGCAGACCGGCTTGCATGGGCTTCAGACGCTCGGATACTTCCGTCAGGATTTCCTGCTGCACAGCTTCATCCAGCAGAGCACGGCTGGTCGGCACCTGTTCGCGCTTCACTTCGTATCTGCCGATGACATCCAGGACGACGCGCGCCGCCTGCTTCTCAACTTCGGTCGAAAAGACTGGGGCAAGTGTGGCGCTCGCCGCCGGTTCGTCAGTAGACGATGCCTGAAAGCCGCCAACGCCTGGCGTCTCCGTGAGACCAAGACGCACGGCCGCGCCGGGTGCAACCCGCACACTCACCTTATTGTCATCCGCACTCGGCGCATCGAGGATGACCCGCTGCAATCGAATCGGCGAATCGCCGCGATTGGCTTCGTCGATGATTTCCTGAAACTTGTCGTGGGCCACTATGTTGAGCCGATCCACAACCGCTACGCCGGTGCGTTTCCCATAAGGGAGACGCAGACCGCGCCCGATGCTCTGTTCGATCAACGTGCGGGCGTTGGCAGCGCGCAGAGGTACGATGGTGTAGAGATTGGTCACGTCCCAGCCTTCCTTGAGCATGTTGACGTGAATCACGATCTCGGTTGGCTCATCCACGCTCTCCACTGCCAGTAAGCGCGTGACCATCTCTTCCTCGGCCGCGCCTGTACGGCTGGAATCGACCTGGATCACCTTGCCGCTATAACGACCTTCGTAGAAGGCGACGGATTCCAGCAGCGCCCGGAGTTGACCCGCATGCGTGGTGTCCCGAGCAATCACCAGCATGAACGGCTTGACCGGCTTGACACCGTTCTCGCGGGCGTAGGTCAGCAGTTCCACCTTGGTGGTTTCGTGCAGTCGCACGCCGTCTTCGAGTTTGGTCTTCTCAATTTCCTCTGGACTATGCGACTTAGCGTCGAAGTTGCGCTGAGTAACCACCGCCGGCTCTTTGACGAAGCCATCTTCAATAGCCCGCGCCAACGGATAATCCATCACCACATTCTTGAAGGGTACCGGTCCACGGCTGGATTCCACGAACGGCGTGGCCGTCACCTCCAGACCGAACAACGGATTCAGTTCATTGATCGCGCGCATCCCGGCTTGAGCGCGATAGCGGTGCGACTCGTCCATAAGTAGCACCAGATCTGGCAGATTCGCCAGATGATTGAAGTAGCTCTCGCCGAGCACCTCGCGCATGCGCTTGATGCGCGGCTCCTTGCCGCCACGTACTTCGGAATTGATCTTCGAGATGTTGAAAATGTTGATACGAATCTCGCCGTACAATTCGCCGCCGGTGATGTTCTGCTGTTCGTAGTTGTCGCCCGTGATCACACGCGGCGCATTGATTGCGAACTCGCCAATGCCCTTGAACACGTACTTCGGTGTATTCGGCGTAAAGTCGGTGATCAGTTTGTTGTAGATGGTCAGGTTCGGCGCCAGCACGAAGAAGTTGTTGATGCCGTGCGCCAGATGCAGGTAGGCGATGAACGCACCCATCAGGCGCGTTTTGCCCACGCCGGTCGCCAGGGCGAAGCACAGTGAGGGGAACTCGCGCTCGAAGTCTTCCAACGTCGGGAATTCAGCCTTCAGCGTGGAAAGAAGTACAGCGACGTCTCGATCTTCATGCCGCAGCATCTTAGGCGCAGCGTCCAGCATCCGCTTCAGACGTTCTAAAGATTCTGCCTGTGGTGGGCGAAGTGACAAACGACCGGTAACAGCATGCAGCGTACGAAGGCTCATCATTCATCCTCACCGCTGCTTTGATCGAAGAGATCAACCTGTGCTACGTCAGCAACGCTTGCCTTCTTTCCTTTAGTGGGTTCGGCGTTATCTACGGTAGTCGTTCGGTCTTCCTGCTCAACCTCTGCCATAGGCAGATTGGCTACATTAAGGCTGTAATCGTCGTGGCCCCATTCACAGCGATCCAACACCATCTTAGGAATCTTCTTCAACGTCAGATTCGCCCAGCGGTCGGCGGCCTGCGCGGCGCTCACGCCCCGGAAGGCCGAGCAACAAATTAGCAGGCTGCGCTCTGCGCCGACTTCGTCGGACAGCGCCTGCAACTGTTCGGCGGAGAGGTTCTGCGTGGTGACATAGATGAAATCGCGTTCGCTGGAATGCCCGTGCTGCCACCAGAGCGTTTCCGATGGCGCGTAAGTGAAGCCTTCCAGCTTAGCCAACGCCTCGGCCAATTGCGCCGCGTTGTACTCCGGATTAATGACCGGATTGCCCCAGCGGTCATTGACGATCAAAGAGGGCGCGAGGCGGTAATAGCGGAAACCACCGCCGCCTTGCCAGTTAACTGTCTTGGAAATGCCCCCTTGGTCCTCGCCGTTGATGACTTTTTTTAGGCGCGGGATAATGAGGGTATGGCAGTGCTCGCCGAGTTCGACCATGATCCAACGGCGACTCATTTTATGCGCGACTGCACCGGTAGTGCCGGAACCGGCGAAGGAGTCGAGAACAAGGTCGCCAGGGTTGGTGGCGATATTGATAACCCGCTCGATCAACTTCTCGGGCTTAGGCGTATCGAATGAACTATCTCCGGGGAAAAGGGCGCGCATTTCATTTTTCGACGTCCGGTTGCTTCCGACATCATTTTTGCTCCATAAAGTGCGCGGCACCAAGTCTCCAACTTCCGATAAATAGCGCTTAATGCTCGGGCGCGCCGCACCCGTCGGTCCCCACCATATTCGACCTTTTGCGTCCAACTCCCTAAGCTTCTCTTCTGAAATTCGCCAGAAACGACCTGGTGGAGGTGAGAAAACTCGTCCTGTTGGCCCCACAATCGAATACAGGCCTTTAGAATAGGGTTTGTTTGCGTATGGATCGCCAGGTAGCCACGGTCCTAACGGATCATTATCAGGGTTGGAATAAATTGAGTTTGCTTCTTCAGTACGCGCTAGTTTCTTAGGAACCCATTCTGGGTTTTTAGAAAAAACAAAAAGATGGTCATGATCATTCGAGAACTGCCTAGCCGAATTGCGTGGGGAGTCGGCTTTTTCCCAAATCACGTTTGCTACAAAGTTGGCACGCCCAAACACCTCGTCGCACAATACCTTTAAGTAATGTGCTTCGTTGTCATCAATTGTTATCCACAGCGAGCCATCCTCCGATAGCAGCCGTTTGATGACCTCTAACCGATCGCGCATCAAGCCGAGCCAAATCGAATGTTCCAAACCGTCGTCGTAATGCGTGAACGCGCTGCCGGTGTTGTACGGCGGGTCGATGAACACACATTTTACTTGGCCTGAAAACTCCTGCTCCAACGCCTTCAGTGCCAGCAGGTTGTCTCCAAAGATCAGGCGGTTGTCGAAGATGTCATTGTCGGAGACGCGATGCTTGGCGTGATAGGACTTTTCGGGACCTTCGAGCAGAATGCGTGGCTCTAGCTTCGGCCTCTTTTCCTTGCCAATCCAGGTGAGTTCGAGTTTTTGTTTGATAATCATGTGGATTTAACTTGGTTTTCTCAAAGGATGCAGGCGGCGTGTGTCGCCACCGTTCTTCCAATAACTACCGGTGTCTTTTGTGGGCCAGCCGTGATCTGGACATATAAGCGCATCGGATAATTGCTCAACCAATCGGGCAAATCTGATCCCATCTTCAGGGTACAGCTCGAAAGAAAGCGCATTGAAGTGCGCCCCCAAGACATTTCTCGCTTGGGCAATGGCCTTTAGTTCATCAAGAATCGGCCTAATCGGAAAAGGTATGATGACCTGATCACCGTTGTCATCCTCACCAACGGATTCAACAGACAGCGCATTGAGCAGCTTTCCGTTGACGGCATTCAACAAATCGCTCAGCACATAGGCGTTTCTCGGATTTCTCGGAACAGCGCACCCGTACTTCAAAGTTAAGAAATCAAGGATCGCCTCGAGAATGACACCTGCCTTACCCGTGATAGCCTGAACGTCAGGATCAGGCGTGGCTAAGAGAGCCTTCAATCGTGTGATTTCCGGGGTGGAGCCCGTCAGAGTGATACCATCGCCAAATGACCAGTGTCGCAACTCGACAAACTGACATACCTGATCCGGTTTCAATATGCCCCAACGGAACTTCTCTCGCCAGGGGCGGTAGTGAGTGGTCACAATAGCATGCTGAAACTGCTGACTGATGTCATATATCAGCCCAATGACTCTTTCGACATGCGGTTCGTCCACGCTGCCCAATACGTCATCTAACACGAGAATCTTGGTTTCCGGATTTTCCCGTTCCGCCAATGCCAGAAACACGCACAGACCCAACGTATCCAAGTGCGAATCACTGAAATATGCCTGCGGAGGTGTGCCTGCCTTACCAGCGAATTCAGTGGCTATGTCCAGGGAACCACGTCTTGCTGCATTTAGCGCTAATACAATCTTTTTTAATCCTTCGCCCGGATGGATTTTTTCATATAACTCACCTACTCGAGTGGAGATAACGGCAAGAATTTCATCCGTGTATTGCTTTCGTTCGCGCTCCACAATAGCCAGAACTTCTCGAAGCCGAGGAAGCACTGCTACCAAGTCTTTGGCGACGGTTTCACTCTCTTTGTAGTCGTTCAGTGAACGGCGTAAGGTTTCGATGAAGTTCTTGCTATCCACGCAAGCGTCAGCGGCTTGCTTCCACCCCTCACGCTTTGCTTTGTGAGCATCAAGCCAATCTTTCCATTGATCATCCCCAGAGGGGATGGGAAACGAGGGGATGTCTAAGTCGAAAATCGCTTTGGTATCCGCGCAATAGTTTTCGAGTGACTCAAAGTCACTGCTCGCGTCGCCCCTAAAATCCTCAAGGCGCTGCGTGCTCATTTGCACGGTTCGTTCTGCGTTCGCGACCGCTTCCTTCGCGGTATCGAGTTTGGAGTGAAGTCCTTGCGCCTGAATGCGTCTATTGACCTCCTCAACCAATCCCTCAGCCTTTTCTGCACTTTCGCAAAGTGGACAAACTTCTGGATGCGGATGCTGTGCAAAGTGCAATTGCGCAGCTTTCAGGATACCCAGAACTTCCAAGTAGTCATCCGTTGCATCACTAGTAATTTCATTGAATTTTTCCTTGGAAACCCGTAAAGCAGTCTTCGCAAGCTCAACTTGCTCGTTGAGCCTCTCAAGCTTATCTGGATGTGAAGCAACCTTGTCCCAACAAGAAAGTAAACCGTCAATTGCAGCTTTTCGAAGATCGAGTTCTTTCTGATCTTTTTGGATTTCCGACTGGGCCCATGTGAAAGCATCAGGCGCAGGGCATCCCGCCTGGGCCCAAAAATTTTCAATGGCCTCTTTGTTTGCGCCAAGGCGCGTTGTTGCGGTTTCGTATTCACTTTGCTTGTTGTCGATCAACCTTCTCAGGGCTGTTTCTGAAGCTTCCACGCCGGATACGTCAACAAATTTGCTGATTTCTTTGTAGCGCTCAGCGGGTTGAGCAGCTATCAAACTCAGCACCTGACTACGTCTAAGGACATCAACTTGTGGCTTGAACTGCTCGTTATCTACTACCGCAGTCTTCTTGCCCAACGACAAAGTGCATGTTCCTGCCGAAGTCTCAAGCACAACCTTCACATCGGTATGCGCTTTGCCGACTGACGGCCAGTACGTCCGAGTGGTGCCTCCCACCCCACGTCTGTCTAAAGACCCTACATTGCCATTGCCAAGCAGATCGAGGGCGTCCGAAATTGTTGATTTCCCCGTTCCGTTTTCGCCATAAACGATGGTGAGCTTTCTCCCTTTCTCGAAGTCGAGGATAAATGGCGAAACTGCTCCGCGAAGATTCTCTACCCGCAGGTTGACCAGCGAGGGACTAGTCATCAGTTTCTCCTCGATCCGTTGCTTTTTCCGTTGCAAGAAGCCAGTCCTCTGACTTCATTGTTCCTGCAGCTATCTTGGCCTGGTACTTATTCATATCCTCAGGCAACAGCAGGCCACGCTCTACCAAGAGTGGAGCGATCAACTCAACAAGTTCTTCGGACGGAGATTTCATACGATTCTCACCACTTATTTGCGTAGCGATCTTTCACTGTCGTATTGATGTAGGAGTTCAATCCGCGTCCTTGCACCGCAAGGACTTTCATCCTCTCGACTACTGCCCCGCCTGGACGAGCGGTGTTGTAGAGATATTTGCGACACGCTCCGCTCTTGAAGACCACAAGAATCGAATCCTCAGTTGCCTCAAAAGCAAGAACATTGGAGTTCCCGTTGAGGTTGAGATATGGCGTCATTTCAGCTCCCATTCGATGTCAAATAGTGTCTGTTCATGAACCTGTTGCTGAAGCTGCGATTCCAATTGATCGATCAGTTCGTTGCGTTGAGCTTCCACCTCATCCTGCCGCGCAAACAACTCTCGGCGCAGCTTGCTTCGCTTACCTTCCAGTTCTCGCTGCTTTTTTTGCCATGAGAGCTTTTCTTCCAATGTAGGCGCGACGGCGGCGGTACGGCGCAACTCCTTAATCTCGCGGTCAATATCTTTGATCTCTTGTTCAAGCCCGAGCTTGAGGTCGTCCGCCCAGGCGTCCAGCTTTCGTACTTCCTGTTCGAAGTAGCCGAGGTTGCGCTGGTTCACATCTCGCAAAAGATTGTTCTTGCGCGTTTCTAAGTCGGACGAAAGCACGGCGTCGGCTGTGTTGAATAACCCCGCCTGCTCTTGGGTGGCGGGCAAGCGCAGCAGCTTTTCCGGGTCGTCTTCGACAAGCGTGGTGCCATCGGTGGTGCTGGCCGCGACCAGCAGGTGTTGCTCACGGCTCCCGAGTGTTTCGACTTCGATCAGTTTCACGGTAAGCCACCCTGCTTTGCCGCGGTAGGGCTTCAAGGTGGCAATCTGAGAGCCATAAGCCTCATAGTCGAATACGAGTCGCGCGCCATCCAGTGCGCGAGACTTTGCCTGTTCGGTCAGCCATAGGGCCAACGGGTGATTGACACGGTATAGATGCGCCTCACCAGAACGACGGGGCAGTTCGTAGCGCCCGAGTTCGATACCCGTTGGACCCTTGCCGTCAACGCCGATCGGCAGGCGCTGAAGCCGGAAGCCGCCGGCATCGAAACTCGCGTAGCCGTTCAATTCGGCTTCGGTGAGGTCCATCAGCATCCGCTCGAAGCGGTTGCGTGCGGCGCGACTGTCGTCTGCCTGGACACGGAGCTTTTCCTGCACTTCTTCGTCGAAGTTCTCCAGCAAAATCCGGCGTGTTTTGACCATCGCTTCGTTGATTTCACCGGACAGATCGAGTTGCAGTTGTTCGAAGCTGGCCTTGATCTCGCTAGGTTCGCGGCAGTTGCGATAGATGTCAGCTATACGCCGTTCGAAATCGACGCCGGAGCCGATGGTTCCTAACACTTCGTCACTGGCTCCGAAGACGCCTTCGAAAAGCTGGAACTTGTGCGCGAGCAATTCGTAGACCCGCGCATCGGCTTCGTTGCTGCGGTCGACGAAGTTGACGACGACCACGTCGTGCTTTTGCCCGTAACGATGGCAGCGCCCGATGCGCTGTTCGATCCGTTGCGGATTCCATGGCAGGTCGTAGTTGATAACGAGCGAGCAGAATTGCAGGTTGATGCCCTCGGCACCGGCCTCTGTGGCGATCATGATCTTGCCGCGTTCCTTGAAATGCTCGACCAGGGCCGCACGGGTATCGGCCGTTTTGGAACCGGTGATGCGATCAGTGCCTGCGTGTCGTTGTAGCCAGTCTTTGTATATCGCCTGGGCGCGTGCGTCGCTGTTTGTGCCGTTGAAGAGTGCAATGTCTTCACCGTAGGGCGTGTCCGCCAGTAAGCCGAGCAAGTAATCCTGCGTGCGGCGGGACTCAGTGAAGATTATGGCCTTCTGGGCTGCACCCAGCCGCTCCAATTCAGAGAAGGCGCGGTCCAGCGCGACGAGCAACGCTTTGCCCTTGGCATTGTGCTGAATGCTGGTCGCCAAGGTTTTGAACTGTCGAAGCTCTTCGATCTCTGCGGCGATAGCCTCACGTTCGGCGTGACTAGGTGCGGAGTCCGGAGCCTGGTCGTTCCATTCATCAGCCGTTTCGTCGAGCGATTCGTAGTCTTCATCCAGCACTTCGGACAGGTCGTCCACTTCGGGTGCCTCATCCAGCACCTTCTGTAGACGATTGGCCATAGTCTCCAACGCACCTGCAATCGCATGCGTACTGGACGCCAACAGTTTCCAAAGGACGAGAGAGATCAGCTGGCGCTGTCCGTCTGGCAACGCCTTGAGATTAGGCCGGCGCAGGTAAGCGGCAACGAGCCTGGACAGTTCACGCTCTTCTTCCGAAGGGATGAACTCCTGAACGATGGCCTTGCGTTCCGTGTATGACACGTACGGTTGAACCTGCCTGCGTAACGTGCGTTTGCACACGCTAGCCAGACGTTCACGCAAGCCACTGAAATCCCGGTCCCCGCCCAGCGCAGAGAACTGCACTCGAAAACTGTCCAGGTCACCAAATACCCGGTCATCGATCATGCTCACCAGCCCGTAGAGCTCAAGCAACGAGTTCTGTAGTGGTGTTGCGGTCAGTAGGACTTTGGAATGAACATGAGCAAGCGCATTTCTTAACGTCCTAGCGATGACGTTGCCCGTCTTGTAGACGTTGCGCAGGCGATGAGCTTCGTCGAGCACCACCAGATCCCACGCGATATCTCTGACATCATCGGCTTTAGCCTTTGCAAACTGGTAAGAGCAGATGATCGGGCCATCTGTGGTCTGAAATGGATTACGCCCCTCGTTTTTGCGGATCGCGTTATAGCTTTTGGCTTCGAGAATGAGCCCTTGCAGGCCAAACTTGTCCTGCAGCTCCTGGTGCCACTGCTTGCGCAGGTTGGCTGGGACGATGATCAGCATCTTGCGCCGCCGTTCTGCCCAGCGTTGCATGATGACCAAGCCCGCTTCGATGGTTTTGCCAAGACCCACCTCGTCAGCCAGGATCACTCCGCGGGAAAGTGGGTTCTTGCAGGCGAACAGGGCGGCCTCAACCTGATGCGGGTTGAGGTCGACCTGAGAGTCCACCAAGGTAGACGCCAGGGATTCAACAGTGTCACTGGCCGCTCGGCGAGTAAGCAGCCAGGCGTAGTATTGGCTTTGGAACGGCGTCAGCAGTGTATTCGGCATCAGCGCGCAAACTCCCGATCCGGTCGTTCGGGAGTCGAGTCGGCCAAGTGCCAATCAAACTGAATCACGCTGCCACTATCCTGAATTTGGACGCTTTCGCGATCGGTCGCACATGACGGTTCTCGCGGCGCATTTCGACAATGCCGTAGTTGGACAGCGTTTTCAGCGTGCGCGATAGGTTGCCCTGCTTACGGCCAGTCGCTTCAGCCAGAGCAGAGATCGATTCCGGCTTGGTTTCCATGATGACTTTAAGCAGTGCGCGGTTGTCGTCGCTCAGAACTTCGGCCAGGGAGCGCATGGACGTAAACCAGACCTTGGGCTCGCTAGGCTTTGGCTTGTACTCGCCGCGCGCGATGGCCAGCATCCGCTCTCGAATCTGCTCTTGCGGCATGATGCCGATAACAATCTGTTTCATTGGCTTTCAACCTCTTTCAGTACGCGATCCACGTCTGCAAAAAAATCCGCCAGCAACTGGGCGGCGTCCTGAAACTCGTAGGACACACCTTTGTCAGAGACATGACGATGTTTGTGGTCATGGGCAAGGATGCGCCCCGCATACTTGAACTTCTTCGGCGGTTTGACTGCGTGTGCGTTGTCGTACCCTAAGATCCTCGTTCCATATGGCTCGTGGAGCGTTAGGGAGTAGCGGATGCCATGTGGAACGGCCGGACTCACCTCGACACGCCAAACTTCGAACTTGATCCAGTACCCGCGGCCTTGATCGATGATCTGACCATCCAGGTCTAGCAGGGTATCTATGCCATGATCTGTGCGCATAGTTAACTATATCAACAGTTGATATTAATTGGCATAGTGTTGTTGTCCACATAGGCATCCATGTCCATGCCTACTGTCCGATGATAGGCTCAAACCATCCCCAGCTCCGCCATACTTGAAACCCCGCCGCCAGCAGCAATGAGGTGATCCAAGACGCGCACGTCGACTAGCCCAAGCGCCTCTTTAATCCGCCGTGTGATGGTCTGATCCGCCGCCGAGGGTTCAGGGTTACCGCTGGGGTGATTGTGAGCCAGGATGCATGCAGCCGCGTTATTCGCTAATGCTCGTTTGACGACCTCCCGTGCGTGGACGCTGCATCCGTCAATCGTGCCCGTAAACAGTTCTTCAAAGGCGATCACCCCATGCCGGTTGTCCAGCCATAGGATGGCGAACATCTCATGCTCCCGAGGCGCAAGGCGAAGGCTGATGTACTGCTCGGCCTCCCTGGGGCTGCTGATGACTGTCCCGCGATGCACTCGTTCTGCCAGGATGTTCCGTGCCAGCTCCAGCACGTCGTCGGCGCTGACCGGCCGGGATGCCTGGTAGTTACCTTCTTCGTCACGGGCGAAAGCGCTTGAGTTGCTTGCAGTCTGATTCATCGGTGCTGCTCCTAGCCTTAGTGGCGGTCGGTTTGCGTGGCGTACGCAAACCTGCCGCCCGGCGAGGGCAGGGGTAGCAAGCGTCAAGAGCCGGAGGGGCCGGCTGGCGCGGCCCGCAGCACCGCGAGGACACGGGCTGACCCTGCAGGGCGAAGCGCACCCTTGACGCGCGCGAGGGGCGGCGCCCCTTAGCGGCCTTTGCCGGTCTGCTGGCGCTTTCTGCCGACAGTCCGGCGCTGTTGGGCAAGCGGAAGCGCGCAGCGTAGATGATGTGCGCAGAGGGTTATCGCGCACATGAACGCAGCGGAGTCACGAGAGAGATGTAGCCAAGCGAAAACCGGCTGCCGCCGGCCCCAATGGGCACAGATGGAAGAAGGATGAGTGCCCAGCGAGAATTCACTAAACGCTCACTGAGCACTTATTAACTTAGGTGCGAGCCTCCACAGCCGAATGAGCTGTTCTTGAACCTGAACTAGGCAGGAGGCCGGCGCCATGACATGAAACAGAAACAGGATTTAGCTGTGTTTCCCACAGCCAGATCCGCACACCTTTACTCAATGACAAATGACCAACCCCAAGTCAGTGGGCCATCGAGTTTTTCTTCAGGCAGCTCTGCCATAAACACTCGTGAAATAACTGTAAATGCCCCCGCCAGTCCCTTGCTGAAATGAACCGTCTCGCCGACGCTAGGCGGATGCGCGCCTTCAGGAACGCGGACTATCCACTGCTGCATGTCTGAACCAGAGCCCAACGTGAATCCCCATTGCATAGATAACTCCTTCAAACTTCAGGTCAACTTGCTGAGTATGTAGACGACTAAAACCGTTAGTCTTGATCGACCCGCATGAATAGCGGGGCTAGCAAGTACGTCTAAAGGGGGGGGATAAATCGGTTTCATCACCAATCCTCCATCGTCATGACTATTTCGTCTTCCTGCTCCTGCATCGCCTGGGCGACCATGTCTTGTTGCTCTGAGCCGCTCATCGCTTGGGCTTCCTCCAGCCCGGACTGCTCGACCACATAGTCCAGGGTTGTCTCTTTTTGCCTGCTGGCGCTCATCGCCGACACCAAATCACGCATCTCAGCCAGCCGCGGGTCGCTTGCTGGCCGCCCGTCAATGCCCAGAACATTGCACGCGTGCTGATCCAGCCAGGCTCGACATGCTGCAAATGAGTCGTCGCATTCGGGCGGCAACTCGACGAATTGCTCCGCGGCAATTGTCTGGGCCAGACCCCGCATTTTTTCTGTTGGCGGCAGCTGCTCAGCCGCGTCGCGCAGCTGCTGCCTAGTCGCTATGATCTCGGCCGTTTGCCGCATACGGCTCATCTGTACATAGATGCTTTCGCGGCTGGTCATGCTGCCGCCCGCGAGCGCCACGACTCTATCAACCGTGGCGCCTTGGGCTGCATAAGTCGTAACGGCGTAGCCATGCCGGAGCTGGCTGTACTCCGCTGGATCGATTGCCACGCGCTCACCAGTGCGGTCGAGACGGACGAGGATCCGCAAGCCTTCTTGCGTGTAGTTGATTCGATCGACGGTTACCAGATCGCCATTCTTCAGGCCTGTTGCTCGGTCGTTTTTCTTCGCAAGCAATCGATCACCTTCGGCGACCTGAAGTCGACCGGCTGGCCGCCCTTCCCTGTCACGCACCTGAATAACGACTTCATTGGTTAGTTTGTGCTCGGCCGACATCCGAGCGCGCGCCGCCTGATTCAGTGCCTGGACCTCCACATTGGTTGAGGCCATTAATAACGTTTCTGACTCACCCACCACGGCTGAGTGGTGTACCCAGCGGTCCACGGTGCGATCGATTGCTGCTCGCTGATCGTCCTCGACATAGACCAAGTCGCGATCGAGAAATTTGGTGATCGCGGCGGCCGCCTCGCCGCGACTGAATTCCTCGACGGCTACTTTGGCCCATTCGGCTTTCTGACGACGAATCTCTGAGATTCGTGCCGAATCGCGTTCGGCGAGATGCCTGAAAACCCCGCCGGCCGAAACTGCCTGAAGCTGCTTGTGATCACCCACCATGACCACGCGGCATCCGGCGATGGCGGCGTGTTGCATGATCCTGTGCATGGTCCGTGAGTCGACCATGCCGGCCTCATCAATCACGAGAACGTCGGTGCTGGAGAGAACCTCTCGCGGTGGATGAACCTCGTCTGTATCCTCATTGACCGACGGTTCCAGGGCTATTAGCAGACCGGCAATCGTGCGGCTTTTAATCCCACTGCCCTCTTGCAGACCCGCTGCGGCCTTTCCGGAAATTGCACAACCAAGCACTCGCTGACTATTGCTTTCCCAGGCCATGCGCGCTGCCAGCATCGCAGTGGATTTGCCGGCGCCAGCATCTCCGACAATGACCCGGAAGGCGCCATCGCTTTGGGTCGCATAGCGGACAGCGGCCTGTTGCTCGGTAGACAGGGCAAAGCCCTTTTCAGCAGCAAATCGATCCAACGCGGAGTCCACTAATGCGCTCGGCACAACGTGGTGGGTTTCTGCGCTGCGGGCCTCGGCGGCGGTGATGATCTTGCGCTCCTGACGGTACAGTGCACGCGAGGTGTAGCGGACAGCCCCAGTCTCAGGATGCACCATGCGTAGGATCTCGCTGCTCCGCATGACTAGGTCTACGTGCTCACGGATAGTGTCTAACTGAAGCCCGCGGTGTTGGGCGGCGACAGCAACGGTCCGCCAAATATGGCGGCTCTCGATCACCGCATCCAAGGCTGTAGCCTTGGTCAGCAACTCTTCGGGGTTCGGCATAGGGCCGATGTCTTTGGGCTCTACTTTGGCGGTCAGCGTCTGATCGGCCGAGAAGCCCATTTCGGACGCTTCCTCCTGCCAACGCGCGTGCAGAAGCTCGGCATCGAGATCTTTGGCTTTACTCACCCGGGTGCTGAGGGCGGCCAGCTCGCTAGCTTTGGCGGAGCCTTCCATACCAACTTCGGAAAGCGCTGCCTCAATCTGCTCACGGCGTTTGCTGAAATACCGACACACATCATCGGGCACGCCACATACCTTGAATGAATCACCGTCGGCAGCCACTTGGTAACCCAGCTCGGCCATGCCGGCAGCTAGCTCGGCCCTATATATGGCGCCTAGAGCCATTTTCCAACGATATAGCTCAAGGGGATCAATCCCGCCCCAGGTTCCATCCTGCCTCATGGCCAAGTTGTGAAGAAATGCATGCGTGTGAAGCTGCGGGTCTTGCTCACGGCTTGTGCCATGCCGAAAAAGACCTATGAGTAACTTCGCCGACTCATACTCTCTGCCGCCCTTACCACGACGGGCTAGCGAAAACTCTTGCTCAATATGTGAAAGCGCACTCTCTACCGCATGATCATGCGTACGCTGGATCTCCATGCGACGCGTGACGTCAGCCAAACCCCAGAGGACGGATACGGATTTCGGTGCACTGAACGTAGCGTCCCATCCGGCTCGGTGCGCGGACCCCGCTCCCTGTACCAAGTCCTGGCCACTCGGGGACCGGCCCTCGGCCGCCATAACAAACATGTCAGCCTTGACCTCTCCGATCAGACCCAGCGCAGCGGCGCCCGCCCCGAACCATTGACCGCCTCCTTCGGACGCGTAGTACTCATCCGCGCGCCCCCGCTCATCGCGCATGTGCGTGTAATAGTTGACTGCTTCGCCGGCGCTCCCACGGCTGCTGATGCTTAGCATTATCGGACCTCCATCTGGTCAGCGGGCTCGGAACTGGAACGGAGACGAAATTTCCGACGTCGGGACATGGCGGTGGACGGTTGCGATGCAGTTGGAGCTTCGGTCACTTGCTGAAGCTGCTCGGCTTCCTCGTCGGCCGAAATCTTCGTAGAGCCATGTTGTGCCTCGGCCATCCGCTGTTCGGATTTGGCGGATGCGCCTCCGACCGACTTGGGCGGCGGAGCAGGTTGGGTGGGAGCGGGACATGGCCTGGCCTTGCCCGCCTTCTTTGATTTGAGCGATTGGGTCCACAGGGCCGGCAGATGGCTTTTGGTGACGTTCCGCCATTGGCTACTAGGCCACCACAGCCGAAACACGTAATCGGGACCGGTCAACAGCAGCGCATCAATCCCTGGGCGAAACCAACGGCGACGAAACCCGAGTCCGCTAAACTCATGGGGGTAGACAACATATGATTCGGCATGCTGTTCGGTGGCCGTTATGGAGTTCGTCTGATGCGCAATAACCCCCGGCGTGCCGCTTTGGCTCTGAGTGCGGCGGGTGATCAGTTGGCGTCCTACGTAATCCGCTGCCCAGGTAGCGTCCTCATCCCGACATTTCCCTAACAAAACTGTGCTGAAGAGACCTGGCAGGTTGACGTTCCGGTACCGCTCAAAGTGCTTCGTCTGCTGTGTGGCGAAGAAGCAGCAAATTCC